>JALHNL010000038.1 GCA_022843545.1 Phycisphaerales bacterium | reverse complement strand
GCCAGGCACGCGGGCGGAACGGGCAGCGCGACGCCTCACGCACCGCCGCGTGCCGGACGGCGGGGCTGGGGTCGGCGAGCAGCGCGGCCAGCATCGCGTCGCGCGCCCGGGGATGGTGCGGCGTCCGCGCCGCCCACTTGGCGTGGCCGATCCGTGCGTCGATCGTCGCCTGCGACCCCGGAGCCGGCATGGCCGCAGGCAAGGCGGAGTCGGAGCGCTTCAGACGCAGCAGCGCCCGCTCGCGGGCGGTGTGGGCCCACAGGTGCCACGCTTCCAGCACGGCCGCGTGCGCGTCGGGCGTGGTCGCTTCGGCCAGCCGCGCCGCGCAGGCCGAGCCCAGCCCCTTGGAGGCCAGCCAGCGCCACGCCAACGCGCTCAGACGCGAGTCACGCGCCCGGCGCATCACCGATCGCATCACCAGGTGCGCCGGGTGCTCCGCGTCCTTGAGCCACTCTCGCAGCGGCACGCTCACCGCGCCCGCCGCCAGCACGCCGCGCGCCCGCACCACCTTCGCCGGCAGCAGCAGCAGCGACGACCGCTGGTGCCGATCGGCGGTCAGCACGATCTCGCGGAGCGCGGCGCTCAGCGCCGCGCCGCCCGCCGACCCATCGCCCATCAGATCGCGCAGCGTCTGCTCAGCCGCGTCGCCCGCTTCGCCACTCTCCGCGAGCAGCTCGACCAGGGCGGGCGCCTTGCTCGTCAGCCCCAGCGTGCCCACCAGACTCGCGCCGCCACGGCGCACCCCGGGCAGCGGCGAGGCCAACATGCCGTCGACCGCCTCGGGCCAGTGCGCCCCGCCCACCGCCAGCGCCGCCTCGCGGGCCGCGGGTGTCAGCCGGTCCCACGCACCCGCCAACGCGTCCAGCGGCTCGCGCCGGCGCGGCCGGCGGTCCAGTTCGTCGATCAGTTCCGCCGCGATCGCCTCGACCTCGCTGGGTCCGGCCACCTTCAGCCCGGCGGCGAGCGCCGCGATCCTCGCGCGGTAGCCAGCCCACCACCAGGTCATCCATGACCGGTTGCGCGCGATCCTCGACGCCATGGCCCCGTTATCGGTCCGCGCTCTGCCCGGCCTGCACGGCGGTCTGGCCGTAAGGCCTGTGACCCATGCCGCGTTGTGCGAGCAAATACCAAACATGATGCGAACACTACAGGTAGTAGATTGCCCGTATCGGGCGTCTATCTAAGGGGATGGGCTGTCGGAATGTTGCGGTCCGTCGGCCTTCCATGAAAAATCCTTGGCATCCCGTCGGGCATCCGGTAGCATCCGGCCGCTCCGGAAGATGGTCCCCGGGACGCGTCTTGGGTTTTCACAGGCCGCGTGCGACCCCGCGCGGGAACCAGAGGGCCAGCCATGCAGCACCAGCCGACCGCCAAGCACACTCTCGCCAGCCCGCAACTGTTCCTGTACCGCCGTGCGCTGCACCCGGAGCTCTTCGCGCTCAAGCAGCGCCGCACGATTCCGCACACCGGCTATGAGTTTGAGACGTGGCTGATGCAGGGCGGGCACATGCTCCGCTTCCAGATCAAGGGCTTCTGCGCCAGCGAACTGCTCACGGCGCAGGACACGGGCCTTCCCACCAGCGGCGCGGTGGCGACGTTCCCCTGCGTGGGCGAGAAGGACTACGACCATCCGTTCCCCGAGGCGCGGGTGTCGTACGGCACCAGCATGCAGACCGAAACGCTCAGCGAGAACCTGTACAACGCCACGTATAACGAACTGATCGACCTGGCGAAAGAGACCGACGCGCTGCTGCACATCTGGTCCGAGGCCGACGGCCCCGCGCTGAGCATGGTCGAACTCCAGCGCTACCCGCGAGAGATCCACGCCCACGCGTACCACATGTCCCCGTCGAGCGGGCTGGTTCTCCGGACCCAGAGCATCTTCGAACTGAAGTGAGCCCGGGCGTGCGCCGATCTCCCCGCCTAAGCTTTTCTCGCATGTTCCGCACCACCGCCATTTCGCGTCGAATTACCTCGCCCCGTCGGGGCTGAGGCGATCGCGCGTTTTCGGCGGCCATTCGCGGCGTGATCCTCCAGTTCCACGGGGCCTCCCCACGACCCGGCCGGGCCTTTGCCCGGGCGGGAGTCGGTGTTTTTCGCCCCGTACGATGGCCGCTCCAGACCCCGCTCCATAATTCAGCCGGCGCACGCCGCCGGAAAGATCAGGATCGCCATGAACTCCCCTTCCACGAATCCCAGCACGCAGAACCCGCCATCCAACCACGCCAAGGCCGCGCCGACCAAAGACGGCGCGGCCGGCGGCACGTCGTTCAAAGACACCTGCAATCTGCCCAAGACCGCCTTCTCGATGAAGGCCAACCTGGTGCAGGCCGAGCCCGCGAGCCAGAAGCGCTGGGACGCGCTGGGCGGCGCGGGGCTGTACGCCGCGCTGCGGGCCAAGCGGGCCGGCTCCCCTCGCTTCGTCTTCCACGACGGCCCGCCCTACGCCAACGGCTCCATCCACCTCGGGCACATGATGAACAAGTGCCTCAAGGACTTCGTGGTCCGCAGCCAGGGCATGATGGGCAAGGACGTGCCCTTCGTGCCGGGCTGGGACTGCCACGGCCTGCCCATCGAGCACAAGGTCATGACCGACCTGATGGAGAAGGGCAAGCTCGCCAAGCTCGACACGCTCAGTGAGGACAACCGCCGCATGGCCGTGCGCCGCGAGTGCCAGGCCAGCGCCGAGAAGTTCATCAAGCTGCAGTCGGGCCAGATGCAGCGCCTCCTCACGCTCGCCGACTACGCCGATCCGTATCTGACCATGCGCAAGGACTTCGAGGGCGCGACGCTGGAAGTGCTCGCGGCGCTCATGGAGCGCGGGCTGGTCTTCCGCCAGCTCAAGCCCGTTCACTGGTCGCTCGCCAACCAGACCGCGCTCGCCGAGGCCGAACTGGAGTACTACGACCGCACCGACCCGTCGGTATACGTGGACTTCGAAGCGGCCGACCCCGAGGCGGTGTACGCGGCCTTCGGTCTTGGAGAAGATCAGGGCGCGGACGAACAGGAGGGCGCGGAGGACGAGGGCGATGACGGCGCCGCGTCGCGCCCGTCCTGGCTCTCGCGCACGGGCGTGCGCCCGTCGCAGGGCTGCTCGTTCATGATCTGGACCACCACCCCCTGGACGCTCCCCGCCAACCTCGCCATCGCCGTCAACCCCGCCTTCACCTACGCGCTGGTGTGGGTCGACGGCAGCGTCACCGTGCTCGCCGAGAACCTCGTCGAGAAGGTCATGCAGATGGCCCGCGCCGAGGAGGTCGTCGTGCTCGCCAAGACCACCGGCGACAGGCTCGTGGGGCTCAGGTACCGCCACCCCTTCATGGGCTCTGGCGGCGCTGGCGCCCCGCCCGTGTCGGCTGTGTACTCCCTCGTTCCCGCCGACTACGTCACCCTCGAAGACGGCACCGGCCTGGTGCACACCGCGCCGGGCCACGGCGTGGAAGACTACCAGACCGGGCTGAAGGTGGGCCTGCCCATCTCCTGCCCCGTGCTGCCCGACGGCACCTACGACGACACCGTCCCCGCGTGGCTCCGCACACCGGGCGCCGACGGCAAGAAGCCCGACGTGTGGAAGGCCAACGACCTCGTGGTGAAGCACCTGCAGAACAGCGGGCACCTCTTCCACCACTTCCAGTTCAACCACTCCTACCCGCACGACTGGCGCGGCAAGACGCCGACGATCTTCCGCGCGACCGAACAGTGGTTTGTCAGTGTCGATCGGCCTGCCAAAGGCCTCGGAAAGTCACTTCGTAGAATGGCTCTAAACGCAGTTGGGCTGTCTTTCCCCGACGCCGAGTCTCCAGAAGATCACGCGGGAGAGGGCTTCTACTCGCAAGCGACCAACGACGAAGTACAGTCGTTGCGGAGTGGCACGAACATCAACTTCGTGCCGTCATGGGGTCAAAGCCGCATGCGCGGCATGCTCGAGTCTCGCCCCGACTGGTGCGTCTCGCGTCAGCGCGCCTGGGGCCTGCCCATCCCCGCGTTCCTCTACACCGACGCGCAGGGCAAGGAGCAGGCCTTCATGACGCCCGCGAGCGTGAAGGCGGTTACCAAGGTCGTGCGCGACAAGGGCAGCGACGCCTGGTTCCAGTTGCAGCCCGCCGAACTGCTCGCGAACTACGACGCCAAGTCCGACCCTGATGCGCCGGATGATGTCCGCCGCCTCCCGGCGACGGCCCTGAAGAAGGGCCACGACATCCTCGACGTGTGGTTCGAGTCGGGCTCGTCGTGGAACGCCGTGATGCGCGAGCGCAGCGACGGGCGCGACTTCCCCATGGACCTGTACCTCGAAGGCTCCGACCAGCACCGCGGCTGGTTCCAGACCTCGCTGCTCCCCGCGCTGGGCATGATGGGCAAGCCGCCGTACAAAACGCTGCTCACCCACGGCTTCATGGTGGACAAGGACGGCAAGAAGATGTCCAAGAGCCTGGGGAACACCATCGAAGTCGAGGACCTCATGAAGGACTACGGCGCGGACGTGGCCCGCTGGTGGGTCGCGTCTTTGGCGTACGAGAACGACGTGAAGGTGGACAAGTCGTACTTCGACGTGGCGGGCGAGAGCTACCGCAAGGTGCGCAACACGCTGCGCTTCATGCTCAGCAACCTGTACGACTTCACGCCCAGCCACGCGGGCGCGCCGGGCATGTGCGTTGACCTGCGCCTGGTCCCGCCCACGTCCATCGACGCGTGGGTGATGGGCCGGTTCAACGCGCTGCGGGCCGAGGTGGTGCAGGCCTTCACACGCTACGACTTCAAGTCCGCGCAGTCCGCCCTCTACGACTTCTGCAACAGCACGCTCAGCGCCGTTTACCTGGCCGCGGTGAAGGATCGGCTCTACTGCGACAAGCCCGACTCCCCGCGCCGCCGCCGCACGCAGACCGTGCTCTGGGACCTCACCGACGGGCTGTGCCGCTTGCTGGCGCCGATCATGCCGCACACGGCGGACGAGGCGTACCGGTCGCTCCTGGGGGCCGACAAGCCCGACGCGCCGGCGAGCCTGAAAGACGCGTGCGTGCACCTCGAGACGTTCCCCGCCGAGGTCGCGCTCAACTTCCCGGCCAAAGACGCCCATCGCTGGGAGAAGATCATGGCCCTGCGCGAGCAGGCTCAGGGCGCGATGGAGCACGCCAAGAAGTCGCTGGGCGTGGACAACCCGCTCGACATGGGCGTGACCCTGCCCGACCCGGAGGGCGTGCTCAGCGGCGTTGAGCCCGTGGACCTCGCTGATCTGCTGGGTGTCTCGCGCGTGAGCGTGAGCGCCGCGGCGGGCGACGTCAAGGTCAATGACCTGAGGGCCGAGCCCCGCTGCGAGCGTTCCTGGCGTCGCGACGGCACGGTGAAGGCGCGCTCAAGCGGCGCGATGCTGTGCGACCGCTGCGCCGCGGCGCTGGGCGTGTGATCGCGGCGATGAGCCTCGGATAACCCGGGTGGGACGCGCACGCTCTGCGCGTGTCGTGTTTTCGCCACACCGCGCTTCAGTTGCGCCCCGTGCGTGTCGATCCCTGGCGTCATCATGACTGCCCGCGATGACTTTGCGCGCCGCCCGCACCCCGGCGGCTCTCCCATCATCAAGACCCCGCCCGGTCCGCGCGCCGACCCCGCCGTGGTTTCCGAGCGCCTCACCGGCCTCACGCACGACCTCGCGGGCCTGCTCGACGGATCGATGCGCCAGGTGGGCATGCTGCTGCGCGCGGGGCTCGACCCCGCCGACGAAGGGCACCGCCGCTTGCTGACCGTCAAGGCCGCGCTCGAGCAGATGAGCGCGCTGGTGACCGCCGCGGCGCGAGGTCACAGCGTGGCCCGCGGCACGTTCGCGGGATCGTCGCTGGGTCCGACGCCGGTGATGTCGATGCTCGACGCGGTGCAGCACGCCGCGGCGATCACCGAGCCCTGGGCCACCGAGCAGGGCATCACGCTCAAGTGCTCGACCGAGCCCGAGCTGGCCCACGCCGACGCGCGCGGGGTCTACACCGTGCTCGTCAACGCCCTGCGCAACAGCGTCGAGTCCATCCTGCGCCGACGCCCGCGCAAGCAGCCCGCGCGCGGACGCATCGAGATTGTCGCCACCGTCGCCAGGGGCGGGGAGCGCGACGAGCCCGGCGCGATCATCCGCATCACCGACGACGGCGAGGGCCCCCCCGCTGTCGCGCCCGGGCGACAGGGCCCCGACGTGTTCGCGCCCGGCTACACCACCAAGACCGGTTCGCTGGGCATCGGGCTGTCGATGGCGCGCGACATCATCCTCGCCGCCGGCGGGACCATCCGCCTGGCGCCCCACGCCACGCCCGAGGACCCCTGCGGCGCGCAGCTCACGATCGCCCTGCCCCCCAGGCCCATGCCCCCCATGGCCGGAGCCGCCTGATGCCCGCCCCCTCCACGCCCATCGCGAAGATCACCCGCGGCGGCGACGACTCACCCGCGCGCCGCGGCGCGCGCATTCTCGTCGTCGACGACGACCCCATCGTCGCCGAATCGCTCGCCGAGTTCCTCGTCGCCGAGGGCCACGAGCCCGCCACCGCCCTCGACGGGCAGGAAGCCCTCCACACGCTGGAGCAGGCCGAGAACGCGGGCACCGCCGTGTCCACCTCCCGCCCCTTCGACGTGGTCATCACCGACGTGGCCATGCCCAAGGTTGACGGCATGGAGCTTCTCCGCCGCATCGCCAAGAACCACCCCCAGACCGTCGTGCTCATGCTCACGGGATACGGGACCATCGAGTCGGCGGTGCAGGCGGTTCGCCTCGGCGCGGCGGACTATCTGACCAAGCCGGTGGTGGACAATGAACTGCGCTTCGCTCTGGAGCGCGCCCTGAGGCAGCAGGCGCTGCTGGCCGAGAACCGCTCGCTGAAGCAGCAGCTCAACACGCGATTCAACCTCGACAACATCGTGGGCTCCGACCCGCGGATGCTCAAGATCTACGACCTCGTCGAGGCCGTCGCGCCCACCAAGACCACGGTGCTGATGACCGGCGAGAGCGGCACGGGCAAGAGCCTGATCGCCCACGCCATACACCACCGTTCTCCCCGCGCGGGCAAGCCGTTCGTGGAGCTGGCCTGCGGGTCGATCCCCGAAACGCTGCTGGAGAGCGAGCTCTTCGGCCACGTCAAGGGCGCGTTCACGGGCGCGCACGCCGACAAGACCGGCAAGTTCCTCGCCGCCAGCGGGGGCACGATCTTCCTCGACGAGATCAACAGCGCCTCGCCCGCGATGCAGCTCAAGCTGCTCCGCGTGCTGCAGGAGCGGCGCTTCGAGCCGGTGGGCGGCAACCAGACCATCGAGGTGGACGTTCGCGTGATCCTCGCGAGCAACCAGCCGCTGGAGCGCCTGGTCGCCGCGGGCGCGTTCCGCCAGGACCTGTACTACCGCATCAACGTCGTGAAGATCGAACTGCCCCCGCTCCGCGAGCGCGGGCACGACATCCCCATGCTCGTCGAGCACTTCCTGAAGCAGCACAGCGCGGAGATCGGCAAGACCATCAGCGGGTTCGAGCCCGCCGCGATGGAAGCCCTGCGCCGCTACCCCTTCCCGGGCAACGTGCGTGAACTCTCCAACATCGTGGAGCGCGCCGCCGTGCTGGCGCGCACGCCCACCATCACCCTCGCCGACCTGCCCCCCCACGTCACCGACGCCGAAGCCGCCCGCGCGCTGTGGACGGGCGCCGCGGTGCCCGCGAACCCCGCGCTCAACTTCCCCGCCGGCGCTCCTCCCTCTGCGGTGCCCACCGCCGAGTCTTCAGCTCCTTCCGCCTCTTCGCTCGACGACGCGATGAAGGAGCCCGAGCGCCAGATCATCCTCGCCGCGCTCAAGGCCGCCGGCGGCAACAAGCTCAAGGCCGCCCAGGCCCTGAAGATCAACCGCACGACGCTGTACAAGAAGCTGGCAGCGCTGGGGATCGATCCGCGAGCGGTGTAGCGCGGCCCACACGACCGACCGGGCAAACGGGGCAAACAAGCGGACTTCATGCCGCTCTTTGGCTCCTGTTTGTCGTGTTGGCCCCGTTCGCCGCGTTTGCCGCGTTTGTTTCGGACCGCTACCATCCCGCCCCTATCTTCAGGAGGTCCTGTCCCATGCTTCGTCGTGCCAAGATTTCCGTCATCGGCGCCGGCAACATCGGCGGCGAGTGCGCCCGCTCCATCGCCATGAAGGAACTCGGCGACGTCGTCCTCCTGGACATCCCCAACAAGGACAAGCCCGAGCTGCACATGCCCAAGGGCAAGGCCCTCGACCTCGCCTGCTGCGGGCCCGTCGAGAACTTCGACGCCAAGATCACCGGCACCTTCGACTACAAGGACATCGAAGGCTCCGACGTGATCATCGTCACCGCCGGCGTGCCCCGCAAGCCCGGGCAGAGCCGCGACGACCTCGTGCAGATCAACGCCGGCATCGTCAAGAACGTCGCCGAGAACATCAAGAAGTACGCGCCGAACGCCATCGTCATCGTCGTCAGCAACCCGCTCGACGCGATGGTCTACGTCATGTGGAAGGTCACCGGCTTCCCCGCCCACCGCGTCATGGGCCAGGCCGGCGCGCTCGATGTCGCCCGCTACAAGACCTTCCTCGCCATGGAGCTGGGCGTCAGCGTCGAGGACATCCAGGGCCTGCTCCTGGGCGGTCACGGCGACGACATGGTCCCCCTCCCCCGCCTCACCAGCGTCAACGGCATCCCCGTCAGCGACCTGCTCCCCGCCGAGGTCATCCAGAAGTGCGTCGACCGCGCCAAGGTCGGCGGCGGCGAGATCGTCAAGCTCATGGGCACCAGCGCCTGGTACGCCCCCTCCGCCGGCACCATCGAGATGGTCGAGGCCATCGTCCGCGACAAGAAGCGCGTCATCGCCTCCGCCGTCTACTGCGAGAACGAGTTCGGCGTCGCCAAGGCCAACGGGGGCAAGGGCCTCTTCGTCGGCGTGCCCGCCGTGCTGGGCGCCAAGGGCGTCGAGCGCATCATCTCCTTCAAGATGAACGACGTCGAGCAGAAGTTCATGGACGAGTCGATCAGCCACGTGAAGGACCTGATCGGCGCGACCATCAAGCTCTTTCCCGACCTGGCCTGATCCGCGCCGCGCGTCACGCGCCCCGCACACGCAACCACACCGCGCCCGCTCCACGGGCCGGTCATCGCGGAGAAACGACATGAACGCCCGTCTGCTCGCCGCGCTCTGCTCCGTCTGGCTTTCGGGCCCGGTCTTGGCCCTCCAGCCGCCCGCCGCGCCCGCCGACCTCCCCCCGGTGGTCAAGCCCGCGCCCGCCACCACCGACCAGGAGATCCTCGACGCGCTGGCGATGCTCACCGGCTCGTTCAAGGCCGAGGCCGCCGGCGAGCAGCCCGCCCTCACGCTGCACACCGCCGTGATCAGCATCGAGGGCCTCGACAACGCGCTCTACTTCGAGATCAACCGCGCCGACACGCCCCAGGCCGCCTTCAACCAGGGCGTATTCCACTTCTTCCGCCAGACCATCGACGGCAAGCCCGAACTCCGCCTCCGCGTCTTCACCTTCGAACGCGTCGGCGCGGGCTTCGGCGAGGCCATGGTCGGCCTCTGGCTCGCGCCCGACGCCTTCCCCGCCCTCACCGTCTCCCAGCTCACGCCCATGATTGACGTGGTGCTCACCCGCCAGGGCGACCGCTTCGCCGGCTCGGGCGGGCCCGCACCCATCAACCGCGCGGGCGCCACCCTCCTCGTCTCCTCGTTCGATCTCTCGCGCGATTCGGTCCGCATCTCCGACCGCGGCGTCAAGCCCGATGGTTCCGAGGGGTTCGGGCCCGCCGCCAATCAGCCCGCGATGAACTTCACCCGCTTCCAGCCCGCCCTTCAGGCCGTGCGCCATCCCGGCGGGCTCATCACCTACGACCTCGTCGCGGGCGAGGGCATCCGCGCCGACAACGGTGACGCGGTCGCCTTCCAGTACACCGGCTGGCTCCGCGCTGACGGCTTCCGCTTTGACACCTCGCGCCAGGAAGGCCGCCAGCCCCTGCAGTTCAGCCTCCCCGGTCAACTCATCCAGGGCTGGAACGTCGGCGTCCCCGGCATCCAAAAGGGCACCGTCCGCCGGCTCGTCATCCCGCCGGGCATGGGCTATGGCGAGTCGGGCCAGCCCCGGGCGCGGATCCCCGGCAACGCCTGGCTGGTCTTCGAGGCCGAATGCGTCTATCTGAAGGACAACCCCCCGCCGCCCCCGCCCGAGCCGCCCGCGCCGGTCCCGCCCACGGGCGCGCCGGAGAAGTGACCCCGCCGGCCCGCGCCGCGCAGTCGCGTCACTTCTTCTTCGTCGGCACCATCGGCTTCACGCGGTCAAGCAGCGCCTTGGGGTCGTTCGGATACACCGCGCCCTCAGGCAGCATCTTCGCCTCGCGCATCCGCCACAGCACGTCGAGCGTCAGCGCCGCCGTGCCCGCGGGCGTCGCGTGCAGCCCGTCGCCCTGAAGCCACGTCTGCACTTCGTCCTTGGTCCAGGTTCGTCCGGCCATCGTCACCGGCTCGCCGGAGAGCGCGGACTTCACGAAGCCGCTGAGCGGCACGATCACCACGTTCGTGCGCCCCTTCGCCCACTCCGCCAGCCGCGTGTTGAGCCTGGCGAGCGTCTCCCGGCTGGGGACCATCTCGGGCTGGAGCATCAGCGTCGCGTGCCTCATGTCGGGCAGGTCGCCCACCACGATGGGGATGTCCGCCCCCAGCCGCTCCAGGCGCTTGAGCCCGCGTTCAAACTTCTCCGTGCGCGAGCCCTCATCCAGCGTCCAGCCATACGCGTGCCAGAAGAGGTAATCGACCGCGAAGACCATCGTGGGCTTGGCCTCGATCGCCTTCTTCAGCGTCTCCTCGCCCAAGCGCTCGGGGTCCTGAAAGAACCGCCCCGTCGCCCATGACCGCGGCTTCTTCGCCGGATCAAGCGTCGCCGCCGCCAGCATGTCCGTCAGGCGGACGGTGCCCATGGTCGTCACGCGCTCAGCGTCCTTGGCCGCGTCGGGCGGCGTCACGTCCACCGGCATCAGGCACCCAAACCCCGCCGACACGCTCGCCCCGATCACCACCGCGCCGTCGAGCGAAAGCGTGATCGCCGCGCGGTCACCGGCCTTCACGTCGTCCGCGCGGGCGGAGCTCGTCGCCGCCGGCGCCACCGCCGCGCAGATCGCCAGCGCGCACGCCAGCACCGTCGCCAAACTCCACGGTCGCGTCCGGCTCATCGCGTGACCTTTCATCGCTCTTCTTTCGCCTCGCCGGCCTCTTTGGGTTCACCCGCCGGAAGCCCGCCCGAAAGCGGGGCACGCACGCCCAGGTCGTGGACCAGCCGCCCCCCCAGGTGCGCCGTCTGCGCCAGCGTCAGCGCGGGCCACGCAAACAGCCCCAGCCACACCACCGCCGCCAGCAGACGTCCGCCCAGCCCCGGCGGGCGCGACCGCACCCACAGCGCCACAGTCAGGATCGCGATGGCCAGGCTCAAGCCTGTGAAGAGGTTCCGGGCGAGCTCGCCGTGCTCTTCATGTTCGTGCAGAACCTCGCTCGCCCCCGCCACGCCCTTGGCCCACTTCTCCCCCGCATCGCCAGTCGCCGTCGCCAGCCACGCCCCCGCCGTGCCCAGCAGGAGCATGAGCAGCGCGGCGGTGAACATCTCGCGGCTGCGCGAGCCCCACACCACCCCCATCACCACAAAGACCGGCGCGGTCATCAGCAGCGCGATCGGGAAATGAACCACAGCCGGGTGGAGAGACTCCCAAGCCGGCAAGGGGGGCAAGATGCTCATGGGTTGTCCTCTCGACTAGGCGGGCAGCAGCGCGTCCACCGTCCCCGCGAGGTCAAAGTCCTTCTGCGTGATGCCCCCGCTGTCGTGAGTGCTCAGCGTCAGGGTCACTTTGTTGTACCGGATCAGCAGGTCGGGGTGGTGGTTCGCCGCCTCCGCCGCATGGGCCACCTGGTTGACGAACGCCATCGCCTCCACGAAGTTCTTGAAGGCAAAGGTCCGCTGGATCGCCTCGCCCGTCTCCGACCATTCGGGCCGCTTGCCCAACTCCAGCCGGATCTGGTCATCCGACAATCTGGGCGCGGGCGGCGTGGCGGGGGCTTTCGTCTTGCTCTTGGCCATGGTGGGCAGGTCCGGACGGAAAGTGGAAAATGTCCGGTGTCTGGTCGGAGAGTGTATCGTGGGTCGCCCGATGACGACGCCCGGACGACAGATTGACCACCCGCCACCCCAAACCCCCACCCCCCGCCGGCGGACCCGTCTGGCCCCCTCCCCGACCGGGGCCCTGCATCTGGGCAACGCCCGGTCGTTTGTCATCGCCTGGCTGATCGCGCGCAAGTTGAGCTGGGACATCATCTTACGCATCGAAGACCTTGACGGACCCCGGATCAAGCCGGGTGCCGCGGAGGCCATCGCCGACACCCTGACTTGGCTCGGGCTCAACTGGGACGGGCCGGTCCTCATTCAATCCTCCGACCTCACCCCCTACCGCCGGGCGCTGGAGGCCTTGGCCGCATCGGCCCTGGCCTTCCCGAGCGACCTGAGCCGGGCGCAGGTCGAAGACACCGCCGCCAGCGCGCCCCAGGAGGGCGCGCATGAGGTGCGGTTTGGCCCCGAGCTCAGACCCCCGCTGGTGCCCCGGGCGGTGGACGACACCCCGGTCAACTGGCGGCTGGCCGTCGCCCCGGGCCCGGTGACCTTCACCGACCGCGCCGCCCGCCCCGCCTTGCAAACCATCGACGTGAGCCAGACCGCCGGGGACTTCATCATCTGGACCAAGCGCGGCGTGCCCGCGTACCAACTGGCCGTGGTGGTCGACGACCACCGCCAGGGCATCACCGACGTGATCCGGGGCAGCGACCTGATCGACTCCGCGGCGCGCCAGCGCCTGCTGTATCGCGCCCTGGGCCTGACCCCCGAGCCGGACTACTGGCACCTGGCCCTGGTGGTTGGCCCCGACGGCCGCCGCCTCGCCAAGCGTCACGGCGACACGCGGGTGGAGACCTACCGCCAACGCGGGGTGCCGGCGGAGGCGATCATCGGGTGGGTCGCGCACAGCGCGGGGATCATCCCGCTTCTTCAGCCGATGAGTCTGAAGGACGTGCTGGCGCTGTGGCCCACGGACTGGCCCGGCGAGCGGGGCGAACCGGCCCGCATAACGTTCACACCGGAGGTGGATCGATGGCTCATGTCCTTCGCCAAGGGGTGATCCGCAGGCTGCTTTTGACCGTGCTGGGCGCGGGGGCGATGGCCGCCCCGGCGACGCTGGCCGGCTGCGACGACTCGGCGGGCGCCAGCACCGCGCGGGTGAAGATCGGGGACCGGAACTTCACGCTGGAACTGGCGCTGGATGACGCGACGCGGTTCAAGGGCTTATCGGGCCGAACGCACATCGAGGAGGATGGCGGGATGCTGTTCGTGTTCCCGCCCAGCCAGGTGCGGGTGCAGGGCTTCGTGATGCGCGATTGCCCGATCCCGATCGACATCATCTACCTCGACGGCGCGGGGCGGGTGCTGACCATGCACCAGATGACCCCCGAACCCCCGCGCGGGCCCGACGAAGGCACCCCCGGTGAGTCCACCCCGAACATGAAATACAACGCGCGGCTCAAGCAGTACAGCAGCCGCTTCCCCGCCACGTTCGTCATCGAGATCAAGGGCGGGCTCATTCCCGGACTGAACGTGAAGGAAGGCGACAAGGTTCAGATCGACGACCTCGAGGGCCTCAAGAAGCGGGCCCGCTAGTCCGATCCGCCAAAGCGTGCGCTCCCTGCGCGCGCCGTGAGCGGAGGCGGGGCATGGCGGGCGCGGCACCGGCACATCTCGGACCCTCGCCCTGGCGGATCTTGGCCGTCCCGGTCGGGCTCAGCCCGGAAGACGCCGCCTCGCGGCTGGAGTCTCTGCGCGCCGCCTGGGCGGGCAGGGCCCCGCTCGCGCTGCAGGCCGTGCCCCCCGAAGAACTGTCGCGGCGCTTCGCCGCCGAGGTCGAGACCGGCGCACGCGCCGCGATCGCGCTGGGCCCGCGGGCGCTGGTGCGGCGCGTGGCCCCGTCGCTGATGGCGATGGCCGAAGAGGCCGGGCTGGGGGTGCTCTTCGTGCTCGACGACCCGGGCCCGGCCATGCCCGTGGCCAGCGCGCAGCACGCCGTGGAACTCACCGGCGACGCGGGCGCGCCGGTCATCGCCGGCGCGCTCCTGGCCTTGGCCCACCTCAACCCCGCCCTGCGCCAGAACCTCGAAGAGCAGCGCCTGGAGTCCCAGGTCCGCTCCGTCGCCTGCCGGCAGTTTGACGAAGCGCAGCTCGAGCAGCACCTGGCCGTCATGGTCCAGCGCGAGTTCCTGCCCCGCGCCCGCCCCAGCACGCCCGGCATGGACACCGGCGTGCTCTTCCGCCCCAAGTCCGGGCTCTCGGGCGACTTCTACGACATCGCCCGACTCGACGAGCACCACACCGCGTTCTTCATGGCCGACGCCTGCGGCCACGGCGTCCCCGCCGCGCTGCTCATGATGCTCATGAGCAAACTGCTGCCCATGAAGGAAATCAACGGCTCGTCGTACCGCATCATCGAGCCCGCCGAGGCCCTCACGCGCCTCAACGCCCGATTCGCCGAGCGCAAGGGCGATGTGCACGCGCTGGTCTCCGCCGCCTACGGGGTCATCGACGGACGCGACGGGACGGTCCGCCTCGCCTCGGCGGGCCACCCGCCGGCGGTGGTGCTCTCTCGCGGCGGCGCGGCGCCCATCGACCAGGGCGGGCCGCTGCTGGGCACGTTCGAAGACCTCATCTACGACCAGACCTCCCTGCAACTGGCGCCCGGCGATCTGCTGCTGGTGCACTCCGACGGCGTGCCCCCGGCGCTGGGGCTGATCGAAACCGACGCGCTCAGCACCGCGCCCGTCATCGCCGACCTGCGTGACGCCGCCGGGCAACACAGCCTGGAGGCGGCGCTGGACCGCTTCGCGGGCGCGATCGACGCGCGGGCCGGCTCGCTGCACCAGCAGGACGACGTGACGATGCTCATGATCCGCCGGCTGCCGCTGTGCGCCCAGGCGGGTCTGGCCGCCTGAGCGGCGCGGGCCCGCTCAGGACGCGGACGGGCCCTGCGCCCGCCGGCGCATCTGATCGAGCACCTGCCGCGCCATCGTCTCGGCGGTGGCGACCTCTTCGACGATCACCTGGTCGGCCCCCAGCGCGGTGGCGATCATCGCCTTGGCCAGGAAGCTGGTGCGGGCCGCGATGAACACGTCGGGCCGCGCCTTGCGGATCGCCTCGCACGCCCGCATCATCGCCTCGTCGTCGGGGATCGTGAGCATCACCGCGTCGGCTCGCTGCACGCCCGCGGCCTCCAGCACCTCGGGGTTGCTGATGTCGCCGTACACCGCCTGCCGCCCCAGCCTTCGCTGCGTTTCCACGGTCTGGCGGTTGAGGTCGACAATGCAGAAGGGCACGCCCAAGAGCGCGAAGCGGTCGGCGAGCGCGCGTCCGACCACGCCGAAGCCCGCGATGACCACGAACTTCGCCACCGGGCGCTGGACGGGGGGCGTGCCTTCGGCGCCCGCGTCGGACAGGGCCTGGGCCGCCCCGCGGGCGTGCTCGTCCTCGGTCTCGCGCTCGTTCAGGTGGCTGGACCTGCTCCAGCCAGCCAGGGGTATTCGTGACAGCAGCGGGGCGATCAGTTCCGCCCGCGCGTACAGGATCGGGCACAGCGCCAGCGAAAGAACGGCGATCGCGATCACGATGGCGAAGTCGGCTTTGCCGATGACGCCCAGCGCCAGCGCCGGGGTCAAGATGACGATCGAGAACTCGCCCGCCTGCGCGAGGATCAGGCCGACCTTGAAAGAGATGTTGGCCGTCCCGCCCAGGACCCACGTGGTGGTGGCGATCACGAAGGTCTTGATCGTGATCACCGCCGCGACGCCCACGAGCAGCGTCACCAGACCCGGCACACTGGCCAGTTCGCCGAGCTGGAGCTTGAGCCCGACGGCGGTGAAGAAGACCGCCATGAACAGGTCCCGGAT
This sequence comes from Phycisphaerales bacterium, assembly GCA_022843545.1. Taxonomy (GTDB): domain Bacteria; phylum Planctomycetota; class Phycisphaerae; order Phycisphaerales; family UBA1924; genus JALHNL01. Next base: position 9,536 of record JALHNL010000038.1, on the reverse strand, counting down.
CGGCGCCAACTGGCCGGCGAGCTGCGCCCTGAAGGGCGTCGCGGCCAGAATGAAGCCGGCGAGGAAGGCGCCCAGCTCGGGGGAGAAGCCCAGCCCGGACGCCACGGCCGCCGCGCCGAACGCCGCCGCCGCCGCCACGACCAGCGGAACCTCGGGGCTCTGGCTGCGCGAGGCGTCTCGGAGCAGAGTCGGAAGGATCAGCTTCGACATCGCGATCAGCACCGCGATCCCGCCGATCGCCAGGAGCATCTTCAGGAAGCCGGGGGTGCCCGCCGGAAGCCAAGCCAGCAACGGCGCTCCGCCGTGCCCACCGGTGCCCCCCGCATCACCGGCGGTACCGGCCCACTGTGCCAGCATGGGCATCGATGCCAGGCACACCAGCGAGAGCAGGTCCTGTGTGATGGAAATGCCCACGCACAACCGCCCGTTGAGGCGGTGCGCCTCGCGTCGTTGCTGCAAGACGGCCATCGCCACGGCGGTGGAAGACATCGACAAGGCCATCGCCACCGAGAGCGCACCGGGCGCCGACAGCCCCGCGGCCAGTCCCAAAGGCCAACTCACGAGGATCACGCCCAGTGTCGAGATCAACCCCACCAGGAGCACCTGGACCATCCCCCCCCGCAGCGCGGCCGGGTCCAGATTCAGCCCGATCGTGAACATGAGCAGGACCATCGCCAAGCCGCTGATGGACTGCGCGTTCTCATCACTCATGATCAGCCCGAAGGCGCTGGGGCCGATGAGCGCTCCGCAGATGAGGTACGCCGGGATCGTCGAGAGCTTGAGCCGTCGCAGGCCCAGTACCACGAGCGAGGCGCACGCGAGCATGATGAGCAGGTCAACCACGAGCGGACGCGCCGTGGACCCCTGACCGACGGAACTGGCCAAAAGCAGCGATGTCACATCCCACCGCCTTCGCCCGCCGCGTCACCCAGGCCCGCGCCCGCCCGCTCGCGGTGCTTGCGCACCAAGACCGCCAGCAGCGTCACGTCCGCGGGCGTCAGGCCCTCCAGACGCCCCGCCTGACCCAGCGTGGCGGGGCGGAACTTCGCCAGCGCGTGGCGGGCTTCGGTGCGCAGATCGGTGAGCAAAAGGAAGTCCATGGTGTCGGGGATCCGTCGGCGCTCCAGTTCGCGGGCCCGCGCCAGGTGCGATCGCGAACGCTCAACATACGCCGCGTAGAAGCGGTCCGTCGCCGCTGTCTGCAGGGCCCGCGGGCACCACCGCGCCGGCTCGTGCCCCGCCCCGCTCAGCACCCGCGCCAGGTCCCCCACCGTGAACTCCGCCCGCCGCAGCACGTCGGCCAGGGGTTTGCCGTCGTGCCGGATGCGGTCGATCGCCGCGTGGACCTCCGCGAGATCGGCCGTGCGCCGCGCGTGCAGGGCGCGCCGCGCCGCGCCGTCGGGGTGGTGGTCCAGCAGGCCCAGGCGATCCGCCATCGGCGTCAGCCGCTCCGGCGCGTTGTCGGCCCGCAGCAGCAGCCGGTGCTCCGCCCGGCTGGTGAACATGCGGTAGGGCTCGACGGGCGTCTTGGTCGCCAGGTCGTCCATGAGCACGCCGATGTACGCCTCGTCGCGCCCGAGCGCGATGGGCTCTTGCCCGCGCGCGCAGCGCGCCGCGTTGAGCCCCGCCACCAGCCCCTGCCCCGCGGCCTCCTCGTAGCCGCTGGTGCCGTTGATCTGACCCGCGAGGAACAGCCCGCGGACGAGTTTGGTCTGCGCCGTCGCGGAGATCTGGTGCGGGCGCACCATGTCGTACTCCACCGCGTACCCGTAGCGCAGGATCTCCGCCCGCTCGCACCCCGGCATCCGCCGGACGATCCCGTCCTGCACGTCGGCGGGCAACGAGGTGCTGATCCCGTTGCAGTACACCCACTCGGCGTGCTCGGGGCGGAGGGATTCGGGCTCCAGGTACACGTGATGGCTGTCGCGATCGGCGAAGCGCACCACCTTGTCCTCAAGCGAGGGGCAGTAGCGCGGGCCCGCCGACTCGATCTGCCCCGAGAACATCGGCGCGCGGTGCAGATTCGCGCGGATCAGGTCGTGCGCCTCCCGGCATGTCGCGGTGATCCGGCACTCCACCTGAGGCAGGCGCGGGAAGCCCGAGCCCGAAAGCTCGCTGAAGGGCGTGGGCGGGTCGTCGCCCAGTTGCGGCTCAAGATCATGCCAGCGGATGGTGGAGCGTCGCAGACGCGGGGGCGTGCCGGTCTTGAGCCTCCCCAGCTCAAAGCCCAGTTCGCGCAGCGCGCCCGAGATGCCCACCGCCGCAGCCTCGCCGAAGCGCCCGCCCGGCGTCTTGGACTCGCCGGTGTGCATGAGCCCGCGCATGAACGTGCCGGTGGTGAGCACGACCGCGGGGGCGGAAAGCGTGAGAGGGTCAGATGGCCAGACGGCCAAGGCCGACCAGTCCGGCGCGCCCTCTTCGCCCGACCTCTTCACGTGGCCCTGTGGCCCTGCGGCCCCTGGGCCCTGTATCACCACCCCGCACACCCGCCCACCCTCGACGATCAACCGCTCCACGCTGCCGGCGATCACCTGAATCTCCGGGCGCGACGCGATCCGGCGCTGCACTTCGTCGGCGTACGCGTGCTTGTCGCACTGCGCCCGCGGGCCGTGAACCGCCGCGCCCTTGCTGGTGTTGAGCACCTTGAACTGGATGCCCGTGGCGTCGGTCACCACGCCCATGAGCCCGCCCAGCGCGTCGATCTCGCGGACCATCTGCCCCTTGGCCAGACCGCCGATCGCCGGGTTGCAACTCATCACGCCGATCTTCCCCGGGTCCAGCGTCACCAGCGCCACGGTGCGCTCACCCCCCAGCATGTTCGCCGCCGCCCACGCCGCCTCCACGCCCGCGTGTCCGCCGCCGATCACGATGACGGAGTAGGTGGGCATGAGTCGGCCGGGGGCAAGGGAAGCACTGGTCGAAATGCCCGGATCACCTCAGGGCTTGGGGTCTTCGCGGTGAGAGAAGAACGTGTCGTACAACTCGTCAAAGTCGCTCACGCCCTTGGCGGCGCGGGCCTCGCTGTCGGCGATGTTGGTCCACGAGTAGTGCGCCCGCCCCGGGTCGATCGTGCGCCGCGAGGCCGCCAGACTCCGGTCATACTCCGCCCGCCGCGCCGGGTCGCTCAGCACTTCGTAGGCCGCGGTGACCAGGGCGAAGCGCTCGCCCGCGCCCTTGGCTGTGCTGACGTCGGGGTGCAGCGCGCGGGCCAGCGCGCGGAAAGCCCCGCGGATCTCATCCGCGTCGGCCGTCTCGTGCACGCCGAGGGTCTGGTAGTGCGTCACGGGTAAGGGTAGATCGCCCGCCCCGCGATCAGCGCTCGGCGTCGGTCAGGTCGCGGAAAATCGGGAGCAGCACGCTGAGCTTGCTCTTGGCGATGGCCAGGTTGATCCCCGCCTGCGCCCCGCACAGCCTGAACAGCCCGCCCCGCGCGCGAACGGCCAGCGCCAGCCTCACCAGTTGCCCAAGCCCCAGGCTCCCGATGAAGTCCACCTTGGTGATGTCCACGATGATGCGCTTGCCCGGGAGCGTGAGCACCTCGTCCACCGCTCGGCGCAGGGCTTCCACCTGCGTCACCCCCGCGTCGCCGGCCAACACCAGCACGATCGCGTGGGGCCGCTCGACAATATGGGTGGAGAGCGCGTTCATGGTCCTCCGGTCCAAGCCGGTCAGTTTACCAGAAACGCCGGACTTCCGCAATCCCCCTCCTAGGGGTTCCCCGGCTTCAGCCCATCGCCGCCGCGAGCGTCGGGAAGACCGGCAGGGCCTTGCCCACCTTGGTCGCGGTCAGCACACCGGCCGCGTAGGGCGACGGGTTGGCCAGCCGCAACTGCCCGCCCGCCGACTTCAGGGCCTGCTGCGTCCTCACCAGCGACCCGATCGTGATGCTGTTCATGTAGCTCAACGCGTTGAGGTCCACGATCACCAGTTTGGGCTTGGAGGCGATCACCTCGTCCAGCTTGCGGTCGATGTCGGCGGCGGCGCCCATGTCGGCCGACCCGCGCAGGGTGACCACGGTGGCCTCGGGACGGGCTTCGACGAACACAGAGACGGAACTCATGGGGCGACTCCGAAGGAGCAAACGGGGGTGGCAATCCCGCGGTGAACCGGGGTCCACAGGATAGCCGGGAACCCCCTAAGACGCGGCTTGGCAACCCTCAAGCCCGCCGGTAGGCTGTTCCCCTATGGACACCACCTCTTCCGTGTTCCCCCGCTGGGTAGTCGCCGCCGTATTGGCCCTTTTGGTGTGGGCCTGTGTCGGTATGGCCCCAACGCCGACGAAAGCCCCGCCCGCGCCCGAAGCCCCCAAACTCGACGGGCGTGCGCCGGTGATGGTGGTGGGCGTGCCCGACGGGCGCTCGCTGGTGGTTCAGGGCTCCGGCGGGCAGGAAATCGTGTCCCTGCTGGGCGTGGCGGAAGCCGGCCAGCCGGGAGAGGGCCGCACCCCCGCCGACACGCTGCGCGATCTGGTGCTCGACGAGCCGGTGTTCCTGGTGGATCACGAGTCGGGCCCGCGCAAGGACGCGTCAGGCCGGCGGGTGGTCTACGCGTACCGCGCGCCCGAGGGCCTGTTCGTGAATCTCGAGCTGGTCCGGCAGGGCTACGCGCGGGCTGATGCCGAGTTCGCGTACGAGCATCTGGAGCTCTTCAAGCAGCACGAAGCCCGGGCCAAAACCGCGGGCCGGGGTCTGAACGCCGCGCCCACCGCCGGGGCCAAGCCCGCTGCGCCGCCTGCGAGCGCGCCCCCGGCATCGCCCACGGGCGCCACGGGCTCCGCCAACCCCCAGCCGCTGGTCACGCCCGATTCGGGCAACACGGTGTACATCACCAAGAGCGGCACCAAGAACCACGCGCAGACCTGCCGGTTCGCCAAGGGGGCGACGGCGGTCACGCTCGACGAGGCCAAGGGCAAGGGCCTCACGCCCTGCTCGCAGTGCAACCCGGGGCGCTGAACGACGCGCCCCGCGTACGCTGGACCATGCCACGCCCCGCGCCCAAACGACCGGCCCCACCCGCGCCGCGCCGCCCGCGCGCGACCGACCCCGCGATCCGCGCCATCGCGTCCGCCGCAGTGGATTTCCGGGACTGGCGGAAGAGCCCTCTTCGCGCACCGGCCCTGGAGGCCATCGCCTCCGCGCTCGACGCCCGGCGCGACGAAGTGATCGCGGCGTGCGCGACCGAGACCGCCCTCTTCCCCGCCGAGTTGGCCGCGGAGTTTGACCGCCTGACCGGCACCCTCCGCCTCTTCGCCGCCATGGTGCGCGAGGGCTCCTGGGTTCGGGCGAGCATCGACCGGGCCTGGTCGCCCGGCTCCGCCGCCGCCGCGCCCATCGGGCCGGGGCACGATGTCCGCTCGATGCTCGTGCCGCTGGGGCCCGTCGGCGTTTTCGGGGCCTCCAACTTCCCTCTGGCCTATGGCGTGCTGGGCGGCGACACCGCCAGCGCGCTGGCGGCGGGCTGCACCGTCGTGGTCAAGGAGCACCCGGCCCACCCGCGGACCGGACGGCTGCTCTTCCAGATCGCTTCAGCCGCGCTGCGGGCCGCCGGCGCCGGCGCGGGCGTGCTGGAGTACGTCCAAAGCGAGGACCCGACCGACTTCACCGCGGCGCGGTCGCTGGTCACCGCTGCGCCGATCCGCGCCGTGGGCTTCACGGGCTCGCTGACGGCGGGGACCGCGCTGGCGGACCTGGCCCGCGGTCGATCAACCCGACCGATCCCCGTCTTCGCGGAGATGGGCAGCATCAACCCCGTGAGGATCACCCCTCGCTCGCTCTCGCGCCGCGGCGCGGAGATCGCCGACGCGCTCGCCTCCAGCATCCTCCTTCGCCACGGGCAGCAGTGCACCAAGCCCGGCGTCATCTTCGTGCAGCCCGGGCGCGGGCTGGCGGCGTTCGTCGATCGGCTCACAGAGCGTCTGGCGGGCGCGCCCCCGCGCGACATGCTCGCGCCCTGGGTCCGCGACCGCTTCGCGGATGGCCTGGCGCGGGCTCGCGATGTCCGCGGCGTCAAGACGCTGGTGAAGGGCGGCGCGACCGCCAGCCCGCGCGGCGCCAGGGCCGCGCTGCTGCACGTCAAGGCCAAAGGCGAAGTCCCGCCCGCGCTGCTCGAGGAGATCTTCGGCCCCGCGGCGATCATCATCGAATTGCCGGAGTTCGATCACCCCCTCCGCCCCTACCCCGGCGCGCTCACCTGGACCCTCTTTGCCGAGCACGATGAGCCACCGCGCCCCTGGTCGGGCCGGCATGAAGCGGGCGAACTGGCCGACTGCGCCGGGCGCGTGGTCTTCAACGGCGTGCCCACCGGCGTCCGGGTCGCCGGTGGGATGGTCCACGGCGGGCCCTGGCCCGCCACCAACCGGCCCGAGGCCACCGCGGTGGGCCCGGCGGCGGTCGAGCGGTGGTGCCGCCCGGTCTGCTGGCAGAACGCCCCGGATTGGGCCCTGCCCGAGGACCTGCGCGATGCCAACCCCCGGGGCCTGTGGCGGCGTGTGGACGGACGGTGGACCAACGGCCCGATCTGAGAGGCCCCTACCCTCCCCCGTAAACCCCCATGGTCGGGTGGTTGGGCGTGAATCCACCCCCCGCTTTGACCGAAAGCCCTGTGGGGGGAGGGTCTGTACGGCTCTGGGCCCCTTGCGGGGGCCGATGTGCGATGAAGCCGGCCCACGGGCCGATGGTGCTTGGGAAGGAGCGGATATGAACCCGATGAACGCGATCTTGACGGCGGCGTGTGTGGCGGCGGGGGCGGCCTTGGTCATGGGCGGGGCGGCGGCTCTTGAGCGCCCGGCGCTGGCCCTGAACCCCGGCAAGCCCGAGGCGACCAAGCCCGAGGCCAAGTCTCAGGACCTGATCGAAACGCTCAGCGCCGACTCCAACTACAGCCAACTCGTGGAACTCGTGAAGACCGCGGGAATGGTTGAAGCCCTCAAGGGCAAGGGACCGTTCACCATCTTCGCGCCCACCAACGACGCCTTCGCCAAGCTCCCCAAGGAGCGGCTCGCGGCCCTGCTGCGCCCGGAGAACAAGGCCGAACTGCAGCGCCTCCTCAAGTACCACATCATCCCGGCCAGCGTGGCCTCCGCCGACCTGCTCAAACTGCGCGAGTCCAGCCGGACGCTCGCGGGCATCACGTTCAACATCGTCACCCGCGACGGGAAGATCCGCGTGGGCGGCGACACGCGCGGGATGGCCAACGTGACCAAGACCGACGTGGCGTGCAGCAACGGGATCGTCCACACCATCGACGGCGTGATGAGCCCGCCGGTGCGCGACAACGCCCCCTCGATGGGCCCCAAAGAACCCGAGTGAGCCCCGGCGCAAGGCCCGGGCCCGCTATCCTGTGAGCCGTCCCGGGGCGTCCCGGGCTCTGCCCGCCCTCCGGAGCCGCGCTCACCTTGAGCAGCCCGCTTCTTCACCGTGTCGCCGCCGGAGACGAGGCGGCCATGCGCGAGTTGATCGCCCGCTACGGCGGTCTGGTGTACTCGCTGGCGCGGCGGTTCTGCTACGAGCCGGGCGACGTTGAGGACGCGGTGCAGGAGATCTTCCTGGCGCTGTGGAAGAGCGCGGCGCGGTTCAACGAAACGATCGGGGCCGAAGAGACGTTCGTGTCGATGGTCGCGCGGCGCCGGCTGATCGACCGCCGCCGGCGGGTGCAGCGTCGCATCCAGCCCAACGCGGACGCGGACGTGGTGCAGCCCGCGGCCCGGCCGGAAGCCCCCAGGACCGAGAACAACGAGCAGGCCGCGCGCGCGCTGACCGCGATGGCCACGCTCCGCCCCGAGCAGCAACTGGTGCTTCGCCTGACGATCATCCAAGGGCTGAGCCACGACCAGGTGGCGAAAATGACCGGCATGCCCCTGGGCACCGTGAAAACCCACGCCCGACGAGGTTTGTTGGCTCTTCGTGAAGCCATGTCCGCAACCGAGGCGAAGACAGACGCGCAAGCATGACCCCTCCCCCGTCCCAACCCGGTCCCCACGGCCCCTCCGGCCAGCCCGCCGATCCGCGGGTGCTGCGCCTTGAAGAGCTGCAGCTTGACCGGGCTTTGTTCGGACTCTCCGCGGCCGAAGAGGCCGAACTGCAGATTCTCGCGGCCGAACTGGGCCGGCCCATCGACGACTCGTTCGAGATGACCGCGGCCGCGCTGGACCTGGCGGTGAATCCGCCCAGCGAGCCGCTGCCCGTCACGCTCAAGAACCGCCTCTTGGCGGCGGCTGACGCCTTCGCGGCCGACCGTCGCGCCGGGGCCGAGTCCGCTCCCGCTCAGCACGAACTCACGCTGGTGGGTCTGGATGGCGGCCGTCGGCATAGGCACCGCGCCAGCGAGCAGGTCTCGATCGGCGACACCATCTCCATGGGCTGGCGCGCCTGGGGCGGCTGGGTCGCGGCGGCGGCGTGCGTCGCCATCCTCGCGATCACCTGGAACCGCCCCGCGCCCGTGGGCCCGACCGACGGGACCGGCCCGATGAGCGAGGGCCGCGAGCGCGCCGCGCTCGACCCCGCCGCGCTGCTCAACGCGCTGCGCAACGACTCCTCGACCAAGACCACCTCGCTCATCGCCGCCTCGGCCGAGGTGGGCCCGCCCCCCATCGCGGGCGACATCTACTGGAACGACACTCGCCAGGAGGGCGTGCTGAGGATCACGGGTCTGCCCCCCATTCAGCAGCCGGGCGACGAGTATCAGCTCTGGATCACCGATGCCCTGCGCGACAGCGCCTACCCCGTCGACGGCGGGCTCTTCCGCGTCGAAAACGGCCAGACCGAGGTGAAGGTGCTCATCAAGCCGCGCCTGCGGATCGACTGCGCCACGACCTTCGAGATCACCGTGGAGCGCGCCGGCGGCGTGGTGGTCTCCGACCGCCGCTCGATGGTCGCCACCGGCACGGTCTCGGCCGACTCGTCCGTCAAGTTCGAGCCGGCGAAGTAAACCCCATCGCGGTTCATCGATCGACCCACGGTTCCTACGGTTGGTCGTGACCCACCTCCGCGCTCATGCCAAGATCAACCTCGCGCTCGCGGTGGCCCCGCCCGAGCCCGTCGGCGGGCCCAAGGCGGGGTGGCACCGCATCGCCTCGTGGTTCGCCTGCGTGAACCTCTTCGACGATCTCTACCTGCACCGCGCGGAGCGGACGACGCTCGAGCGGCGCTGGCACGAAAACGCGGTGAGCACCTCTCCCTTGGACTGGCCCGCCGATTCGGACCTGTGCCTCAAGGCCCTGCGGGCGCTGGAGGCCCGCGCGGGCCGACCGCTGCCCACGCGCATCGTGCTCGACAAGCAGATCCCCGTGGGCGGGGGCATGGGCGGCGGTTCCAGCGACGCCGCGGCGGTGCTCGTGGGCTGCAGCCGCCTGCACGATCTGGGCCTGAGCGCGGCGGAACTGCGCGAGCTCTCGCGCCCGCTGGGCAGCGACATCGCGTTCTTCATCGACGACCAGCCCGGCCCCGCCGCGCCCGCCCGGCCCGCGATCGTCGAGGGCTTCGGCGACCGGCTGCGGCGCGTGGAGCCCGCGCCGGCGGAGGTGGTGCTCTTCTTCCCGC
>JALHNL010000037.1 GCA_022843545.1 Phycisphaerales bacterium | reverse complement strand
GGGCTTTGGCTCTTCGGGCTTGTGGCGGCGCGTATTCTGCACAAGGGTGGCCTCAAGGCGCGCTACAGCCGTAGCGAGATCGCGCCCTGGCACTCGTACTGTTCGGGCGTCCCCCGGTGGGAGAGGATGCCGGATCGTGGCTGGTTCCTCGTGATGGGCCTGGCGGGCATCGGGCTCATCGCCTTGGGGCTGCCGCTGTTCGGCTTGCTCTTGCTCTGGTCGGGCTACGCCGCGGAGACCGAGGACCGCGCGGCTAAGGCCCGCATGTGGGCGACGGTGTTGGACACGCTCGACGCCCAGATCGAAGCGCGGCAGTTGACCGAGACGATCCGAGAGAAGAAGAGCCCGCGGCTGTCCGAGGGCCTCGAAGCCCCCTTGCCGGCGTATGTGTCGAAGGAGTTCAGGAACCGGGCAGCGGATGCGTTCGCGGAGAGGCTCTCACCGAGTCGCGCGGCAGCGCCAACACCTCGGGCCGAACCCGCCTCTACCGGGAGCCCGGCTGCAGGAGTGGGGTTGGAACCCAAGACCCAACCAGGAGGCGGTGCCGTCACGCAAGAACTTCGGGATTCCATCAGAACGACCACGCCTACGGACTCAAACGCACCCACCCAACCACAGTCGCCTCCGTGACTCGACTACCCGATTCCCGCCGAGCCCCGCCTGTGTTCTCGCATGTACAAGGCCAGATACCGATCAGTGAACTGGTCCAATCGTCCATCCTGCGCGGCCAATCGCATGAGGTGCATGAAGTACGCTCGGACAAACCCCGGACACTGATCGAAATAGCCGAGCGCGTCGGTCAGGAACAGGGCGTCCCCCTGGGCCAACGGAGCCTGGGTGATGTAGCGGCGAGTCCGATCCGTCGGGCCGTGCAGGAGTTCGTACTCGGCACGGAACTCCTCAATGGCATCTATATGCTCCGGCGGCGCGTCGGGCCAGAAATAGAGCGTGGGGCAATCGTTTGCCCCACGCGGGGAGGGGTCAGGAGTGTTGGACATTGGATAAGGGGGTTCGCACTCACCATCACGCTTTCGGAGCGAAAGTCAAGCGGTGAAGGTGATTGGATGTTCGTTATGCCAGCTTAGCGACACCTCGCTCACGACACAGCTATGGAAAGGGGCTTTAGGTAGACTAAAGTGTCCAAGTGCGGCTGTCGAGCACACCCATGTCTGTATATGCCCACACACTTCTTGGACGGCCCGAACAAGAATGGGAGCTTCTGGTCGATCACCTCCAGCGTGTCGCCCACGGCGATGCGCACTTTCCGGGCGCAGCTGGCTTCGCGGCTGCCTTCGATGCCCGCGAATGGGGTCGCCTGGCGGGGCTGTGGCATGACTTGGGCAAGTACTCAGGAGCGTTCCAGCAACTGCTGCGAGACTCAGCCGCAAACCGGCCCTTGGCACGCGTAGATCACTCGACTGCAGGGGCGGTCCATGCCGAGCGAACGTTGCCCGGCGGTCCCGGCAGGTTGCTGGCCTTCGTGATTGCTGGGCACCATGCCGGATTGCCCGACCGGGGAACATCCGAAGGTGACGAGAGCTGTCTCCTTTGGAGACTGGGAGAGTTGAATCGGGAGCGAAGACCTGAGATCGATGCGGCGCTGAGGACGGCACAGGCTCACATCACCGAGCAGGTGGCTCCCGTCCTGCCTGCCTGCATGGGCGGGAGTTTGGCGGACTCGCCACTGCGTCTCGCCATGTTCATCCGCATGTTGTTCTCGTGTCTGGTCGATGCGGATCGGCTGGCCACCGAAGCGTTCCAGCTTCAGGGCCGGGCCCCTGTGCGAGGATCGGAGGTTGGCATCCCCAGACTGCGTGCGGCGCTTGATCAGCATCTCGCAGTGCTCGCGCCCGCAAGAGTTGAACTGACGCCTGTGAACCGTGTGAGGCAGGAGCTACTAGCAGCTTGCCGAGCTGCCGCGGAGAAACCTCCGGGCCTCTTCTCGCTGACGGCACCGACGGGCTCAGGCAAGACGCTCAGCTCAATGGCTTTTGCCCTCCGGCATGCGGAACAGCATGGGATGCGGCGTGTCATCTACGCGTTGCCATTCACCAGCGTGACCGAGCAAAACGCCGGCGTGTTCAAGGGCGCCTTCCAAGGCGAAGGTGCTCGCATCGTTCTCGAACACCACTCGGCTTATCACACTCAGCACGAGGACGAAGGCAGTCAGAAGGAGGTTTGGCGCCGGCTGGCCGCCGAGAACTGGGATGCGCCGGTCGTGGTCACGACCAATGTACAGTTACTGGAATCACTCTTTGCTTCGGGACCGTCCCCGTGCCGTAAGCTGCACCGGATCGCTCGGAGCGTAGTGATACTTGACGAGGCGCAGAGTCTTCCCGTCGACCTTCTACGGCCTACACTCGCGGCGCTTCAGGAACTGACCGCGTATGGCACGAGCGTCGTGCTGTGCAGCGCGACCATGCCCGCGGTGAACAAGCGGGATGACTTCCCGATTGGACTCTCGCATGTTCGGGAGATCGTCCCGGACCCGGCGGGGATGGCCGCCGCGTTACGCCGAGCCCAAGTCAGAACCGTCGGTAAACTCACGGATGAGCAACTGGCAGACCGGATCGCAGGCACACGCCAATGCCTGGCGATTGTCAATACACGGACTCACGCGGCTAGGCTGTTCCAGTTGTCGCGAGGCCTTGCAGAGGATGTGCTGCACCTCAGTGCGCTGATGTGCCCGGCACACCGCAGCGAGCGGGTTGGAGAGATCAAGCTGCGATTGAAGGACAAGCGTCCGTGCCGCGTGGTGAGTACGCAGGTGGTGGAGGCGGGCGTGGATATTGACTTCCCGCTCGTGCTGCGGGCGATGGCCGGGTTGGACTCGATCGTTCAGGCGGCGGGACGGTGCAACCGCGAGGGGCTCGGGCCGCTCGGGGAGGTACTGGTGTTCGAGACTGAGGAGAAGCCGCCGAAAGGGATTGTCGCGGCGATCGACGCGACGCGACAGGTGCTCGGCCCCGGCGTGGACGCGCTAGATCTAAAGACGATCGAAACGTTCTTCTCGCTCCACTACTGGCAGCGTGGCGACCCGGCACCTCGGTGGGACGGAAGTGTGGGCTCAGATGGGCGACGTGTCGGAATCACCGAGATGCTCGGAACTCGGCATTTGGCGTTTCGAACCGCAGCCGAGCATTATAAACTGATCGACGAATATGCCGTGCCGATCGTTGTGCCTTACGGGCAGACGGGGCGCGAGCTTCGAGATCGCCTGCTGGCCGCCAAGAAACCCGAACCAGCACTCTGGCGACAGGCTCAGCAATACACGGTGAGCGTGCCCCCGAAGGGCCGAGACTTTCTGTTTGAGGGTGGATTCGCGACAATGCTGGATGTGGGTCTGGTTGTGCTGACGGACGAGAGTCTGTATGATCCTGTGCTAGGGTTGAGGCTGGATGGCCAGGTTGATCCGACAATACGGATCGTGTAGGTTTCTCTGTACGAAGCCTCCGAAAGGAGCCACTCATGAGCTTCGGTGTTCGCTTGCGCGTATGGGGTGAACTCGCGTGCTTCACTCGCCCTGAAATGAAGGCGGAGCGCGTGTCGTACGACGTCATGACACCCTCGGCCGCCCGGGGCGTTCTGGAAGCCGTTTATTGGAAACCGCAGATGCGCTGGGTGATCGATCGGCTGCACGTGATGAAGCCGATCCGGTTCACCAGCCTGCGCCGTAACGAGGTGGGCAGCAAGATCCCCGTCGGCACGGTTGAGCAGGCGATGAAGACCGGCCGCGGTTTGCTCGGCCTCAACGTTGACGAAGATCGCCAGCAGCGGGCCACGACGCTCCTGCGCGATGTGGAGTATGTCATCGAAGCGCACGTAGAGGTGCGGGAGTCCAACGGGAATGAGACCAAGCCGGAGGCGAAGCACCTGGACCAGTTCCGGCGTCGAGCCGATTCGGGTCAGTGCTTTCATCGTCCGTACCTTGGTTGCCGGGAGTTCGCGGCGGACTTTGAGCTCATCGCTGGCGAGGTGCCGCGGTCGCCCCTGGCCGGCACTCCCGACGGAAGCCGGGACCTGGGCTATATGCTGCACGACATCGACTTCGCCAACGGGATGACCGCGACGTTCTTCCGTGCGGTGCTGAAGAACGGCGTGATCGTCGTGCCGCACCCGAGAAGCCCGGAGGTGCGGTCATGATTATCCCGGCGCTGGTGAGGCTGTATGACAGGCTGGTCGAAGAGGGCGATGACTCCGTCGCGCCGAAGGGCTATAGCCGGCAGCAGGTGAGCTTCAAGATCGTGCTCAACAGGGACGGGACGCTGCACGCGTTCGAGAGCGTGTCGGTAACGACCTTGCGGGAGATCAGAAAGCGGGTCAAGGGCAAAGAGGTCGTTGAGACCAAAGAGGACAAGCGGCCGGCCGCGCTGCTATTGCCGGGGCAGAGCAAGCCGTCGGGAAGCGGGTTGAACCCGTGCTTCTTGTGGGACAACAGCTCGTACCTACTCGGCTACAAGTTCGAGGATGATGAGCCGGAGCGGACAAAGGCGGCATTCGAGGCGTTTCGTGCGAGACACGTCGAACTGATCAAGCAGATTGACGATCCTGGGTTCCTTGCGGTGTGCACGTTCCTCAGGAAGTGGAACCCCTCCGATGCCCGCCTCCATCAAGTACTTGAGGAAGTCACGACCAACTTCGGCGTGTTCCAACTTCGGGGCGTGGCGGGCTACGTCCATGAGAGAGAGAAGGTGCGCAAATGGTGGTCTGAGCACAACTCGGCGATGGACGAGCACGACGACACCGCTGGCAGGGCGGTGTCTCTGTCTGACGGGCGAAGGGGACCTGTGGCTCGCCTGCATGAACCGAAGATCAAGGGCGTGGCGGGTGCGCAGTCTTCGGGGGCCGCCATCGTGTCCTTCAACCAGCCGGCGTTCACCTCGTACGGCAAGGAGCAGGGCGCGAATTCTCCGGTGAGCGTCGACGATGCGTTCAAGTACTGTACGGCGTTGAACAGGCTGACTACCGACGACAAGCGGCGCGTGCGTCTCGCGGGCGACACGGTGGTTTTCTGGGCCGAACGCCCCGCCGAGGGTGCCGAGAGCATTCTCGCGCAGGCCATGGGCGAGCCCGCCCCCGACGAACGCGCACGAGACTTGTATCGCCGTGTCCTCGATGGCAAGCCCGTAAAGGAGCTGGGCGACGTCTCCACGCCGTTCTATGTGCTGGGGCTTTCGCCCAACACATCTCGGTTGAGCGTGCGACTCTGGCTGCGGTCGACGGTTGGAGATGTGGCCGTGCGTCTCAAGCAGCACCATGACAGGCTGGCGATGGAGCCTGCACCACCGGAGGCGAGGCCGCACACCTTGCGAGCGATCGTGAGCGAGACGGCGATGGCCAAAGGAGGCTTTCCGGATAGCGAGCGGGTGTCGCCCGCACTTGGTGCAGGGCTCGCCCGAGCGGTTCTCAGCGACACCCGCTACCCCGAAGCTCTTCTTTCAGGAGTGCTGGCGCGAGTGCAGGTAGAAGGGCTCGCTCACAAGGACACTCGCAGCGACTGGCGGTTCGCACAACATAGGCGATGTGCCATTATCCGTGCCTGCTTGATCCGTAACCATCAACTGGAGGTTCCCGTGGCTCTTGATACGCAACGCACCGATCCGCCGTACCTTCTCGGCCGGCTATTCGCCGTCCTGGAGCGAGTTCAGGAGAGCGCGCAGGGCAAAGACCTGAACCGGACCATCAAGGACGCGTACTTCGGAGCAGCGAGCAGGACACCAGCGGCGATCTTCCCGCGGCTGCTCGACCTGTCGCGCTACCACTTACGTAAGATTGAGAACCCAGCCTGGCGCGTTGCCAGTGATCGAGACATCGGGGCGATCATGGACAGGGTGACCCAGTTCCCAAAGCTGTTGACACTCGATTCACAGGGCTTGTTCACGATCGGCTATTACCACCAACGACAGTCGTTCTTCGCCAGCAAAGACCAGAACAAGTGATTATCCAAAGGGAGCATGCTCATGCCGAAATCCAATGACACCCCCATCCGCAACCGCTACGACATCGCGTACTTCTTCGAGGTCACCGACGGGAACCCCAACGGCGATCCTGACGCGGGGAACCTGCCGCGGCTGGACCCGGAGACAAACCACGGGCTCGTAACCGATGTGTGCCTGAAGCGGAAGATCCGCAACTACGTCGCACTCAAGCACGGGTACAAGCCGCCGTTCGAGATCTACGTGAAGGAGAAGGCGGTGCTGAACGATCAGCACGAGCGGGCCTATGAAGCGCTGAAGATTAAGCCCGGAGACAGCAAGGCCACCAAAGACCCGGAAAAGGCCCGGAGCCTGACCGCGTGGATGTGCCACAATTTCTTCGACATCCGCGCATTCGGCGCCGTGATGAGCACGGGCGTTAACTGCGGACAGGTACGCGGGCCTGTGCAGCTCACAATCGCACGGAGTGTCCACCCGATCTTGACGCTTGAGCACGCCGTCACCCGGTGCGCGGTGACCACGTCCGATGAGGCTGAGAAGCAGGATGGTGGCAACCGCACCATGGGCCGCAAGTTCTCTCTGCCCTACGGACTCTACCGCACGAGCATCTTCATCAGCCCGCTGCTCGCCGATCCGGATCGCAACGGGACGGGGTTCACCGAGTCCGACCTGTTGCTGGTGAAGGAAGCCCTGAACAACATGTTCGACCAGGACCGCTCGGCGGCGCGCGGCGTCATGGCGCCGGTGGCGTGCCTCGCGTTTAAGCACGACGATCCGCTGGGCAACGCTCGCGCTGACCGACTCTTCTCCAGAGTGAGTTGCACGCCGCTAGGCGAGGTGGCGTCGCAGACTCGTCCGCCCCGGTCGCGGTCTGACTTCCAGATTACCTGCGACAACACGAGTTTGCCCGGGGGCATCACCGTCGAGAACTGGGTGTGATGTCCTTGAGCCGTCACCCGTGACTGATCCGCTGCCTATCTCGGCGCTACAGCACCTCATCTTCTGTGAGCGGCAGTGCGCGCTCATCCACATCGAGGGGCTTTGGGCTGAGAACAGGCTGACGGTTGAAGGGCACGCGCTGCACCGCAAAGCGCACGGCGAGCAAGTGGGCCCACGAGGAGGGAGACGCTCAGAGGCCCGGCCTTCCGCGGACCGCCAAAGTACCGTGAGGACAGTGCGTGGGCTCGCGCTGTGCTCTGATCGTCTGGGGCTCATCGGCAAGGCGGATGTGGTGGAGTTCAGAAGCGTCGCTCCCGGCACCGGATCTGAAACTGGCCTCGGCGTGCCCTTCCCGATTGAGTACAAGCGCGGGAAGCCCAAGCGGCACGACGCGGACCTGGTTCAACTATGCGCTCAAGCGTTGTGCCTGGAGGAGATGCTCAGGCTGCCCCAAGGCGGAGTTCCGAGAGGCGCGTTGTTCTACGGACTGACTCGACGGCGAGTGGATGTGACCTTCGACGCGGTGCTTCGGGAGAGGACTTCGTCCGTGATCGCCCGGCTTCGTGAGCTCATCACGCGAGGTGTCACACCGCGGGCAAGCAGGGACAAGAAGTGCGAGCGCTGCTCCATGCTGAACCTGTGCTTGCCCGATGCAACAGGGCCGGAGATGTCGGCGAAGCTATACCTTGAGCGGATGTTGCGAGACCTATGAAGCACCATCTGAACACGCTGTTTGTTTTCACGCAGGACTCGTACCTGGCCAAGGAAGGGGAAGCGGTCGCCGTCAAGATAGACAATCAGATCAAGCTTCGCGTCCCGATCCACAATCTGGGCGGGATTGTCTGCTTCGGCCTGGTGAGCGCCAGCCCTTGGCTCATGGCCATGTGCGCGGAGAAGGGCGTGTCGGTTACGTTCTGCAGTGAGCATGGTCGGTTCCTCGCACGCTACAGCGGGTTCACGCCGGGCAATGTGTTGCTGCGGCGAGAGCAGTATCGATGGGCTGACAGCCCATCGCGAAGCACGGGGATTGTTCGATCAATGCTGATCGGGAAGATTGTGAATAGCCGGGCAGTACTGATGAGGGCGGCGCGTGAGAGCGCCGCGTCCGATGTGTCGGGACGACTGAACGCGGCGGCCGCCGCACTGGCGGGTTCGCTTCAAGCGGTGCAACAGGCCGGGACGGTTCAGACTCTGCGCGGCATTGAGGGGGATGCCGCCAACGTTTACTTCAGCGCATTCCCGGGATTGATAAGGTCGGATGACGCAGCCTTTCGCTTCGCGAATCGGACACGGCGACCCCCTCTGGACCGCGTGAACTGCCTGCTGTCATTCTTGTACGCCATGCTGGCGCACGACGCGCGAACAGCGTGCGAATCGTGCGGACTGGACCCGGCGGTTGGATTTCTCCATGTCGATCGCCCGGGACGCCCGGGCTTGGCCCTCGACCTCATGGAAGAGTTTCGAGCGTATCTGGCCGACCGCCTCGCTGTTTCGATGATCAATCTGGGTCAGGTCACGCCGACGAGCTTCGTGGTGACGGAGTCCGGCGCCGTGCAAATGACGGAGGCCACACGCAAGGAAGTCGTGGCTGTCTACCAGCGACGCAAGCAGGAAGCGATCGTACACCCATATCTCGGCGAGAAAACGACGATCGGTCTTCTGGTACACCTACAGGCGCGGCTTCTGGCCCGGCACATCCGCGGCGATCTGGACACCTATCCACCGTTCATGTGGAAGTAGCCGGTTCCATCATTCGGTTCGTGTTTCCAGCGCGGGGCAACGGCCACTGATAGCACGGAGGTGCTGAGTGTATGTGCTCGTAACCTACGATGTCTCTACCAAAACCCTCGAAGGACGGCGAAGACTGTCCCGAGTATCGCGAGCGTGCCTCGACAGCGGACAGCGAGTACAGAACTCAGTGTTTGAGTGCAAGCTGGATGGAGCCCAGTTCGCGGCACTCAGGGCTCGCCTTCTCGATCTGTACGATCCAGCTACCGACAGTATCCGCTTCTACTTCCTTGGACGGAACTGGCATGGGCGGGTCGAGCATCACGGCAGCAAGCCGAGCTACGATGTTGAGGGTCCGTTGATTGCATAGACAAAGAGAATTATCCAAAGCGTGAGTCGAGGGGCGATGTCCAAGCGCGCACAGCGGGGCCTGCTAGTACGCGGGAAGCGCAACTCGTTCATTGACAAGTGAATACAAGCGGTGCACGGCCACGCACTCTTTCTTCTTTCGATCAGAGAGTGGGGTCCGCGAAAGTACACTTCTAACCTCTGATGCTGCATAGAGTTATGGGCAGGCGGTCGCCCGCTCACGGGCGGGCGTGGATTGAAACGGTCCAGAGGTCGCCGACCGCGTGGCCGTAGCGTCGCCCGCTCACGGGCGGGCGTGGATTGAAACCTGGCCGACAAGCTGCGGACGGAGGCGGCTGGCGTCGCCCGCTCACGGGCGGGCGTGGATTGAAACTTCCCGGCCCGAGTGGTCGAACTGGCGGCCAAGTCGCCCGCTCACGGGCGGGCGTGGATTGAAACAAGCTGTGGCTCGCCAACGCGAACAACTTCTTGTCGCCCGCTCACGGGCGGGCGTGGATTGAAACGGATTCGTCGGCGGCGGCGTCGGCGCTCACGGCGTCGCCCGCTCACGGGCGGGCGTGGATTGAAACCGGGGGATTTTCACCGCCACGCACCCGGCCACGGGTCGCCCGCTCACGGGCGGGCGTGGATTGAAACTTCATACGACGTTGACGCGGCGGCGGTAAACTCGTCGCCCGCTCACGGGCGGGCGTGGATTGAAACTGGCCCTGTGACCCGCCCGTTCACCGTGGACGAGGTCGCCCGCTCACGGGCGGGCGTGGATTGAAACCGGTCGCGGTTGAGAATCCGGTCGGCCACGTCGTCGCCCGCTCACGGGCGGGCGTGGATTGAAACGTGCAGCCAAGCCGCTATCCCAGGCGGTGTACTGGTCGCCCGCTCACGGGCGGGCGTGGATTGAAACATGTGATGCTCGCAATCGTCGTAACGACTTGCGTCGCCCGCTCACGGGCGGGCGTGGATTGAAACCCGAAAGGTCAAGCGGGATGCGCTCGTGCTCGAGTCGCCCGCTCACGGGCGGGCGTGGATTGAAACATCGGCGGCTGGGCGGAGACGACCTACACGCCGTCGCCCGCTCACGGGCGGGCGTGGATTGAAACTTTGCCCACGCGGGATCGCAAATGATCCGCGCCGTCGCCCGCTCACGGGCGGGCGTGGATTGAAACGTGATGGGGTGGACGGCCTCGACCAGCCAGCGGTCGCCCGCTCACGGGCGGGCGTGGATTGAAACAGGTCCGCGGCAAAGTGACCCGCACGGGCCAGCGCGTCGCCCGCTCACGGGCGGGCGTGGATTGAAACATCGCCTACCGCGACCATCCCGAGAAGCTGGCCCGGTCGCCCGCTCACGGGCGGGCGTGGATTGAAACACCTCCGCGTCGCGGGAGGCGGCACCGGCGGCGGTCGCCCGCTCACGGGCGGGCGTGGATTGAAACGTCGACGAAGTCCGGGCCTGGCGGGAGCGGTCGCCCGCTCACGGGCGGGCGTGGATTGAAACATGGCTGTCCCCTGGTGAGGTGGTGGCTACACGAGTCGCCCGCTCACGGGCGGGCGTGGATTGAAACGCGGTGTCGCTCGACCCCGACGAGCGGCTCAAGGTCGCCCGCTCACGGGCGGGCGTGGATTGAAACTTGGCCTCGCAACGGCGACACCGGCCCGCCAGGTCGCCCGCTCACGGGCGGGCGTGGATTGAAACTCGACGATTCGCACGTCAAGCGTGCCGTCGGGGTCGCCCGCTCACGGGCGGGCGTGGATTGAAACGCGGCGTGCCACGCACACCACCAGCGCCAGCGCGTCGCCCGCTCACGGGCGGGCGTGGATTGAAACCGACGAGACACGGCCGCTAACCGGACGGCGGAAAGTCGCCCGCTCACGGGCGGGCGTGGATTGAAACTCATCCCAGACGGCCCCGATCAGGAGGTCAGCGGTCGCCCGCTCACGGGCGGGCGTGGATTGAAACATCATCTCGATCTCGACCTCCACGGTCCCGACTGTCGCCCGCTCACGGGCGGGCGTGGATTGAAACGTGAAGCAAGTTGTGCGGGCCATGGCGGTCGACGGTCGCCCGCTCACGGGCGGGCGTGGATTGAAACTGGGTGTTGAAGAACTGAAGTTCGGTCGTGCCGGTCGCCCGCTCACGGGCGGGCGTGGATTGAAACTCGCACCAGCGCCGCACGTTGACGTACAGCGCGTCGCCCGCTCACGGGCGGGCGTGGATTGAAACGGCGATCTCGGTGTCGCGGGAGGCGGCTGATGAGTCGCCCGCTCACGGGCGGGCGTGGATTGAAACCCATTTCAGCGTTTGCCCACTTGGTGGCGGGGCGTCGCCCGCTCACGGGCGGGTGTGGATTGAAACATCAGGGCCTGCGGCTGGCCGGGGCCGAGGTCCGTCGCCCGCTCACGGGCGGGCGTGGATTGAAACTTGACCGTGCCCCCCCGCTCGCGCACGCCGCACGTCGCCCGCTCACGGGCGGGCGTGGATTGAAACATTCAGGACCGGCCGCAGTCGGCGGCGGCGGAGGTCGCCCGCTCACGGGCGGGCGTGGATTGAAACGGGTTCAATGCGCCGCGCGCCAGACTGCAGCGCGTCGCCCGCTCACGGGCGGGCGTGGATTGAAACCCGCTGAAGTGGTCTGCAGATCACCTGCGGGTGTCGCCCGCTCACGGGCGGGCGTGGATTGAAACAGCCACGTCATCGACCAGTTCCCGGGCCGGGCGTGTCGCCCGCTCACGGGCGGGCGTGGATTGAAACGTCTATGCACCGAGAGGCGCGGCGCGGCAACTCGTCGCCCGCTCACGGGCGGGCGTGGATTGAAACTGGCGCAGGCGTCGACGTCGACGCGATCTCCGGAAGTCGCCCGCTCACGGGCGGGCGTGGATTGAAACACGAAGTCGGGCAAGGCCCCCACCGTGGTGCAGGTCGCCCGCTCACGGGCGGGCGTGGATTGAAACTGGTGACCGTGAACCTGGTGTACCGCGACGCGACGTCGCCCGCTCACGGGCGGGCGTGGATTGAAACTCCGTGAAGGCCCACACCTTCGCCTCCACCTGCGTCGCCCGCTCACGGGCGGGCGTGGATTGAAACATGTTCTTCACTTGCCAGCCTCCGGCATGACCACGTCGCCCGATCACGGGCGGGCGTGGATTGAAACCACCTCCGCCCGCCACATCCCGCCGCCGGCCACGTCGCCCGCTCACGGGCGGGCGTGGATTGCAACGCTTCGCTGACCGCGCACCTCAAGGGCGTGGGCTGTCGCCCGCTCACGGGCGGGCGTGGATTGAAACTACGTGCAGAACGCCCACGCGACGAACGCCTCGGTCGCCCGCTCACGGGCGGGCGTGGATTGAAACGACTCGGAGAAAACGCCATGCTTCGCGCCTTGAAGTCGCCCGCTCACGGGCGGGCGTGGATTGAAACAAGGCGCTCCGGAAGTCGAAGGTCTGGAAGCAGTCGCCCGCTCACGGGCGGGCGTGGATTGAAACCTTCAGCAAGGGGGCTACTCGTCCAAGTGCGTGGTCGCCCGCTCACGGGCGAGCGTGGGTTGAAACGTACTCGCCGGTCCGGGCCGCAACCAGCCGGAACCGTCGCCCGCTCACGGGCGGGCGTGGATTGAAACGAGACGCTGTGGTCGTAAAGGCCAAGGCCGCAGTCGCCCGCTCACGGGCGGGCATGGATTGAAACGTGAATCAACTGAGGGCCGAGGTGGTTGGCGCCGCCGCCAGCATCGCGTCGGCCTCACGCAGCTTCGTGAGGATCTGCACCGCCGAGTGTATTGTCCGCTTCATCTTCGAGAGCCTCACCGCCACGGCCAGCGGCCAACGGGACTCTCATAGGCCATGGACCAGGATTTTGGGGGGCAGGTCATTGTGTCGGTCGAGACGTGTGGTGCTGGTGCCTGACTCATGCCAAGGATTATCGCAGCTAACGCGCCTAGGAGCCTTGGAGCTAGAGCCACTCCGGCGGAGCATGGATGCCTGGTGGATAGATCGTCGCCGCTGGCGTGTTTGTTCACCGCACGGATTGCGTTTGCGGTTGACCAGATGCCCCAGATCTGCTAGTTATCCCCCATGCCCGACCGAAGCTCCGCTTCGACCGAGCGCGATGCCCCGAACGGCTCGCGGTCGGTGGAGTGTCTCCTAGAGGAGTACCGGCAGATGTACGCGCTGGTGTTGTACCGGCTCAACGCTCTGGACCAGCGCGTCCCCATCGTCACCGCGGCTCTGACCGGCGTGCTGGGCTGCGTGGTGGTCCTGCCGACCACGCTGCAGCTCGGGCTGCTGTTCGGCTTGCCTCTGTCCCTCGTGTGGCTGGTCCGCACCACAGTAAACCACGCTCGCTCACTCGAAGACGCCCTGCGGCTGATCGAGCATGTCGAGTGCGAAGTCAACGCCAACGCCCGCCGGCAGGTCATGTCCTTCCAGAGCACGCACCCCTCTCGCGGCATCATGGTCGGCGGACGCACCGGCGAGGAGACGGTGCAATCGGTGATCGTGATCTCGGCCATGCTCCTGGCCGGGTGTGTCTGGCTCGCCTCTGAGATGCTGCGAATGCCCGCCGGACACCTTACGATATACGCGGTGTACATCTGCTTCGTCACGCTCGGCATGATCCGTTCGCATCGCGAACTGCGGTTCTACCGCTACCAGCCGCAACTAGCTCCATCCCCAACCAGCCCGCCTCGCGGTTAGGTGAGAGATTGCGGAGCGTCAACCATCGACCCTCACACCAACGGCGGGACGTTCTTCCCCTCCCACCACGGCCTGGGCTCCTGGCGGGCCAGCACGCTCCAGGCCGGGTCGCAGGCGACGGTGGGTGAATCGTCCTCGGG
The DNA here is from genome assembly GCA_022843545.1 of Phycisphaerales bacterium. GTDB lineage: Bacteria > Planctomycetota > Phycisphaerae > Phycisphaerales > UBA1924 > JALHNL01. The sequence goes on along the minus strand of JALHNL010000037.1, from coordinate 12,192 downwards.
GTGATCGGCGGCGGTCCAGCGGACCTTGGGCAGCCGGTATTGCTCGGGGTGGTCGAAGGGCAGGTACGGCAACTGGCACGAGTAGAGCACCATCGGCTCGCGGTCGGTTGAGAAGGTGTGGACGACGCCGCGGGTGAAGAGGAAGACGTCGCGTTCGCGGGCGGGGATCGACCGCACACTCTGCCCGGTGAAGCGCTCGCACGGCTCATCACTGACGTGGAAGAAACCGCGACCAGAGCGGACGATGATGAAGCGTTCGGAGTGATCGTGGACGTGCATCGGCAGGTCGCGGGCACCGGCCTCCCAGCGGAGTTGGGCGACGGCCGCATCGTGACCGGGCCCGAGGATGTCGCGGGCGTTCCAGACGGCGCCGCTGACGAGCGGGCTGCCTTCGAACGGCGCGACGAGCTCCAGCGGATGATCCCGCTCCAGAGCGTCGAAGAGGGCCGACGATGACACGCCGCGGCCGGTGCCGCGAAGGCGGCTGAGGAGGGCCAGCGGTGCCCCGCCGCTCGCACGCGGCAACTCCCGCACGGCGGTTTGAGCTATTGCGATCAGGGCCGCGAGCACGCGGGTACCGAGCGGGCGGGCATCCACTCCGATGTTCAGGCCAGCCGAATCCAGTTGGATCGCTCGGTCCATGCGAGTGCCTCCTTGCCTGCGAGCCGAACCGGCAGTGTTCGCATTTTGGGAACACTCAAGCATAGACCATTCCGTTAGCCGTGAAAAGACCTCGGCAACGCCGTGCCAAGCCGCCCGCCGCCAAACAGCCGCTTCAGAGTTCGCGGTATCAGGCTTTGGCCAGCCTGCTTCGTCGGCGAGCGAAGGAACTGGGGCTCACCGTTCGAGGCCTTGCCTCACGACTGGGTCGCCCACCCACCACCATTCACAAGACGCTGGGCGGGCAACGCCGGCTTGACCCCATCGAGTTCGTCGAGTGGTGTGAAGTCTTGGACCTCTCCGACCCCGTCGCCGTGATCGAGTCAGTGCGCCAACGAGGATGACGCTCGCGCTTGGTGATTTCGCTTGCGTCCTCCGCGCCCTCCGCCATAGCCTCGCACACATATGCCGAGGAACACCCCTCCCTCGGCGTTGCCCGGAGATTCGTCGTCGCGGTTCGGTGGTGAGGGCCAGGGCCGGCCCGGCCGCGACCTCTACGCCGCCATCACGCAGCAGGTGATCGCCATGCTGGAGAAGGGCGTGGTGCCGTGGCGCTCGCCGATCCTGGGGCAGGGCAAGGCGGGCTACCCGATCAACCTCTCCAGCGGCAAACCCTATCGCGGCGTCAACGTCTTTCTGCTCGCCTTCACCGCGTGGGCCAAGGGCTACGAGTCGTCGTACTGGGTCACGTTCCGCCAAGCCCAGGAGCGCGGCGGCAAGGTGAAGCGCGGCGAGAAGGCGACCCTCGTGGTCTTCTTCAAGAAACTCGACCCCGATCCCGAGTCCGACAACCCGCGCGAGGTGTATGTGCTGCGGCACTTCCACGTCTTCAACGCGCTGGCGCAGTGCGAGGGCGTCGCCGTGCCCGACGCCCCGAAGTACACGCCGACCACCTTCGAGCGCATCGCCGCGGCGGAGAAGATCGCGGCGGGCTACACGGACGGCCCGATGGTCGAGCACGGCGGCGGGCAGGCTTTCTATCGCCCGGGTGTGGACACGGTCTTCATGCCCGAGCCGACGCGCTTCGCGTCACCCGAGGCGTACTACGCCACGCTCTTCCACGAACTGGCCCACTCGACCGGCCACAGCAAGCGGCTGGATCGCGGCCTCGACAAGGAACTGCGCCCCTTCGGCAGCCCCGACTACGGCAAGGAGGAACTCGTCGCCGAGATGGCCGCCGCGTTCCTCTGCGGCGACGCCGGCATCCACCCGGCGGTGATCGAGAACCAGTCGAGCTACATCTCGGGGTGGCTGGGGCAACTGAAGACAGACGCTCGCCTGGTCATCGCCGCCGCCGGGGCCGCCCAGCGGGCGGCGGAGTGGGTGCGGGGTATGAACGCGGAGGGGGTTGAGTAGCAGTTTGGTGCCCTTCGGGGTTCTGACGGCACGAGACTGAAGCTGTTTGAACACAGGCTGGTTCCTCGCGAGTTACCTGCTTCCAGCCACAAAGTGGAAGCGATCCCCCGCAACTGACAGGAACTAGAACGCGGACCAAGCCATACCAAACACATACCAAATAAAAATCCGAAAAGAAGTGTTGCTCTGCCGCTTGACTAGCGAAACATGGAGGCAAGACTTTGCCTGTTTAGTGTTGCACACCGTTCGTACCAACCTGTAGGACCAAACATGGATTCCTCCACCACATTTGGATCATACATCAACGAGGCCCGGGTCAAATCCCAAAGGGGACTTCGTGAGGCCGCGAGGCTGCTGGGTATCTCGCCGAGCTACCTGAGCCGACTGGAGGCCGGTGACTTCCCCCCGCCTTCTCCGACCGTGCTGCGCAAGATGGCGAGGCTCTACCAGACCGACTGGTTCGAGTTACTTGAGCGGGCACAGGAGCGTGGCACCAAGGCGATGGCCGCAGATACGGATACCGCTCCTCTGCTCCAGGCCTTTTACCGCCTGGCCAAGGACCAGACACCCGAGATGCAGGAGAAGATGTTCGAGGGCGCACTCGGTGCGATCCAGCTTCCTGATGACCAGAAGAAGGCTCTGCTGGATCAGTTGCGGCAGATGCTTGCACGTGCGAACAGCCGCGATCTCCCCCGCCGCGCCATTGGTAACGACGGCCTCTATGCGATGGACATCAAGCCCCGCTTCCTCTCTCGTCTCTGCTTGAAGGAGATGGCGTGGGCGGTGCTGACGAAGGTGTTCGGAACTGAGACGCCCCTGCCGGTGCCTCTCGACCGGATCGTCTCGGAGTACGACAAGGACATCCTGCTGACCGGGAGAGATGACATTGAACCCGCTCGGTTACGCGACGGCAGCCCGTCCGTGCTCGGTCTTTCCCGGTGGTCTCCCGACGGGAAGCGCCGCGAGCTGGTTGTGCATCAAGATCTCCTCGATGCGGAGGATAAACCGGGTCGCCGACGCGCCAACTTCACCATCGCGCACGAGTTGTTTCATTGCATCGAACACCTGCCGCTGGTGCAGGCGCGCTGCCCTGATGTCTCGCTCACGCGCTCCGTCTCGTTCGTTTCCTTGTCGTCGGCGATGCTGAGAGGGCCGTGGTACGAGAAGACGCTCAGGAAGCGCTCGCTCAGCACCAACGAAGATTGGCGAGAGTGGCAGGCGAACCAGTTTGCGGCCGAGTTGCTGATGCCGGAGGACGCGGTGCGTGAAGCCGTTCAGCAGTCTTTCGGCGAGGAGTCGTTCGTCGTGCCCGATGGCGACCCGCGCCAGTTCGCCGACGAGATCGCTCGCATTGAGTGCCAGGACGAACTCGGCAACACCATGAGTCTGACGGAGCGATTTGACGTGAACGCCCAGCCGATGGCGATTCGGTTGTTGTCGCTTGGCATCGTGAAGGGAATCAACGCCTCGTGAAACAAATCGGGCTGGCAGGCATGCGGTACGCCTGACCAGCCCGTTTGTCGGTGGCGGGATTGCCGTCCCGCCGTCGTCTGAGGATTCCAGCCCTCAGGCAAGTCTAGTCCTGTACCGCTGAGGAGTCTGCCCATGCAGACCAAGGCACCTATCGGTACGACGGCCCGCACCGGCGAAATCTGCCCCGAGAGCGGGGTGTGGGAGGTCGTGGGATACCCCTCGACCACCGCGCCCATCGCCAAGGGCAACCGGATGCCCCCGTACCAGGGTCAGGCGGTGACCTGGCGGTTGATCCGCCACGCCTGATCCACACTCTCTCCTCTCGTCCGGTGAAAGCCGACCGAGAGGTTTTACGTGGTGCAAGGAGGCACAGATGGGTTACACGAGTGAGGAGTTGAACGCTATCTACGACCGCAACGGAGGCAGTTGCCATCTCTGTGGTCAGAGGCTGGCATTCAGAAACTACGGCAAGAAGGGCAAGAGAGGTGCATGGGAGGTAGACCATTCTGTCGCCAAGGCAAGAGGTGGGACCAACCGGCAGAACAACCTCCGTTCGGCGTGCATCTCGTGCAATCGCTCCAAAAAGGCCGCTGATACGAGGTCGATTCGCGCCCGTAACGGGCTCGCCCGCGGGCCGATGTCCACAGCGCGTCGAGCGTCCGCTCGCAGCGAGCGCATCGTCAGTGGAGTGTTGATAGGGGGTGCGCTCGGCGCTCTGTTGGGCGGTCGGTTTGGTGCCATTGCCGGTGCCACAGTCGGCTGTGCGGTGGGCGCTGAGTCACGACCGAGTTAGCCCGCAAGGCCCCATATTCTGCGGCCGACTTGCTGTTCTGATTGCTGTGATTTGCGTCCCACCAGATGTCGCGCCTAGGGGTGCTCGACAGGGGAGATGCAAACTCCACGTTCGGGTGTTCGCGCCGGAACTCGCCGAGCCGCTGCGTTCCACGCTTGAACTGACTATCCGCGAGAAGACGGTCCACTTCGTCTACACCTGACGACGATGTCGTCAAGTAAAAGAAGAGGGCCGCCGGGCAAGAACCCGGCGGCCCCGCGTTGTAGCGTGGGTTGTGGCGCGTAGTCGGGTGGAGTCTAGCCCTCGCCGTCCGCGACGCCCTCGGTGACGATGCCTGAGTACAACCGGTCGCCCGGGATGTTCACGATTCGCTCCCGTGACTCATGACGGGCTTCACTCCGGCCAGGCCCCACACGGACCCGGCAGGCTTTCGGAGTGGCCGCCGTCGCAGGAACCGGCGGCTACTCCGAAAGCACCCCACCCCACCCGGCGGCGGGCCGGGCGGCGCCAGCGGTCCAGCGAGAGGAGTGACAGGCCGTAGCGGCGAGGGCTTCACGCGCGGTCCACTCATGGGACGTCGCCCACCCGCGGACCTTCTACCGGCCAGGGCTTAAGGGCGAACCTCCATCAGCGTGCAAATCCACTCCTGTAGTCACGCACCAACACGCGCGCATCGGTTTTTCCGCCGCGCTTGGCACGACGGCAGCGCCGCACCGCCAGCCGCGCGGCCCGCCGACGGGTCAGTTCGCCCCGGTGCTTCGCGGGGCGGAGCCGAATGAGGTCTTGGGGGACAAGACAAACGCCGCTTTGGCGGATCGCGATCCTACTGGGACGGCTCGATCACAGCGGGGTATTCGAGCCCCAGGCTGTGTATGGCGTGACGCGCTGGAACGGGGCTTCAAGCGAACCGGTTTAAGCACAAATACTTATTTAAGTACAGTAGCAACAGGCACATATGCTGACAACTCGTTTGGGCGTGTCCCTGCGAGAACTACGCAACCCAAATGGGAGAGTTACCGGATAGACTTGCCTCCCCACTTTGAGGAGAACGCGATGCGGCGAGTTTGGCAGGCCGGAGTCATGCTGATCGCGACCGCCGCTTCGTCCGCTGTGCAGGCGCAGTCGGTCGTTATCAAGACCGGCGATCGCTTGGACCCGCTGAACCCGGATTCGACTGTCTCCGCTATTCGATCGCTGCAGGTTACGGGCTCAAGTTCCTTTGCCGTGCTCCTGGAGACTCGCGACGCGGACGTGATCTGGGGGCGGTACGTTCGACCTGACACACTGCAGGTCACGCCCGTTCAGGAGCTGCTGCGTCCGTTGCAAGGCGTGCCGGCGGTGTATGGCTTTTCGCAGTCTCGCTTCGAGAACCGATTCGGCTTCGCCGCCGATGGCCGGGTCGCGTACTCGGTGGGATTGTCACCGCGAGCGCTACCCGCCACCGAGCCTCCAACCTCCGTTCCCGGGTGGCTCGACTCCCTTTGGCTGTTCAATCCTGCCTCCAATCAGTCGGATGACCTGCTGGCCCGCCGAGCCGCGCCCGGGGGGCAGCGATGGATGTTCACGAGCCTGCCCACGATCCGCGGTGAACTGGTTGCCTGGCACGGGGGTGTGGAGCGAGCGACGCACACGGACGATCTCGCGCAACGCGAGCGTGGCTCAGGTCCGGCCAACTTCCGCGGGATTTACTCTGCAGGAAGCGGGAGTGTGGCGATGGGCCACTGGAGCGAAGGTAGCAGCGGCCCCGGGCCAAGCTTCCCGCCTCCGAGCGACACCGAAGAGATCGACGGGCTACGCGACTTTGCGCTCGGGCCGGACGACATCTTCGCTCTGCTCAGCCTCAGGCCGACGAGCGGGGCTGTGTGGTCCAGATACGACGCGGTTGCGTCGAGCGGACAGGTACTCCTGCGGCAGTACACCCCTGTCGCGGCCAACCAAACGGCGGGCGAAAGGTGGCTTGCCTTCGAGCGTCTCGCGGCTCGTCGCCTAGAACCCTGCACCCACTCCCACGTGTGGGCCGTGCAGGCGCGAACCAACGCGGCGGTGGCCTCGGACTCCGTCATCGTGACCGACCGAGGCATCGCCGCACGGGAGGGCTCCCCGAACGGTCAGTATGTCATTCGTGGCAACATCCGCTACACGACGCTGAGTGATGTGGGCGACCTGCTGTTCCTGGCCGCCGCGACCGATTCACTCGCGCCGCAAGCGGGCGTGGCCGACAGCCTCTTCTTCAACGAGCAGAGGATCGCCTACGGCGGACAGCCGTTGACCGGCGGAGGCCGGATTCGGAGCCTCTATCCGCTCGCGGCGGCCGGGAGCCCCAAGTCCGACCGCACGATCGATGTGTATTTCGCTGGTGAGTGGGAGAATCACCTCGGAGTCCGCGCCGACGCCATTTTCGTCACCGCGGTGTCGGGCTCCATCGGGCTTTGCCATTGCCTCGCCGATGTGACCGATGTGGGCGACACCGGCGCGGGCCCGGACGGTCAGGTGACGGTCGACGACCTCATCGCCTTCGTGAACGCCTTCGGGGACGCCACGGGCTGCCCCGGACCGGCACCGTGCAATCTGGCGGACCTGACGGATATCGGCCAGACAGGCGCGGGGCCCGACGGCCAACTGACGGTCGATGACATCATCGCCTTTGTGAACGCCTTCGGTGAAGGCTGCTGATTCGAGGATCTCTATGCGTCGTGCTGTCTTCCTCAATAGTGGCTTGTTCGCTCTCACGCTGCTCGCTAGCAGCGTGTCGGCTTCGCCGTCCTGCATAGCCAATCTTGATCTTGATCTCGATGGCCGCCCGGACATCGTTGAGTCCGAGTCCGCTTCCGGGTTGCTGCGGATCGTCGCGGCGGATCGCTCGGCCGTGATCCGCCAGTTCGTTGGTTTGCAGGCCGGCGACCATTTCGGCGCGGGCTTTGTCGTGATCCCCGACGTGACCGGTGATGGCCGCCCCGACCTCGTTGTCTCGGCGCCGGCGTACAGCAACGGCACCGGGCCACGCGGAGCTTTGCACCTCCTCAACCCCCACGCCGCCACCGGAGTTTGGACGCGCTTCGCTTTAGGCACTGATGCACTGTTGACGCGGGTCTTCGTTGTTCCTGACCAGGACGAGGACGGGAAGTCGGACGTGGTGATCGGGCTCGGCCCCACGCCGTCGAGTCGAAGTCTGCTGGTCTCCGGCGCTTCTGGAGAAGTGCTGATCACCATCGATTGCCGGGCCGAAGCCGTGGCCCAGAGGGGCTGCGGCGGGTCAGTCCTGTACCTCCGAACAGACCTTGATGGATCACACCGGGTCGATCAGGCCGACCTGGTGCTGTTCGGTCAGTTGTTCGCGGGCGGCGACCCTCGGGTTGATTTCGACCGAAACGGCATCCTCGACGGGGCCGACGCCGCCCGCCTGAGCGCCGATATCACCGCCGGCCGCACGACGGCGGTGCTCAGCCCGGGCTTCTGTCCACCGCTCGCGGGGACGACCACCGGTCGGACCGTAGTGATCCCGGATCCTCCTTTGGATCCGATCGTCGGCGTCGTCGCATCGGGCTGCCCCTGCACTCTGGCTGCATGCCCGACTCAACCTCCACAACCACCCGGCGGGAGCGGAGGCCCCAGAAGCGATCCGCCCGCCACTCCTCGTCCTTTTCTCCGCGTGGAGTGCCCGCCCGATCCCTTCGAGTGCGAGCCGCGAAAGGGCTGGGCCCGCGTCGTCATCGAGAACTACACCGCTGGCCCCGTGAACCTCTGCGCCAAGACCGATCCACAGTTGTGGATCAAGGTTGGGGGAGCGCTGAACACCGGAGTGTTCGGGCAAGGCTGCGCATCGGGCTCCATCACGCTCCATCGAGACGAGACATCCGACTTCAAGCCGTACTTCTACGTCGAGATCAGTGATCCCTTGGGCGTCACGCCGGATTGCCCCGAGGGCGGTGGAGGCAGCTTCACCGTCGCCCTCATCGACCAACAGGGCGCGGTGTTCAACGAAGAGACCGACTGCTTCTACGCCTCATGCAATATCCGCTGGCGGTCCTGTCCCGCCACTCACGGCCAAGTGAGGGAACTGGACCTCGACGCCAGCGGCACGCCAGCCGACCCGCTCCCGGTCGTCGCGGACACCCTGGGCACCCTGGCTTATCTCCTCGACTCCGGCGGCCTCCCCACCGGCCAGCTCACCTGGACGGTCGAAGAAGGTGACGAGTACAAGGTCGAACTCCTGGGTAGCAACGGCGGCCAAATCCACTATCTTCCCAAGAGCTTCTCTTCCGGCAGCACCACCGCGACCATCCACGCCGAGTACCGGGTGCCCGACTGCCCGCCCCGGCGCGAGACGATCGTCATCGACATCCAGCCCGACACAGACCAGGACGGCCTCGCGGACGGATTCGAGACCGGCTGCCTGAACCCGAACAACCCCGACTCCGACGGCGACGGCTCCCCCGACGGCCTGGAACGTCGCCTGGGTTCGAATCCCTGCGACGCGGCAAGCGAACCCGATCCCATGGGCGACGCCGACCGCGATGGCCTGACGGATGTGGAGGAAGTCCTCATCACCCGGACCAGCCGCCACAGCTTCGACACCGACGCCGACGGGGCCCAGGACTATGCTGAAGTCACCTTGAGCCGCTTCGATGCTCAATACCGAGCGGTCTTCGCCCTGCACTGGTACGGCCAGTCCGACCCTCTCAACCCACGCTCTCTCCAGCCCAGCGAACTCGACGGCTACAACACCAACTACCGCCGCTTCTTCGACCGCGACAGCGACCAGCTCTTCGATCCGTTCGAGGAAATGATGGGCTTCGACACGCTCAATCGTGACCAGAACAGCAACGGCCTGCCCGATGGCATCGAAATGTCCCCGCTCTTCGGCTTCGGCACCGGCATCGGCGATCCGTGGACGGCGATTCAGCAATCATCTCAGGCCGACAGCGACGGCGATGGTCTCACCGATGTCTCAGAACTCGTCCTCGGCACAGACCCGTTGAACTACGACTCGGACGACGACGGGCTCGGCGACGGCTTCGAACTCCTCGCGGGCACCTCGCCGCGGTCGGCCGACACCAACGGCGACGGTGTGTCGGACTCCTTCGACGACCCGGATGGCGATGGCCTCGACAACTATGGGGAGTCCGTTTACGGCACCAACCCGTTCCTGGGCGACAGCGACGGGGATGGGACGAGCGATGCTGCGGAGATCGCCCACAACGGACTCCCGAACGACCCCACCGATGGCGGGGAGCCGCTCCCGAGCGACGAACGATGCGATGTCACGATCTCCGTCGGCGACGAGAGCCCCAGCCAGAGTGAAAAGTGGGCGCTGCGGGTAGGAACGATTACGCATCGGGCCCGCGAGTACGGCGGCTTGTTCACGACCACATACGTATTCAAACGCGGCACATCGCACACTTTCAGCCTTCAGCATCACGGAACTCGTGCGGATTTCGGCGCATGCGACCCCGACTACACAGCGGCGATCACCGCCGACTGCATGTCCATCATCGTCGATGACCCGAACGGCCCGATCCTGTTCAACCAGTACGGCAGCCAAGGGGACGACCCGTGCAATCCGCGGGCGGGGATGACCGGGAAGCTGTATCTGCCCATAGTCAAGGCCTATGACCTGCGAGACTGGGGGCCCACGCAGGTCAACGGCGAGACAACCATCGAGAATACCGACCTGAAGATGCCCCGTACTCCCGCGGATGTAGTTGCCGGCGTGGTCGCCGACGGCGCGACGGCCCTTGTCCTGCGCCTTGAGACTGACGACGCGATCATCGCGGAGGAAGCGCTCCAAGCACTCCAGACCTCCGGCCAGGCGCTCAAGATCGCGGTCGGATCGCCGAACCAGCACTCCGGCGGGCTGTGGGCCGTGAGCAGCCCGTTCATCATGTCGCCGTTGCCCATCGAGGATGAACCATTGGCGCAGGGCTACTCCCAAACTGTGCCGTTCGAGCAAGGTGTCGCCCTCTACGTTCCGCCCATCACGTTCAGCGGGCCGCAGACCGCGTCGAACGTGCCGCTGGTCTTCACAGCCTTTGTCGAAGGCCCGCCCCCGCAGCCGGCATCAGGATCGCTCACGCTCGGTCTCTACCGTCCGCCGCTGGTGCTGGTGCATGGCATCTGGGTAGCCGACATGCAACCGCCATCGTCAACTTGGGGCGATCCGAACGTTGCTGGCGCCGCATGGTCTGAGTCCACCGCCACGCCGATCTCTACGCGAATCTACTACGCCGGATACGCGGATACTTCGCTCGAAGGTTACTCGGAGAACGCTGTAGCGGTGTATGAGACCATCCAAAGAGCACTTAACGACTACCGCAATGGGATCGACTACACCACAGCGTGGACTCCAGCCTCTCCACTGCTGAAGATCGGCCCACACACCTGGGTGCAGTCGCCCAGCACGGTCACACTTCAGAAGAAGCGCATCGCGGTCTCTCGTGTTGACGTGGTCGGCCACAGCATGGGCGGTCAAGTCACGCGGTGGTACATGGGAGACATGACCGCGGTCGCTGGCTACCCGCTCAGGCTGAGGGGCCCAGCCCCAGGAGGTTGGTCAAATCTACATCCAAACCCAGTTGCTCCGCTCGCAATGAACAAGCCCGCGTGCCGGCGGGCCGACAATTGGTTCGTAGGTGACATCGCTCACTTGGTCACAATCGGCAGTCCGTTCCAAGGGTCGCTATGGGCGAATGGCATTGAGAGTCTTGTCGACAGGACATCGGCAGAGTATTGGGAGCTTGCCGTCAACGAACGTGTCACGGACGGCTATCTGCCCTTGAGCCTCGAAAGGCGATTGTTTCGGCGTAGGGGGTCGAGTTGGGAGTACCTACCCCCCACCGGGGTGGCCGACCTATGCGTCGGTAGCAGTGCTTGGCAGGCAATGACAGATGCCGCCACGGTCTACCCCGTTGTCAGATGGGTTCCCGTTGCCACATCGGCGCTTCCTGTACCCCCGGGACAACAGCCGATGGGAGTGACGGATTGTCTGAATGACCTAGCTGCGCCTTACCAGCAAGATGCTGCTCTGTATGCGACCAGGCTACCGTTCCCATACAATATCGTGGCTGTAGCAACGACGCTCACCCTGCCCCAGATCCTGATCGACGCGGCCGTGAGTAACGTTGGAGTTACTGGCTTGAACACCGGCAACAGCGACATGGTGGTTGCCATTGGTTCACAGGCCAACGGCAACTTACTTCTTCCGGTTATTACTGGAATCCAAGCCCCTCACATCACAATGCCAGCACTGCCGAGCGTGCCCGTCTGGCCCACACGACAGCCTCAGAACGTCTCGATCTCTACGGAAATTGGTCGCTGGCTAAGCAGGAACACCAGTGGTCAGTCGTGGCGCAACGAAGGAGACCTAAAGTGATCACGCGTGCGATTTCTGCGTTCTCGTTTGTGGCTCTCGTGGTGATCGGCTTCGCGGTTGCTTCGATGCAGACCGGTCCTGCTACACGCACGGTCAGGGTCAGTATCTCAGTTAAGGGTCCCAACCACACACCCATCCCAGGTGCCGCAGTCAAGCCTTGGCTGGCACCGCCCAATGGGAGCGATGATGTCGTTTGGATCACTAACGCAGAGGGACAAGTCAACCAAGAATTGGTTATCCCAACCGATGTCTCCAAGTTCGAAGTAGGGGTCGTCGAGGGCATGCCTGGGCTAATGACAGACGAGCAACTCGCTCGGGCACTGGAAGTCAGGCGTCTGTGGAACTTCAAGAGCCCGTATGATATCTTGCTCAATTCACTGCAAAGTGAGTACGCGCTGACTATCGAAGCCAAGCCCGCAGTGTCAGTGACGGTGCGAGTGATGCTCGATGGTACTCCGGCTCCTCGCATGCTTATCGGCGATGCGATGAGTTCCGCAACTACTGGATCGACACGTCCGACGAACGCGCAGGGCGTGGCGGT
>JALHNL010000036.1 GCA_022843545.1 Phycisphaerales bacterium | reverse complement strand
GCGGACAGACGGCGGGCGCGACCAGCGGCGCCGGCGCACCGACGGGCGGCAAGGACGACGTGATCGACGCGGAGTTTGAGGTCAAGGACGAGAAGCGGTAAGGCGCTTTGGTCTTGACGCTGTGAACCCTCAGCCGCCCACACGTGTGGGCGGTTGTGTTTGGAGGACGTGTCGCCCTTTTGAAGCCCAACGTATACTCCCCACATGGAACTTAACGGCGTCCAATTCCCGGAACGTGAGATCGCTTCGGTCTGCGATCGCTTCGGCGTGGCGCGGCTCTCGGTGTTCGGGTCGGTGCTCAGGGGCGACTGTGGGCCGGACAGCGACGTGGACTTGCTTGTCGAGTTCCTGCCCGGACAGCGTGTCGGGCTGTTCAAGTTCTGCGAGCTCGCCGGTGAACTCTCGCGAGTGATCGGCAGGAACGTCGACTTGAAGGAGGCCGGGGATCTCTCCCCGCCCTTCCGTCGTCGCGTCATCAACCAAGCCAGGCTCCTGCATGCCGCGTGACCCGAAAGAGGCCGCGTTTGAGGATCGTGTGCGGCTGGAGCACATGCTGCTCGCCGCCAGGGAAATCGTGGCGTTCATCGATGGTTGAGAACGTTTTGACCTTGACTCCGACCGCATGCTCTTCTGCGCGATCGTGAACGCGGTGCAGGAGATCGGCGAGGCGGCTCGCTGTGTGTCGGAGCCTTCGAGGGCGAAGCTGCCCGGAGTACCGTGGCCTCAGGTTGTGGGCATCAGGCACGTTTTCGTGCACGTGTACTGGGGTATCAATCCGGGCAAACTGTGGGACACGGCGACGCTGGACATTCCGCTGCTGATCGCGAAGCTTGAAGAAGGTCTCCGGGATTGGCCGCTGCCCATAGACTAAGGCGAAGCGCCCATCCGCCCGCCTCACTCGCTGAACATCGCCTCGACAAACGCGTCCGCGTCGAAGGGCTGCAGGTCTTCGGGCCGCTCGCCCACGCCCACGAACTTCACCGGGATGCTGCTGGCGGCGCGGACCGCCACCACCACGCCGCCCTTGGCCGTGCCGTCGAGCTTGGCGAGGATGATCCCCGTGACGCCGGCGACCTTGCCGAACTCCTCGGCCTGGCGCGTGGCGTTCTGGCCGGTAGTCGCGTCGAGCACCAGCAGCGTTTCGTGAGGGCCGCCCTCGATTTGCTTGCCCACCACCGAGCGGATCTTGCCCAGTTGCCGCATGAGCGGGTCCTGAGTGTGCAGCCGCCCCGCGGTGTCGAGCACCAGCACGTCCACGCCCCGCGCGATGGCGGCCTTGCAGGCGTCGAAGGCCACCGCCGCGGGGTCGCCGCCCTGCTGGCCCTTGACGATCTCGGCGCTCAGGCGCTCGGACCAGATCTCCAGTTGGCGCACCGCACCGGCGCGGAACGTGTCGCACGCGCCGAGCATCACGCTCAGCCCCTGCTGCTTGAGCATGTGCGTGAGTTTGGCGATGCTGGTGGTTTTGCCCGCGCCGTTGATGCCCGTGACGAGGATCACCGTGGGCTTGAAGCCTTCCGGCGCGGTGCGGAGTTCCGTCTGCGGCCCGCCCAGTAGTTCGCGCAGGCCCGCCTTGAGGTGCTCCAGCAGGTCCTTGCTCTCCTTGAGCTTGCCCGACTTGAAGTCGGCCCGGGCCGAGTCGATCAGCTTCTGCGTCGCGGCCACGCCCACGTCGGCCTGCAGCAGCATCACCTCCACGTCGTTGATGAGCTGCTCATCAAGCTTGCGCCCCAGGATCAGGTTCTTCAGACCGCCAAAGACGACCTCGCGGGTCTTGGCGAGCCCGTCCTTGAGCTTCGAGATGACGGCTTTGAAGAAGCGCACGGGGAGGGGGATCAGGCAATCGGCACTAGGCACTGGGCATTCGCGGACTGACAGACGCTAGGTGCTGCTCACGGACTTCATGATCCGGTCGAGCACGCCGTTGACGAAGGCGGGGCTCTTCTCGGTGCTGTATTCCTTGGCGAGTTCGACGGCGTTGTTGATGAGCACCTTGGGCTTGTCGGTGCGGGCGCGGGTGAGTTCGTAGTGTCCCAGTCGCAGGATCGCGCGGTCCACCGCGGGCTGGCGCTCCGCGGGCCAGGTCGGGGCGAGGGTCTTGAGCGTGGCGTCGGCGCTGGCGCGGTCGTCGTACGCCGAGGTCGCCAGCGCCAGCGCCTCATCGCGTTCCTTCTCGTTGAAGTCGTCGGCCTCGGCCACCCACGCCGCCACCGCGCGGTCGCGGTCGCCGCCGTGGATGTCCAGTTGGTACAGGGCCTGGAAGGCGAGCCTCAGAATCTGCCGGCTGGTCGCCATCAGCGGGCTCCCCGCTTGGCCGTCTTCGCCGCGCCGCTGGCCGACTCGCCGGAAGCGCCCTTGGCACCCTTGTCCGGCGCGGTCTGGCCCGGGCGGGGCACCTTCGCCAGCCGCTTGGCGAACTTCTTGCCGATCCGCGGCTGCACCGCGCGGGCCGCGGCGAGCGACTGCAGCACGGCGGTCATGGCCTCGCCGCCCTTGTTGCCGAGCGTCCCCCCCGCGCGGGCCTTGGCCTGCTCCGTCGTGTTCACCGTCAGCACCGCCAGCCCCACCGGGCCCATCGACGCGCTGATCGACGCCAGCGTGCCTGTCACGGCGTGCCCCAAGACCTCGTCGTGGCTGGTCTCGCCCTTGATGATGCACCCGATGGCGACCGCGCCCAGGAACCCGCCCGAGCCCAGCGCCGCGCTAACGAGGAACGGGATCTCAAACGCCCCCGCCGCGTCCACCACTTTCAGGTCGCGCTCGCGTCCGCCCAGTTCCACATACGCCGCGATCGCGCCGGCCAGCAGCCGGTCGGTGACGGACCGGTTGTAGCGGCTGACGACGATGGCGATGGGGGGCAGGTGGGGCATGAGGGCGGGAGTTTAGTCCGCCGGGCTGCTCGGCACGCCGAAAGGAGTCCTCCCGCTTCAGCCCCCATTGATCGGCGAGAAACCCTACAGCAAATCCGCGATCCGCAGCTTCGCCCCCGGCGGCTCGGCGGGCTCGATCGTGATCGGCCCGCGGCGCAGGCCGGCGAGGAACGTCCGCAGGTCATCCGGGAAGTGGGCGCGAAACTCCATCGGCTTCCCGCTGATCGGGTGGCGGAACGTCAGCAGCGCGGCGTGCAGGGCGACGCGGCTGACCGCGATGCCCGAGGGCAGCGTGACGACCTTGCCGCCGTAGAGGTCATCGGCGAGCAGCGGATAGCCGCGGTGCTGCAGGTGGACGCGGATCTGGTGCGTGCGGCCGGTCTTGAGTTCGACTTCGACCAGCGACACGGGCCCGGCCTCGGGCACGTCGCGACGGTGGGCGGGCGTGGCGCGCACGGCTCGCGAGGGCGGGGGCTTCCAGCCTGGCGATGGTGCGGTCATCGAAGCGGGCGATGCCGTACCGCGACCGGCGGCGCCGCCGCCGTACACACCCAGCACGCGGTAAACGCTCACCGCGGGCTTGCCCAGGTGGTCGTGGCGCACGACCTGCAGCTCGCGATAGCCCTTCTCGCGCGAGGGGTGGGGGCCCAGCGGTTCGTCGATCACGTCCACCAGCGGCTCCACCGCGCCGTGGACCAGCGCGATGTAGCGCTTGTCCACCGTGCGGTTCTGGAACTGATTCGCGAGGTTCCAGTGGGCCTGGTCGGTCTTGGCGAAAAGGATCACGCCGCTGGTCTGGCGGTCCAGGCGATGCACGACGCCCGGCCGCGCAAACTCCCCGCCCACGCCCGAGAGATGCCCGCCCAGCGGGCTGGTGTGGCGGAAGTGGTACGCCAGCGCGTTGATCATCGTCCCCTTGAGGTGGCTGCGCGCCGGGTGCACGATGATGTCGGGCGACTTGTTGATGACGATCAGGTGCTCGTCCTCGAACAGCGCTTCGAGCGGGATGTTCTCGGGCGGAACGTCCTCCGTCGGCGGGGGTTCGATGAGGACCTCGACCGTGTCACCCAGGCGGAGGTTGGTCGATGACTTCGCGGGCTTCGCGTTCACCTTCACGCCGCCGGATTCAATGAGCGCCTGGAGCTTTGACCGGCTGAGGAACGAGATGCGGTCGGTGAGGTACTTGTCGAGGCGTTTGTCCAGGTCGCGCGTGAGGCGGAAGACCACGCGCTGGGGCTGGGCCGGCGGGGCGGGTGGGGAGAGATCATCGTCGTCCGCGTCGCTCTCGCCCGGCGAGTCGGGCGCGGATGCGGGTGCGGAGGGCGCGTCGAGCGCCGCGCTGACCAGGTCAGGGTCGTCGGCGAGGGCTTCCTTTCGCCGCTGGGCGTCTTCCTGCGCAGCGCGGAAGATCGCCGAGCGGTCCACTCGTCCGGAGGGCAGGATGAGGTCGCTGGTTTTGGAGGTGTCGGGCTCGGGCGGCTTGGCCTGGCCGGGCTTCTCACCTTTGCCGCGCCGCGCGCGTGCCATGGACGGGTCACCTTCCCATGACCGGCATGCCGGGCATGCCCTGGAAGCCGGTCTGGCCGGATTGGTCGGCCGGGCCGATGGCCTCGCTGCTGCCGGGGAGAATCGGCGTGGGGTCCCACGTGGGCGCGTCGGGCGGACGGCTGCGGACCTTGGCGCTCTCGACGAGCGTGATCGTCGGCAGCGTCTCGAGGGAGGCGAGGCGATCCGTGATGATCTTCTGAACCGCCGGCAGGTCGTATGACTGGGCCAACTCCTTGGCCCGCTGGTAGGCGGACTTGGCCGCGTCAAACTGGCCTTCCGCTTCGGCCGCGGAAGCCAGGCCCATGGCCGCGCCGATCGCCTGGATCCAGCGGTCCCGGTCGCGCTCGGCGGAGGCGAGCACGGTCTGGTACTGCGTGCGGGCCTGCTCGATCAACTGCTTCTTCTGATCGGCGGAGAGCACGTCGGCGATGTTCACCACGCCGTCATTGGGCACTTCAACCCCGGGCATGACCCCGCGGGCGGCGGCGAGCATGAGCGCGTCGGCGGCGGCGAGGCGGGCGGCGGCGGCCAGCGCCGGGCGGCTCTCGTTCTCCTCCGCGACGCGGATGAGGTTGACCGGGTTGCCGGCCCGCTCGGCTTCGTTGAACGCGGCGAAGGCCTCGGTCGCGGCCCGCTCGCGCGATTCGCGCAGCCGGCCCAGGCCCACATAGGCGAGGATCACCACCGCGAGGATCATCACCGCCCACGGGCCCCATTTCTTGAGCGCGTCGATGAACTCGGTGTTCAGGCGCGCCTCGGTGAGGCCGGCGCCGGTCTGGATCTGTGCTTGCCGTTCGTCCATGGACCCGAACGATAGGCGAGCGCGGCGCGGACTTCAGGCCGCCGCGCGCGGGGTGTAGACCCGCATGGTCTTGCCCCCGGCCCGCACGGCGGCGTCCAGGGCGGCGACGACGGTGGAGATCAGCGCCTCGGGCTCGACGAACTTGGCGGCGGTGGTGGCGTCCAGCGTGGCCAGACCCGCCGAGAGCGTCGTCTGCACCACCGACTCCTTGAGCCCCGGGGCCTTGGCCACCACGCCCCCGGAGGCGATCTGCTGGCGGCACTGCTCGCACAGCCGTGTGGCGGCGGCGCGGTCGGTCTTGGCGATCACCACGCCGAAGCGGGACTGGTCGAATCGGCAGGCCATCCCGTTGTGGGCGTCAAAGAACCGCTGCAGGTGCCCGGCCAGCGAGTTCAGGAACGCGCTGGCGGTGTGCTCGCCGAGCGAGGCCTTGATCTGCTCCCACCCGTCGATCCCGAAGACCGCGATGCTCAGCGGGGAGACTCCGCGAGAGGCGATCTCGAAGGCGGCGACCACGTTCTGGTTGAACACGGTGCGCGAGGGCAGGCCCGTCTCGGCGTCGGTGTCGAACTCGCCGGTGGGGAGGGCGTCGAAGGGCATCGCGATAGCCGCGAGCTCGTCGGTGGCCTTCTTGAGCAGTTCGTCGGCGTTGATCTTGGGGCCCGCGCTGAGCTGCAGCAGTTTGCCGACCTCGTCCACGCCGAGCGTCGTGGCCTTCACAATCGCGTCGCACTGCGCGTTGTTCAGCGAGAACCACTCCTGCGCCTTGGCGTAGAACTTCTTGAGCGGGACCGCCGGCTCGGGGCTGGAGAGGATGTCCGCCACGATGTTGCCCAGGCCCACGGCCTGGCACACCGCCAGATACTGCTGCGGAGCCGCGCCGGGTCGCTCGTGGAACTTCACGGGCATCACCAGTTCCGGCGGCAACTTCCAGCGCTGCGCCAGCAGCGCGCCGATGTCGGCGTGCGTGAGTTCCAGCGCGGCCATCTCTTCCTTGGCCAGCAGGCGATGGTCGTTGGCGGCGCCCGCCACGATGGAGAGGTAGTCGTTGCCCAGCGCCTGGTAGAGCGCCACCATCCCGACATCCTGCAAGAGACCGCCCAGGAAGCACTCTTCGTCGAAGCCGCTCTTGGACTCCGCGGCGATGCACTTGGCGGCCACGCCCGAGACCAGGCAGCGCTTCCAGTACTGGGTGTAGTCAAACCCCTCCGCACGCTCCTGGACCGACGACACCAGCGAGAAGCCCAGCGCCAGCGTCTTCACCGCCGAAAGCCCGAGCATCACGATGGCCTGGTTGATCGAGGAGCAGGGCTTCCGCATGGCGTAGAACGGTGAGTTCACCGTCCGCAGCACCTTGGTGGCCAGGCCCTGGTCGTTGGTGATCGTCTGCGCGATCTCGTTGACCGAGACATCCGCCTTTTGAGTGAGTTCGATCACGCGCATGGCCACCGCGGGCAGGCTGGGCAGCCGCGGGCAGGCGAGCACTTTTTCGATCACTTCAGGGTTCATGGTGTGAAATTGAGCGCCGAATCGACCCTTTGTCTCATCGTCGCGGGAGGGGATGCCCTTGACCGCAAGGCTTCAGCGGGCCGAGGGAAAGGGGGGGTCTTCCCCGGCAATTCCCCCGGGTTGAGCCGGAAGAAGGTCCGGGAACACGACGCTTAGGGTGGGCAGGTGCTGCTCCAGTTCGTACCGGAGGTAGCTGGCCAGCAGGCGGGCGCACCGCGCCGCTCCCAAAGGGTCGGGGTTGCGAAGCGGTTCGCCCCTGGCTAGCGCGGCCAGGCACGCCCGGGTGCTCTCGCGCACCCGCCAGACCGGGCCGCGGTCGGTCGGGGCGGGGTCGGGCACCGGCGCCAGTTCGCCCAGTTGCGGGAAGAACGCCATGGGCGGGCTTTGCGCGCCGGGGGGCGGGTCGTGCAGCCGGGGCCCCAGCCCGGCGTGGACCAGCAGCCTCCACTGCAGCCCCGCCAAAGCGGGCAACAGGTCCGCATCGTGCCCCAGCCCGCGGAGGAAGTCGCACAGGTCGTCGAATGCCCCGCTGTGGGGGTCGCCGGGCTGGAAGAGGTGGTAGACCACGTCGGCGGCGTACAGCCCGGCGTAGTGGCTCTGAAGGTGGCGGCGCAGGGCCGGGAAGATCTCTTCCAGATTCCACTCGGTCAGCGTGGTGAGTTCGGAGCCGGAGGCGGAGGAGCGGTGGGCGCGGTGCACGAACCCGAGTTGCCCCCGGGTCAGGATTTCCAGGCCGCCCGAGAAGGCAGCCTTGGGTCGCTTGGACCCCTTCGCCAGCCCGCGCAGCACGCCGTGACAGCGGGAGAACACCGCGCAGGTCTGGCTGGTTTCCGACCAGTCCCACGTGCGCAGCACCACCGCGTCGTCAAAGACCGGGGTCTTGGGATCGGCCGGTGGGGGTGGTGGGGGGGGGGGGGGGGCACTCGACGGTCACGGATGGAGGGTATCGAACGGTTCGGGACGGGCGAGGGGGAGAAGTGTTGAGACGTGCAGGTTCGGCGTTGATCGGCTACCCTGCGGTTCGCTGAGTCACACGCCCCACCCCCGGAGAACCCACGGTCATGATGCCCCAGATGAATCCGCTGTCCCGCCGTGTTGTCGCTGTGTCGATGCCCGCGCTGCTGGCCCTGCTGGCCGGTGGGCTGGGTGGGTGCCAGGTGGCGCCGTCGGGCCCGCCTCGGGTGGACCAGATCAGCGGCAAATACATCGCGGTGATCTGCGACGCGGACATGGGGGCGGAGGCGTTCTACGACGGCAACCTGAACCGTCCGCGGATGGACGCGAGCGACACGATGACGGTGCTAGACTTGCCGATCTCGACCCAGCCCAGCGCGGGGACCGACCGCTGGAACACGGGCTTCGCCCAGTTCCCGGTGAGCAACTCGGTGATGGGCCCGCCGGTGGCCCTGGCGGTCTCGCCCGACGGCACGCAGGCGTTCGTGGTGGAGTCGCGCGGGCCGGCGGGTCCGGGGGCGACCAAGATCGGCGACCTGCCCCCGGGAGACAAGGTCACGTCGATCGACCTGAGCAACCCGATGAACCCGACCGACCCGGTCCAGGTCGAAGTGGGCACGATGCCCATGTCGGTGGACGTTCACCCGATGGGCGACCTGCTGGCGGTGACCACCGCCCGCCCCGGGCAGCAACTGGTCCTTGTGCCCGTCGCCAACCGGGTGATGGGGCAGGCGATGGGCTGGCCTCTGCTGGGGATTGACGACGCGAACGCGGCGGCGACGTCCGCGACGTGGTCGCCCAACGGGCGGTACCTCGCGGTGACCCTCCCGGACCGCAACCAGGTGGTCTTTTACGAGTTCTCGCGCACGGGCAGCAACGGGGAGTGGGGGCTGGCTCCGTATGGCGCGCCGGTGAGCGTGGGCAAGTATCCCTTCCACGGCAAGTGGTCGCCGGACGGGCGGTTCTTCATCACGACGGACCTGCACTGGGGCAGCGACGTGGAGGGTTACCTGCTGGGCGCGCCCCCGGGCACGCTGTCGGTGATCCGGATCTCCGACTCGCCCAGCGCGGTGATGACGGACGGCTCGATCGACGCGACGGTGCAGCACCAGGTGGTCAGCACCGCTCAGGTGGGCATCAGCCCCGAGGGCTTGGCGATCAGCCCCGATGGGCGGTACGTGGTCACGTCCAACCTCCGCCGCAGCATGAAGCCCGGCGGCGGTGAGCCGGGGATGATGGGCGGGTCGATCTCGCTGCTCTCGATGGGCAGCGGGGGTGTGCTCACGAATCACGGCGAGGTGGAGATCAACGCGATGCCCGAGGGCATCGCCTTTGACGCGGCGGGCCGGCACGTGCTGGTCACGCAGTTCCGGTCTAACGAACCCGGCGCGGTGGACGGCGAGATGGCGTTCTACCGCCTGGACCGCACCAACCCGCCCCAGCTCGTGCCCGGGCAGGAACTGATCGGCGTGGGCGTGGGACCGCACGGGGTGATCATCGTCCGCTGAGCAGGCGGGCCGGACCTTGAAGGAGCCTTCGATGCGTACGCCCGTGGACGCGGTGATGGCCGAGCAGCGGGCCGCTTCGTTCACGAAGCGGTCGATCAAAGGCCCGGCCAAACTGGCGGGCCTGCGGCTGGCGCTGTCGATGGTGGACCTGACCACGCTGGAGGGCAAGGACACGCCGGAGAAGGTGCGGTCGCTGTGCCGCAAGGCGGCCTCGCCCGCGGACGGGCTCCCTGCGCTGGCAGACGTGCCCACCGTCGCGGCGGTGTGTGTCTACCCCACGATGGTGAAGGCGTGCCGGGAGGAACTGGACCGCTTCGGCGAGCGCGGCCGGGGTGTGAAGGTGGCGGCGGTGGCGACGGGCTTCCCCAGCGGGCAGTATCCGCTGAAGGTCAGGCTTGATGACACGCGCCGGGCGGTGGAGGCGGGCGCCGACGAGATCGACATGGTCATTTCGCGCGGCGCGTTCCTCTCCGGGCGGCACAAGGCCGTGCGCGAGGAGATCGCGGCGACGGTGGAGGCCTGCGGCTCGGCGCACCTGAAGGTGATCCTGGAGACGGGCGAACTGGAGACGCTGGACAACGTGAGGCGGGCGTCGGACCTGGCCATCGAGGTCTTGCACCAGACCGGGGCCAAGGGCGCGTTCATCAAGACCAGCACGGGCAAGGTGGAGCCGGCGGCGACCATGCCGGTGACGCTGGTGATGCTCGAGGCGATCCGTGATCACTACCTGGCGACGGGCGAGATGATCGGGATGAAGCCCGCCGGGGGCATCCGCACCGCGAAGCAGGCTCTGCACTATCTGGTGATGCTCAACGAGACGCTGGGCGACCTGGAAGACGGGGCGTGGATGACGCCCGAGTGGTTCCGGTTCGGGGCCAGCGCGCTGGTGAACGACCTGCTCCGGCAGATGCTGTGGCTGGCGCGGGGGCGCTACGCGGCGCGGTACGACTTTGCGGAGGCGTGAAGTCGTGCGTGGTGCGTGGTGCGTGGTGCGTAGTGCGTGGTGAAGAGGCGGGCCTTTATTCCGCCGCGCGGGCGAAGACCTCGACAATGAGGAAGCTGGCGGCGGCCAGGCCGATCATCAGGGCGATGATCTGGACGGTCATGACGCCGACCTCGCGGTAGTAGCGGTCCATGTTCTTCGTGCGGACCGCCTTGTACGCGATCGCGATGAACAGGGCGAGCGGCACGAGCAGGACGTACCAGCCCGTGTGGATGTCGATGGGATCCAGGAACGGGCGCCAAGCCAGCAGGGCGGGGAGCAGGGTGCTCATGCGGACCCTCCCTCGCGGCGGCGGCGCGGGGCGCGGTGGTGGTGGGCCGCGTCGATGATCGCGATCAGGTTGAGCATGCCCGCCAGCGTGCAGGAGAGCACGCCGATCTCGGCGACGCGCCCCAGCGCACGGGAGTAGGCCGGGGCGATCGTGGACCCGTCGGGCCCGGCTGAGGGGAACGGCCGAGGCGAACGGCGGGCGACGCCGCCGGAGGTGTTCCGCTCGGCGGGCTGCTTGAGATTGAACTGGTGGTGATAGTCGACGGCGAGGGCGATGGGCCCGACGAAGGCGGTGCCGGCGAACCAGATGGGGTCGCCCTCGGGGGCGGTGTCGAAGGTGGTGTTCGGCCCGCCGGTCCAGCGCTTGACGAGGTTGTGGAAGAAGAGGCCCGAGTCGACGGCGGTGGGTCCGGCGAGGAAGAGCCCGAAGACGAAGAGGCCCAGAACGCCTGCGCAGACGCCCGCGCCGCGCTTGGTGTGCCCGAGGAAGATGTGGCCCGCGCCCGGGCAGACCCAGGCCAGCAGCATCGC
The DNA here is from genome assembly GCA_022843545.1 of Phycisphaerales bacterium. Lineage (GTDB taxonomy): Bacteria > Planctomycetota > Phycisphaerae > Phycisphaerales > UBA1924 > JALHNL01. The sequence continues at coordinate 15,171 of JALHNL010000036.1, read as the reverse complement.
GACCGGCTGGAAGGAGTCGGTCGGAGCGGGGCTGGATGGCGCGGCGGAGTCAGTGGTCATTCCGAAGGGCAGAGCATATCCGGGTGGCGTGCCCGGCGCGGGCGGAGAGGGCGGGCGGGGGGGGTGTTGACACGGCGTGTCGGGGCACTAATGTTGCGGCGCAAACCAGCGGGGCGCGGCGCCCCGCGAGCGAAGCACCAAGCCCGTTGACAGCGCGGATGCACCGAGGGAGCGAGCCATGGCGGTTGAACTGATGATCACGAGCGGGACGATGATGTCGCTGCAGGACGGTCCCTCCGCGCTGGAAGCGGAGCACGACCGGCCCGACCTGCACTGGGGCCAGGGCGGAGTCGTTCTCATGGACGACGACGCCAAGCGGCCCGGCGACGAGGACGAAGACGAGGATGAGGACGGTGACGATGATGAGGATGGTGACGAGTTTGGCGACGAGGACGAGTTTGAGGATGAGGAGGAGGGCGACGACGAGGACGGTGAGGACTTTGACGAGGATGACGAGGAGTTCTTCGACGACGAAGAGGGCGACGGCGACCTCGACGGCGATCTCGACGATGACGAGGGTGAGGACGACGACCTCTGATCGCGCGCCGCGTGTGCGGCCGGGCGGCGGTCGGTCGGGCGTCCGTGCCGCGGCCCTCGTCCTTGAGGGCCGCCCGAGGTGACGCATGTCGGCCCAGCCGCTTGATCCCAACCAGCCGCAGCCCGATCACTCCGCCCCTCAGGGCCATGAAGGCCGCTCCGGCTCGGAGCGACGCGACTCGGTGGTCGACCGGCGGACGGGGCTGGACCGGCGTATTGCCGCCGCGCTGAAGTTGAGCGGGGATCGGGCGAAGCCGGCTGAGCCGGTGGATGAGTCGGCTGACGAGAACGGAACGGGCCTTGAACGCCGGCGCGGGGCGGGCCGCCGCCTGTCGGACTTCACCCGCAGCGCCGAAGAGGGCGAACTGACCCCCGAGCAGTTCCTGTTCGTGATGGCCATCCAGGAATTCAAGCGGGCCAACAACAAGTCGTTCCCCACGTGGACGGACGTGCTGGAGGTCGTGCGGCTCCTGGGCTATCGCAAGACCATGCCCAGCGAACTGAATCTGCGCAGCGCCGAGGACTGGAAGGAAGCCCCGGACGCGAAGGCCAACGTGCGGCCCCAGGGCTGGGAGCGGCGCGCGGCCTGAGGGCTTGGGCTGGGCGCGGGCCTCCACCGACGGCCCACCCGGCTGCGGATACGCTGGACACATGAGCGCTCTTGACTACCAGACCGCGGGCGAGTCGCACGGGCCGGGGATGATCGCGCTGGTCACCGGGCTGCCCGCCGGGCTGGGCGTGGACACCGGGTTCATCAACGCTGAGCTCGCGCGGCGCCAGGGCGGTTATGGACGCGGCGGGCGGCAGAACATCGAAGACGACAAGGCCGAGGTGCTGGCGGGGGTGCGCCAGGGGCTGACCATCGGCTCGCCTTTGGCGATGCGGATCGTGAACCGCGACAGCCGGATGGACGACGCGGCGCGCACGCCTCCGATCCATACGCCGCGCCCGGGTCACGCGGACTTGGCGGGGAGCGTGAAGTACCTGACGCCCGACTGCCGCGGAACGCTGGAGCGGGCGAGCGCGCGAGAGACGGCGGCGCGGGTGGCGGCGGGGGCGGCGGCGCGGCTGCTGCTGCACGAACTGGGCATCGAGGTGTTCGCGTTCGTGCGGTCGATCGCGACCGTGGGCGCGGACGTGGCGGTGACCGAGGCGAACTGGCGGAGCCTGCGCCAGGCACGCGACGCGAGCGACGTGGGATGCCCCGACGAGGCCGCGGGCGCGGCGATGCGAGAGGCGATCCGCCGGGCGAAGATCGACAAGACCACGCTGGGCGGCGTCATCGAGGTGCATGTGTTCGGCTGCCCGCCGGGGATCGGGAGCACGATGGACTGGCGCGACCGGCTGGACGCGCGGCTGGCCTACGCGGTAATGGGCGTTCAGGCGATGAAGGGCGTGGAGATCGGGCTGGGGTTTGGGTGCGCGTCGCGTCCGGGGCACGAGGTTCACGATCCGATCGGGTACGACCCCGCGCGGCGCGAGGAGCCCACGCTTGGGCTGGTGAGAGCCACCAACAACGCCGGCGGGACCGAGGGCGGCATGACCGACGGCGCGCCGATCGTGGTGCGGGCAGCGATGAAGCCCATCAGCACCGTGCTGCGGGGCATGCCGTCGATCGACCTGAGGACGGGCGAGGCGGCCCCGAGCGCCTATGAGCGGTCGGACGTGTGCGCGGTGCCCGCCGCGGCTGTGGTTCTGGAGAACGTCGTGGGGTTTGAGGTGGCGCGGGCGCTGCGGCAGAAGTTCGGGGGAGACTCCATGGCCGAGGTTCGCGCGCAGTACGACGCGTACCTGGCCTTGGCGCGGAAGATGCTCGCGGGGGGTTAGCGGCTGGAGCCCATCTTCTTGAGTCGCATCGACAGTTCGTCGGCGTTGGGCGTGGTCTCCATCGCGACGCGGACGTGGATCATCTCGCGCTCCACCAGGTCCACCAGCGACCCGTTGAAGTCGATCATGTTGCTCTGGCGGGCTTCCACGCTCTTGAGGTACTCGCGCAGTTCGCCCTCGCGGCCCTCGAGCACGGCCTTGCGGACCACGCCGTTGTTGATGAGGATCTCCAGCGCGGGGATGCGGTGGATCTCGGGCTTGAGGGTGGGCAGGAGCTTCTGGTAGACGAACGCGCGCATCTGGTACGCGAGGATCTTGCGGACCTGCTCGACTTCCTCGGGCGGGAAGAGGCCGTAGATTCGGCTGAAGGTCTGGGTGGCGCTGGAGGCGTGGATGGTGCCGTACACGAGGTGGCCGGTCTCGGCGGCGTGCAGGGCGGCCTCGAAGGTCTCCTGGTCGCGCATTTCGCCGACGAGCACGATGTCGGGGTTCTCGCGGACCAGAGCGCGGAGGGCGATCTTGAAGTCGAGGCAGTCGATGCCGATTTCGCGCTGGTTGATCGTGGCCTTCCGGTCGGTGAAGATGTACTCGATCGGGTCCTCGATGGTCACGATGTGGACGGGCTTGCGCTCGTTCACGTAATCGAGCATCGCGGCGATGGTGGTGGACTTGCCCGAGCCCGTCACGCCCGAGAGCAGCACGATGCCGTTGGGCTGCATGGCGATTTCGGCCATGATCGGCGGAAGGTACAGCTCCTCGAACTTGCGGATCTTGGACGAGATGAGGCGGGCGGCGACCGACAGCTTGCCGCGGGCCTGGAAGAGGTTCACGCGGAAGCGGTGGCCCTCGTCGTAGTCGTACGCGAAGTCGACCGAGCCGTACTTGTGCAGGTCGGCCTGCTGCTCCTCATCCAGGATGTGCTTGGTGATGTTCATGAACTCTTCAAGCGTGACCGGGGGGCAGTCCAGCGGCTTGAGCGCGCCGCGAAGACGCACGACCGGCGGCTTGCCGGTCTTCATGATGAGGTCCGACGCCTCGGCCTTGATGGCGGCCTTGAGGAAGTCGCCGAACCGCGTGGCGTGCGGGTCGTGCTTGGCGTCGGGGTCGAGATGAACGTGGCCGGAGGGGCCGTGAGCAGCGCCGTTGTCGTGCTTGGAAGACATGGGTTCGTTCTATCCGGATCGGAGGTCGGGGAGGTTGCGAAGCGGATGACAATAGGAGCCGATCGGGGCGGTGCGGGCGTGGGAGAATGGGCAAGACGGGACTACCCTGCCGCCGCATGCCCGGCGGAACACGCATCCTGAAGCGCGGGGAGATCGATGGGCTTTTGTCCCTGGGCGAGTGCATGGACGCCGTCGGTCAGGCCTTTGCGGGCCACCACCTCGGTCGGGCCCTGGGCCCGGAACTCATGCACGTGGACGGGCTGGGGGGCGAGTTCCACATCAAGGGCGGCGGGAGCGCGGTGACCTTGGGCGGGCGCGTCTACTTCGCCCTCAAGGCGAACGCCGGGTTCTTCGGCAATCCGGCTAAGGGCCTGCCCTCGATTCGCGGCGTGATCCTGCTCTACGACGCCTCTGACGGCTCGCTGCTGTCGGTGATGGACTCGCGCGGTGTGACGGCGATTCGCACCGCCGCGACGACCGCGCTGGCGGCCTCGATCCTCTCAAGGCCCGACGCAACGGTCGCGGCGATCGCGGGCTGCGGGGGCCAGGCCCTCCGGCAGGTGCAGGGCTTGCTGCATGCCCGGCCGGGCATCCGCCGGGTGCGGGTGTGGAGTCGCGACGCGGCGAGAGCCCGTGACTTCTGCTCGCGGCATCGGGCGGTGGTGAGCGCTGAGCTGGAGGCGTGCGAGCATCTGGCGGCGGCGACGCGCGACGCGGATGTGCTGGTGACCTGCACGCCGGCGAAGGGCGCGTTTGTGAGGCCTGAGCACGTGAGAACGGGGATGTTCATCGCCGCGGTGGGGGCCGACAGCCCGCTGAAGCAGGAACTGGACCCGCTGATCCTGGCTCGGGGGCGCGTGGTGACCGATCTGACCGCGCAGTGCGCCGAAGTGGGGGAGTTGCACCACGCCATCGCCGCGGGGGTGATGGGGGCGGGAGACGTGTACGCGCAGATCGGCGAACTCTGCGCCGGGGCCAAGCCCGGAGGATGGGCGCCGGACGTGGTGACGGTGTTCGACTCGACGGGCACGGCGCTGCAGGACGCGGCGGCGGCGGCGCTGGTGTTCGAGCGTGCCCAGGCCGGCGGTCGGGGCGTCGTGGTGGACTTCATGGAGTGACGAACGTGATGACCATCCCGACCATTCACGACATCCGCGAGGCGGCGGCGCGGATCCGCCCGTACGCCATCCGCACGCCGGTGATGACCTGCGGGTCCATCGATCGCCGGGCGGGGTGCCGGGTGTTCATGAAGTGCGAGAACATGCAGAAGGTGGGCGCGTTCAAGTTCCGCGGGGCGTGCAACGCGGTGATGGCTCTGGGCGAGGAGGAAGCCCGGCGCGGCGTGGTGTGTCACTCCTCGGGCAACCACGCCCAGGCCCTGGCGCTGGCGGCGAGAATCCGCGGGATCGACGCGCACATCGTGATGCCGCGGACCGCGCCGGCGGTGAAGCGGGCGGCGGTGGAGGCGTACGGCGGGCGCATCACGTTCTGCGAGCCCACGCTGGAGGCTCGGGAGCGCACGCAGGCGGAGGTCATTGCGCGGACCGGAGCGACGGAGATCCACCCGTTCAACAACACCCGGATCATCGCGGGGCAGGGCACCGCCACCATGGAACTGCTGGAAGACGTGCCGGATCTGGACGCGGTCATCGCGCCGGTGGGGGGCGGCGGGCTGCTGAGCGGGACGGCCATCGCGGCCAAGGGCGAGCGGGAGAGCATCCGGGTCATCGCGGCGGAGCCGGAGGCGGCGGACGACGCGGCCCGCTCGATGGCGACGGGCGTGCGCCAGCCGCCGCGCCCGCCCACCAGCATCGCCGACGGGCTGCTGACCGCGATGAGCGAGCTGACGTTCACGATCGCGAAGCGGAATGTGGAGAAGGTGGTGACGGTGAGCGAGGCGGAGATCATCGACGCGATGCGGTTTGTGTGGGAGCGGGCCAAGATCGTGATCGAGCCCTCGGCGGCGGTGGGGTTCGCCGTGCTGTTCAGCGGGCGGACGGGGCTGGAGGGCGGCAAGGCGGGGGTGATCGTGTGCGGCGGGAATGTGGACCTGGACCGGCTGCCCTGGCAGAAGTGATCGCCGGGGTATCGGGACGTGGGGCCGACCTACCCTGACGCCCTATGGCCACCAAGACCTTCGGCATTTCCCCGCGCGGCGCGGTTCATCGCTGGACGCAGACGCTCATCCCCACGACGCGCGAGGCTCCGGCGGACGCGGAGTCGCCCTCGCACGTGTTCCTTTCGCGGGCGGGGTTCATCCGCAAACTGGGCGCGGGCATCTACGACTTCCTGCCCCTGGGCTACCGGGTGCTGAAGAAGGTGAGCCAGATCGTGCGCGAGGAGATGGACGGCGCTGGCGCGATGGAGCTGCACCTGCCGGTCATGCTGCCGATCGAGTTGTACAACGAGACCAAGCGCCATGTGGCCTACGGCGACCTGCTCTTCAAGGTCACCGACCGCAAGGGCGCGGTGTGCGCGCTTGGGCCCACGCACGAGGAGCCCATCACCGAGATGGTCAAGGGCTCCATCAACTCGTACAAGCAGTTGCCCATCAACCTGTACCAGATTCAGACCAAGTTCCGCGATGAGGCCCGGCCCCGATCCGGCCTGCTGCGCGGGCGCGAGTTCCTGATGAAGGACGCGTATTCGTTCCACACCGCGGTGGAGGGGCCCGGTGGTCTGAACGAGACGTACGACAAGATGCACGCGGCGTACACCAACGTGTTCAGGCGCTGCGGGTTGGACTTCACGGTGGTGGAGGCCGAGAGCGGGCCCATCGGCGGCTCGGCGAGCCATGAGTTCATGGTGAACGCGGCGAGCGGCGAGGACACGATTCTCAAGTGCCCCGCCTCGGGCTACGCGGCGAACGTGGAGAAGTGCGAGATCGGCCCGCGGCCCGCGCCCGCCAAGGGCTACTTCGCGGGCGAGCCCAGCGGCGCGCTCGAAGAGGTCCACACTCCGGGTTGCCCGGGCATCGAGGACGTCGTGAAGTTCCTGAAGGTCAAGCCCCAGCACATGCTCAAGAGCGTGCTGTTCAAGGTGCAGTCCACCCCCGAGGACCTGGCGAAGTACGGCGAGGAGTTCATCCTCGCGGTGGTCCGCGGTGATCATGATGTGAACGAGGGCAAGGTGCGCGACGCGGCGGGCGTGTCGGGCGTCGAACTCGCCGACGTGAAGGAGGCCGCGGCAAAGGGCTTCGCCGTCGGGTTCATCTCGCCGCGGGCGGCGCTGGGCAAGAAGGGCGTGCTGGTGGTGGTGGATCGCGACGCGGCCATCGGGTTTGATGACGCGGCGGGCAAGCCCAAGTTCTGGGTCACCGGCGGCGACAAGATCGACTACCACGTCAAGCACTTCAACTGGCAGCGCGACCTGGGCAAGGACCCGCTGGCCGCCGCCGCCCACAAGCCCGAGACCCACGGCACCGGCGGTCTGCGCGGGGGCGATGATTACCTCATGGTCGCCGACGTGCGCAACGCCCTGGCGGGCGACCCCTCGCCGCGATCCGCGGGCGCCAAGCTGGAAACCGGGCGCGGCATCGAGGTGGGGCACATCTTCAAGCTCGGCACCAAGTACAGCGACGCCATGGGGCTCAGCGTGCTGGGCGCTGACCAGCAGAAGAAGTCGGTCATCATGGGCTGCTACGGCATCGGCGTCTCGCGCACCGTCGCCGCGGCGGTGGAGCAGAACCACGATGAGAACGGGATCGTCTGGCCCGTCGCCATCGCGCCGTATCACGTGCTCATCACGCTGATGCGGGCCGACTCGGCTGATCACGCCGCGCTCGCCGACAAGATCGCCGGCGAACTGGCGGCGCGGGGCGTGGACGTGCTCATCGACGACCGCGACGAGCGACCCGGGCCCAAGTTCAAGGACGCGGACCTCATCGGCGTGCCCATCCGCCTGACCATCGGCGAGAAGGCCCTGGCCGCGGGCGCGGTGGAGTTCAAGACTCGCCGCGCGACCGACAAGGGGTCGCTCGTGCCCACCGGCGAGATCGTGGAGTGGTGCGTGCAGAAGATCGGCGACGCGATGGGATGACCGATGCCAGGCCCCGATGCCTGGATGCTTGGATGCCTGGATGCCTGGATGCCTGGATGCCTGGATGCCTCCTGCCTCGATGCCTTCTTCCTGATCCACACGGCCGGCGCAGAGCAGGGACAACCGGGAAGGCCTCGAGGCAGGATCGATTTACGCCCTCAGCGCCACCCCGCGCAGTAACTCCAGCACCAGGTGCGCCGCCACGCGCGAGGTGCGCCCGTCCACGTCAAACGCGGGGTTGAGCTCCATGATGTCGAAGCCCTTCGCCATGGGCGATCGCCCGGCGGCGTGGGCCAGCGCGGCCACGTCGTGGACGCTCAGCCCGGCCGGGTTGAGCGCGCTCACGCCCGGGGCCGCCGAGCCGTCGATCCCGTCCAGGTCGATGCTGAGATAGAACGGACCGCGCGGGAGCAGGCCCTCCGGGCCCTCGATCCGCCCACGCGGGGCCTCGATGATCTTGCCCCCGTGGGCTTTGAACCACTCGACGTGCTCGCGAGAGTTGGCCAGCGGGTTGAGCCCCACCACGCGCAGGTCGCGCACGCCGTGATCCTCGACCAGCCGGCGGAAGGGCATGCCCGAGCCCGGCGTGTCGCGCACGTCGAGGTGGGCGTCCACGTAGAGGACGGCGAGGTCGGGCTGGGTGTGCGCCACGGGCCCCGCCAAGGGCAGCGTGTGGTCGTGCCCACCGCCAACACCGATGACGAGATGGCCATGAGCACGCAGCCAGGTCACGGTCTCGCGGACGCGCTCGTGCCAGCGCCGCAGCGTCGCCTCGTCATCGCCCGCCGGCGCCGTCACGTCCCCCGCGTCGTACACCCGTGGCCAGTCAAGGCCAAAGGGCTCGGCGACGCCGTAGCGCGACAGCGCGGCACGGACCGCCCCCGGCCCGCCCGCCGATCCGGGCCGACCGTGATTGAGCCTCACGCCCAGGTCGCTGGGCAGGCCCAGCAGGGCCACGCCGGGTGGCGAGGAGTCATCGAGGCTGACCTTGATTCTGGAAGCCAGGACCCGGGGCGAGGCGTTCGGGTACGCAGCGGGCTGAGTATGCGGTGGGTGGGGCATTGTTCAGAGGGTAAGGGGTCTGGCAGGGATCAGGACCGGCTCACTTAGGGTTCCTTGGTCATTTGGGCGCAAATGAAGCCCAATCTCACGGTGGAATCTCGGACTTTGCCGCCGATTGTTGGCCGGCGTCGGCAGTTCGGGCTAGATTCTCGGAACATCCCACGCGGAGGAGAGGTCGCCAGGCGATTGTGCCCGGTGTTCAAAGGATCTCTCTCATGCGTAACGCTCTTCTCGTGACGGGTCTGGTTCTCGCGGCGGCGGCTTCGGCCTCGGCCGCTCCGGTGACGTTTGACACGGCGGCCACCCCCGCCGGCACGACTTACAGCCAGCCCGCTTTCCTGCCTGGAGATGTGCTGTTCACCGAGAACGGCACGGTCGTGCGCGGCCTGAACTTCACCCAGGGCAACTTCTCAGCTTTCAACAGCGCGTTCATCGAACCCGCTGGCGGCTCGTTCCCAACGCGTGCGATGGGTCTCAACAACGTGCAGGTCCGCTTCGACTTCACCGGGCTGGGCTTCACCGTCACCCAGGCGAGCTTTGAGTACTTCGACTTCGGCGGGTCGGAGAACCTGGGCGTGAACGGCGCGTACGTCGAGCTCGCCAACCTCGATCTGGCCCCCGCGTTCATCAACGGGGTCGCGGTGTCGGTGGTCGCCCCGCAGGGCAACACGCCGGGACTGGTGACCTTCACCTCGCTGGCGGGCATCTCGTCGATCCAGGTCGGCGGGCAGGAGTTCGTGATGGACACCGTCCGCGCGATCCCGACCCCCGGCGCGCTGGGCCTCCTGGGCCTGGGCGGTCTGCTGGCGGCGCGTCGTCGCCGGGCCTGATCGATCAAGGCTGACAACTCGGATTGAACCCAGCGAGCCCGGGCCTTCCCGGGCTCGCTGTCTTTGGGGCTGCGCCGGTCAGAGCAGCGCGAAGGCCGCGATAATCCACAGCCCGCCCAGCAGCATCACGATCGCGGTGTAGCCCACGATGTCCCGCGCTCTGACGCGCGTGATCGCGAGCAGCGGCAGGGCCCAGAAAGGCTGGAGCATGTTGGTGAGCTGGTCGCCGTAGGCCACGGCCATGATCATCCGCCCGGGATCAACGCCCGCGTTGAGCCCCGCCTGCAGCGCGATCGGCCCCTGCACGGCCCACTGCCCGCCGCCGGAGGGGACGAACAGATTGACTACGCAGGCCGAGAGAAATGTGGTGATGGGCAGCATCCACGGCGCGGCGGACGACGCGAGATCGGCGAGCGCCGCGATGAGACCGGTGTTCACCATCACCGCGATGATGGCGGCGTAGATGGGGAACTGCACGATGATGCCCCCGCAGGCCCCGGCGGCTTCGTCGGCGGCGCGCATGAAGCGACGGGGCGTGCCGTGAAGCACCAGCCCCATCGCCAGCATGGCGGCGATGATCTCGTTGAGGCCCAGTCGCCAGAGCGAGGAAGTGTCAACGAACCTCACGAGCCCGGCGGCGAGCGCGCCGACCAGGAGGGCCGAGATGATCCGCGAGCGGTCGAGGCGGTCGGGGAGGGTGCCCTCGCCCGGGTCGTCTTCGTCAGGCGAGTCGGCGCTGGGGTCGCCCACGGTGCACCGCACCTGGTCGGCTGGGTCGCGCGGGGCCAGGAACCACAGCGCGAGCGGCACGATGAGCAGCAGCCCGAATGACACGGCGGCGTTGAGCGGGGTGAAGAGCGTTTGATCCAGCGGAACACCGGAAGCGAAGCCCGCCTGGTCGAGCGCGGCGAGCGTGTCCTTAGGCAGCGTTCGCGCTGCGCCCTCCGCGCTGGTCATGGTCAGCGGGGCCGAGCCGGAGAGCCCGCCGTGCCAGATCATGAGCCCGAAGTAGCCCGCGGCGGCGATGATCGGGTAGTGGTGGGGGATGTCGCGCCTGGCGAGCGCCCGCCCGACTTCGCGGGCGAGCAGCGCGCCGACGATGAGCCCCAGCCCCCAGTTGATGAGCGCGGCGGCGCACGCCACTAAGCCCACGAGCGCCGCGCCCCCGTGGCCCGTGCGCGGGAGGCGTGCGACGCGCTCGATGAGGCGCTTGACGACCGGTGCCGAGGCGAGCACGTGTCCGGAGACCAGCACGAGGCACATCTGCATGGTGAACGCCAGGAGCGACCACATGTGCGAGCCCGAGCCGGTGTCACGGAACGAATCGGCCAGGCGCGTGAGTTTGTCCGTGAGCGTGAGCGTCTGCCCGGGCGCGGCCGGGAACGTGCCGAGCGTGAGCCCAAGGACGCACGTGAGGGTCAAGAGAAGGATCGCAATGACGAGCGGGTCGGGCGCGACAGCCCTGAACACGCGGCTGACCAACACGCCCACTCGCCCGACTGCCCGCTGGATGTGCATGGCCCAAGATACCAGCCGGCGGGCTCGCGTGCGGACGGGTCAGCGCCAGACGATCGCGTTCAGCGGGCCCGCACCTTCCACGGCGCCAAAGCCCCGCCTCCACACGCCGGCGCGCAGCACCGTCACCTCCGGGAAGCCCACCCCGGAACCGAAGTAGCCCAGGCGATCGGTCGCGCGCATGCCCGGGCGGCCCGTGCCGCCGACGATGCCGACCTCCGCGCCGGGTGAATCGGCACGGGGGAGCACCGTCAGCAGAGCCAGGTCGTCGCCCGTGAAGTCCCGACCGGCGACGCTCAGGCGTCCGCGTGTGAGCGTGACCGGCGCGTCTTTGCCCAGCACGGGGGCCCAGGCGCGGTTGGAGTCGGCGTGGCCGTAGAGCACGACGTTGCCGGTCGTGGGCGACTTCAGGAACTGCTCGTCGGACATCACCACCGCGCGGCCGCTTCCGCGGTACCACCACTGCTCCGCGTCATAACGTGCCTTGGCGAGTGCCCAGGCGTTCTCCTCCGCGCTGCCGCCGGTGGCGTAGACCAGCACGAACTCGCGATCAAACACACGCTTGAACGCACCCAGAGGGAAGCCGCGCGAGTCGATGGGGGGCGACACAGCGGGCGGCTCGGCACGCTCAGGAAGCGAGTGCGCCGCGAAGGTCTCCCAGATCCCCGGCCAGTCCACGCACGCGGCGCCGGGCTGGTCGTCGTCCCACCAGTGGCCCGCGCCGGCCTGCTCGTGGAAGGCGTACGGGATGCCCAGCGCATCGAGCGCGGCGCGGGCCTGGCGGGCCTGCTCCACGGGCACGTTGTCGTCCTTGTCGCCGTGCAGGATGTAGATGCCCTTGCCGCGCAGGTTGGGGAAGAGCGCGAGCGTGTCGCTGCTGGCGCGGGCGGTGCGGAAGGCGTCGCCCAGCGGCCCTTCGGGCGCATAGGCCGGGCCGCCGCGAGAGGTGTAGGTGTCGAACGACAACCACCCGGCGCTGGGGGCGATGGCGGCGAAGCGCTCGGGGTACAGCACGCCGATGTTCCAGGTGCCGTGCCCGCCCATGCTGTGCCCGGTGAGGTACTGCCGTGCGGGGTCGGTGTTGAATCGACGCTGCACCTCGTCCATCGACTCGATGGCGTCGACGCGTCCCCAGTCTTCCCAGTCAAAGCCGAAGGGCCTGCGGTTGGTGGGGCAGGCGATCAGCACGCCCGCCCGCGGCGCGTACGACCCGGCCTGGCTGGTCGCCTCCACGCTCGCGCCGTGCAGCGAGAGCACCATCGCCGGCGGCTTCCCACCCTCGCTGGGCTTGGGCGGCACGATGGCGACGTACTGCGCCGAACCGTCCACGCGACTGGAGTAGGTGATCTTGAACGGCGCGCCGGCCGGGGGCGAGCCGAGCGTCGCGGTGTGGGTCGCGACCTCGCGTGATCCCTCGCGCACCGTTAGCGTGAGAGCCACTGGGGATGCCGAGGCCGGGATGTTGACCTCGACGGCCGCCTTATGCGCGGCGCACGGTGCCAGCGTGATCGGTTGCGACACGCTTTCCCGGCCCCCGGCGACGGCATGGAGAGTGACGGTGCGCGGGGTGTCCGTCGCGTTCACGATCGGCACGCCGACCGTCTGCACGCTCGGTGCGTCCGGCCGCGCGTCGGGCAGCGTGAGGTCGGCGCTCAGGATCATCACCTCGCCCGCCGGGCGGCGGAGTTCCGCCTTCATCTGTCCGCGGCCGGCGTGGGCGAAAAGCAGCGTGTTCTCGCCGCTCCTGAGCGAGATCGGCAGCGTGACATAGCCATGTGCGTACGGATCGCCCATCCGCGGCTCGCCGTTCACATAGACCAGCGCGTGCCCCGCGGCATGGAGCATCGCGACGCGCGGCTGCTCGGCGGTCACACGCACGAGCACGTACGCACTGCGCCCTGGCGAGGCGAAGCCGCCGTCCTTGGCGACGATCTCTTGCCACGCCTTGCCGGGGATGATCTCGTCTCCCGCCTTCACGCTGGCCAGGTCGAGCGTGCCCTCAACCACGCCGGCCACGACCGCGTCGGTGTTGATGGGCCGACGCGCGACTTCGGATGCGCCGGAGACCGCCAGTCCCTTGTCGAGCACGAGCGGCGAATCGTCCTTGGGCAAAGCGAACTGCGCCGCGCAGGGCGAGGCCAGTGACAGCGCGGCCGCGATGCCGAAGAGTCGGCGGAACAGAACAGGTGAGGTCGCGAGGTTCATCGGTACAGGATAACGCAAGCCGATGCCGGTCCTCACAACGCCTGGCGTGGCGGGCTGGGCGTGCGGGAGTGCGGGGACGGGAGGAGGGGGTGCGGGCACGCCTCCGGACCGAGCGGACGATGAACGCTTACTTGCTCGCCGGTGCCGCGGCCTTGCGAGCGTGCTTCTGGAAGAACTCCCACATCAGGTCGTTGGCCGAGATGTCCTTCGTCGAAGGGCCGAGCATCTCCAGCGGCGGCTCGCGCCCTGGCCAGGTGTGCCCGCCGCCGGTGATCTCGATGAGCACGACCTCGGCGCCGTCCTTGCCGCCGCCCCAGGTCTTGCGCGTCACGGTCATGCCGTCGGCCGCGGCATCGGGGAGTTGCACGACCTCGGGCGGCTGGGCGCAGCCGTTGGCCTTGATCCATTGATCCAGCGAGTGCTGCACCGACAGGAAGACGGGTCGCACGTTGGTGAGCGGGTTACCCCGGCCCTGACCGCCGTTGAACGGGGCCTGTGCATCGGCGGTGCCGTGGAAGTGCATCACCGCGACGGGGCGTGAGGGATTGCAGGTCTCGGTGCCCATCGGCCCGCCGACGGGCGCGATCGCGGCGAATCGGTCGGCGAGTTCCGACGCGACGCGGTAGGCCATGATGCCGCCGTTGGACATGCCCGTGGCGTAGACGCGATTCGCATCGACGTTGGCCACGGTCGCCAGATCGTCGAGCATCGCCCGCGTGAAGCCGACATCGTCGATGTTGTTATCCATCGCGTAGCCGCAGCAGTTGCCGCCGTTGAAGGTGAGCAGTCGATTGGGCAGCCGCCCCGTGCCGTAGGGATAGACGGCGATGAAGCCCGCCTCGTCGGCTTTGGTGTTCAGCCCGCAGAAGTTCACCATCGTCTGGGGGTTGCCGCCGCCGCCGTGAAACACGACAACGACGGGGGTCGGGCGGGATGCGTCGTACCCGCGCGGGATGTAGATCAGCGAGCGGCGGTCCAGCGTGCCGACTTTGATCGAGCGGGTGATGGCCTGGCCGGGCACGAGCGCGGGCGGGGCTGCTGCGGCGGGAGCTTGGGCGGTGGGGGGGTCGCCGAACGCCGCGCGATAGAACGCCCAGTTGTCATCGCCCATCGCGCGGAGCACGCCCATCGGGTCGTGGGCCACGCCGGGGAGCACGGTCCAGGTGTGCGGGATCTTCAGGCTCTCCAGATGCTCCCGGAAACGCCGGTTGTTCTCGAAGGTCTCGTCCTGATCGCCGATGATCACGCGCACCAGCGAGCCTCGGGTGATCGCTTCGGCGTTCTGCCGGGCGAGCGTGCGAGGGCTGACGGCGCGGAAGTACGCCTGTTCGCCGCCGTAGACCTTGGTGAGCACTTCCGCCGCCCGCTGCCGTCCGGCCCGCGGAGTCTGCACCAGTTCCTCCTGCATCGGCCCCGCGCCGACGATGGACACAGCCCGGAACACGTCGGGGAACTTGAAGCCCAGGCGGGCCGCGCCGTAACCGCCCATGCTGAAGCCGTCGAGGAGGCGACCCTCTCGCGTGGGGAGGGTGCGGTGCGCCCCATCGATGTGCGGCACGAGGTCCTTGACGATGACCGTCTCCACCGGGGCCGTCCCGTCCTTCCAGTCCACGTACATCCCCTCGAAGCCGCCGACCATGCCGTTGACGAACACGACGAAGCACGGCGGGGTCTTGCCGGCTGCGATCGCCGCGTCAAAGTGCCTTGCAACCTGCGGGATGCCCGCGAGTCCGCCGCCCGAGCCGTGCAGCCAGTAGACGACGGGGAATCGGCGCTGCGGCTCGAGGTCGTGCGCCGCGGGCGTGTAGAGGTGATAACTGACCTTGGCCTTGGCGGCTGGGCTTTCAAAGGTGTGGAATGACACGCGCGGGGCCCCGACCTGTCGCGTGACCCACGGGCCGGGCTGCTGAGCCGGGGCGGGCTGGGCGGCGGAC
>JALHNL010000035.1 GCA_022843545.1 Phycisphaerales bacterium | reverse complement strand
ATGCGGCTGATCTTGTCGGCGTGCGCGACGGCGCACGCCTCGCACGAACCGGCGCCGCAGCCGCCGGCGCCGCCCGCCGCGGGAGCGGGGAGGGCGCTTGAGGCGGGGATCGTGGTGACGCGCGGTGCGGGGGCGATGGTGACGGCGGCGGGGGGCGCGCGGGCGGAGCGGGCGAAGCTGAACGGTCACTCGCACGCGGGCGGGGCGGCGCACCCGGCCCGGCTGGCGGCGATCGACGTGGGCTCCAACTCCATCCGGTTGATCGTGGCGGAGGCGCACCCGGACGGGACGTACCGCGTGCTGGACGACGAGAAAGACACCGTGAGGCTGGCGCGCGGTCTGGACGCCTCGGGTCGGCTGGACGAGCGGGCGATGGAGCAGGCCGCGGCGACCATCACGCGGATGAAGCGGATCGCCGAGGGGTTCGGGGTGGCGCAACTGCGCGCGGTGGCGACGGCGGCGGTGCGCGAGGCGGAGAACGGCGCGGCGCTGGTGGGCCTGGTGAAGCGGTGGGCGAACCTTGATCTGGAGGTCATCCCGGCGGAGCAGGAGGCCGCGCTGGCGTATCGCTCGGTCGCGGGCGCGTTCGATCTCTCGCTGCTCACGGCGGCGGTGGTGGACATCGGCGGGGGCAGCACGGAGGTGGTGCTCGCGGCGGGCGGGGTGATCGAGAAGGTGTACCTGCTGCCCATCGGGGCGGTGAGGCTCACGGAGCGCTACGGCGGGGCGGCGCACGCGGCGGGCGACCGATTCGACGAGTTGCGTCGCGGGCTGCGCGAGCTCTTCCGTGATCGAATTGGCAAGGCGCCGCTGAAGCCGCAGCTCATCATCGCCACCGGCGGCACCAGCACCACGCTGGGCGCGGTGGCGCTGCAGCACGGGCACGCGCCGGGGAGTCCCGCGCCGGGCGCGGCGGTGCAGGGGCTGGAGATCAAGCGGGCGACGGTGGGGCGGATCGTGCGGCAACTGCGGGGTCTGAGCCTGGAGGATCGCGCGCGGGTGCCCGGGCTGGCGCCGGAGCGGGCGGACATCATCGTGCCCGGCGTGGCGATCCTGCACGGGCTGATGAAGCACCTGGACGTGAGGCGGCTGAGGGTTCACTCCGGGGGCATTCGCGACGGGCTGCTGCTGTCGATGGCGGGCGCGCTGTACCCGCGCGAGGCGGGCGACGCGCTGGCGTCGGCGCGGGATCCGCTGCGCGGGGTGTATCGCCTGGCGCGGGCTTGCCGGTTTGATCAGCGGCACAGCGAGCATGTGGCGCGGCTGGCGGTGCGGCTGTTTGACCAGATCGCGGGCGCGCTGCCCGAGAAGCCCGCGTGGGCGGCGGATGACGCGCGGCTGCTGCTGGAGGCGGGCGCGCTCCTGCTGGACGTGGGCTACCTGATCAACTATGCCCAGCACAACCGGCACTCGTACAGCCTGATCCGTCACAGCGACCTGCCGGGGCTGACGGCGCGGCAGGTGGAACTGGTAGCGCTGATCGCGCGGTATCACCGCGGGGGCGAGCCCAAGGACAAGCACGAGGGGTTCGGACACCTGGGCGAGGCGGACCGGGCGCTGATCCGCGTGCTGGGCGGGATCGTGCGCGTGGCGGTGGGCCTGGACCGTGCCCACCGGCAGGTGGTGCAGGACGTGAGGGTGGCGCCGATGGACGGGGGCCTGCGCGTGGCGGTTATCGCGGGGCAGGAGCCGGAGATCGACCTGTGGGCGGCGCAGCGCAAGGCGGAGATGCTGGAGCGCGTGCTGGGCCTGCGGCTGAACTTTGTTCACAAGGCCCAGGAGGGCGCGGCGGCGCAGGCCGGGGCGGAAAGCCGCGGCGGGCGCGGGGCTCGCCCCGCTACGCTTGGTTAGCCGGGCGGGTAGCTCAACTGGCCAGAGCACTCGCTTTACACGCGAGGGGTTCCGGGTTCGAATCCCGGCCTGCCCATTTTGAGTGGTGAGTGCTGAGTGCTGAGTGCTGAGTGCTGAGAGAAGAGAGAAGAGAGCGCGCGGGTTGGATGGGGTTGTGTTGCTCGCCGCTGGGCCCGATGGACTCTGTGAACACCTGATCCGTCCATGAACACGCTGGACCTTGCCTATGCCGCCGCCGCCGCCGTGCTTGTGCCGGTGTGGGCTCGCAAGGCGCGCGGGGGGTGGGCGCAGCGGTTTGGGCTGCGGGTGGGCGTGCGCGGTCGCGACCGCACGCGACCACGGCTCTTGATCCACGCGGTGTCGGTGGGCGAGACGAACACGCTGCGGGCGCTGGTGCCGATGCTGCGCGAGCACGCGGACGTGATCGTTTCGGCGACGACGGACACGGGGCTGGCGCGGGCGACGGCGCTGTTCGGGCCCGAGTCGGTGGTGCGGTTCCCGCTGGACTTCTCGGGCGCGGTCGAGCGCTTTCTGGACGCGGTGGACCCCGACGCGGTGGCGCTGGTGGAACTGGAAGTGTGGCCCAACTTCGTGGCGCAGTGCGCCCAGCGGGGCATCCCGGTGGCGGTCATCAACGGGCGGCTGAGCGCCAAGTCGCTCACAAACTACCAGCGGGTCCGGCGGCTGGTGTCCCCCACTTTCGCCCGGCTGAGCCTGGCGGCGGTTCAGGACGAGCCGTATGCGGCGCGGTTCGTGGCGCTGGGCACGCCCGCGCGGCACGTTCGCGTGACGGGCACGATGAAGTGGGACTCGGCGGAACTGGAGTCGTCGGTGCTCGGAGCCGACGAACTGGCGGCGGCGATGGGCATCGACCGCTCGCGCCCGCTGGTGGTGGCGGGCTCGACGGCGGAGGGCGAGGAAGCGCTGGTGAACGAGGCTCTGCGGGCGATGCCGGAGGTGCAGTTGCTGTGCGCCCCGCGCAAGCCCGAGCGGTTTGACGAGGCGGCCCGCGCGCTGCCGGGATGCGTGCGCCGATCGGGCGGGTCGAGGGTGAGCGGCGCATCGCGCTTTCTGCTGGACACGATCGGGGAACTGCGCGCGGCGTACAGCCTGGCCGACGTGGTGGTGGTGGGGCGCACCTTTGCGCCGCGGCGCGGGTCGGACCCGATCGAGCCGGTGGCGCTGGGGCGGGCCACGATCATGGGCCCGGATTACCGGAACTTTGAGACGGTGACGGCGGCGCTGCGCGACGCGGGGGCGCTGATGATCTGCGAGCGCGATCAACTCGCGGGCGCGCTGCGCGACTTGCTGAACGATCCGGCCCGCCGGGAAGCCATGGCCCGGGCCGGGCGGGCGTGCGTGGAGTCGCACCGCGGGGCCACGCGTCGGCACGCCCAGATGCTGGGTGATTTGGTGAAATCCGCCTTTGCGCGCGGGACGAAGCGGGCCTGACACGGACGGCGCGGGCGGAGCGGCGTACCATCCGGTTCGGATTGGTTTGTGACGAGGCCTTGGTTCGGCGCGGACGCCGGGCGAGGCATATGACCCTTGCGCATCTTCCCCTGAGATCAGGAAAGGACCACACCGAGGACGTAGCTCAGTTGGTAGAGCAGCGGACTTTTAATCCGTAGGTCCGGGGTTCGAGTCCCCGCGTCCTCATTCAGCGAGAACCGTCGAACCCGCGCCGCCCGCGGCGGGTACGTTTGACGCTCTTTCGCCCCGTTTGTTCCGGCAGTCGTCCCTCACGCCGCGGCGGTCCGCGGCTCACCGACCCAGCCCACTGACCGAGCCCCCCGGCCCCGCCCCCACTCCCCCACGCATGTTGACCCACGCACTGCACGCCGGCTGGTTCTCGGGTTCGTTGCTCCTGTGGGGCGAGAGCGTGACGGCGCTCGCGCCCGCCGGTGGGGGCAAGGGCGCGCGGACCGATGCGCCCGCGGGCGAAGCCGCGCCCCACCCGCACGCGGCGAGCGCGGAAGAACTCTCGCGGTTGATGGAGGCGCTGCGGCTGCCCGACGAGGCCCGCGCGGCGGTGAGCGGCGCCCCCCGGATCGCGACGCTGATGCTGCCCTCGCACGATGGCGAGCCGCTGCCCTCTCCGGCGATCGCGCACGCGGCGGGGCACACCTTCGCGGAGGACGCGACGGGCCCGCTGGTGATGCGGGCGTTTGCGGTGCCGGCGATCAGCGTGAGCGCGGAGCACGCGCTGGCGGTTCTGGACGCGCTGGACACGGACCTGGACAACGCGCTGGAGTCGCGCGATGCGGCGTTTGAGCCGCCTGCGGGGGTGTCCGAGGGCGCGGGCCAGGCCGGCGGAATCGGGCGGATCGCGCCGGGCGACGACCTGCGGTACTTCGTGGTGGCGGGGCGGTTTGTGCGCTGGCTGCTGGCGAACCAGCGGTTCGTGCCCGCGCTGGTGCAGGACCTGACGGGCGCGCTGCACGGGCTGTGGCAGCCCTGGCTGGCCGACGAGTTCGTCGCGGCCCGGCTGGGCCTGCTGCTGAAGGCGATGCCGGCGTCGGCGCGGTGCGCCTCGGGCGATCTGAGCCACGAGGCGTGGCCCGTGCTGGAGGATTTCCTGGTGCGCACGCTGGGGTCGGCCTGCCGGCGCGTGATGACGCTGGAGTCGATGCAGGACACGATCGAGGGCAAGAGCACCGAGGACCTGCCCGTGGCGTGGCTGAGCGGCCTGGTGCGCGAAGAGGGCGCGGTGAGGGCGTCGCCCGAGCAGCGTCCGGAACTGCTCAAGCGGGTGCGGACGTGGATCGGCTCGCTCGAAGAGAAGGGCGCGTCGTCGGAGTGGCGGCTGCGGATCGCGCTCACCGAGCCGGTCGACATGACCGGGCTGGATGGCCTGGGCGCTTCGTCGGCGGGGCTGACGTGGCCCTTGTCGCTGAGCCTGGTGTCGGTGGAAGCGCCCGACGTAGTGATCGCGGCGGAGGATGTGTGGCTGCTGGCGCCGGGGGGCGCGGTGGTGATGGGTCAGCGGGTGGACAGCCCGCAGGAGCTGCTCCTGGCGGAACTGGGGCGGGCGGCGCGGATCTACAAGCCGCTGGAGAAGGCCCTGGACGAGTCGGAGCCCGCGGGTATCAAGCTCACCACGATGCAGGCGTATGAGTTCTTGCGAGAGCACCGCGCGGTGCTCTCGGAGGCGGGCTTTGCCGTCACGGTGCCGGGCTGGTGGGACTCGCCCGCGACGCGGCTGGGCGTGCGGCTGCAGATCGACGCGGGGGACGCGGCGCCCGGGGCGGGCGCGCCCGGGGCGGTGGGCCCGCGGATCGGCCTCAACTCGCTCGTGAACTACAAGTGGGAGATCAGCCTGGGTTCCACCACGCTGTCCCTGCAGGAGTTCGAGAAGCTCGCCTCGATGCGCTCGCCGCTGGTGTTGATCGGCGGGCGATGGGTGGAGGTGCGCCCCGAGGACGTGCAGGCCGCGGTGAAGTTCATCCGCGAGAACCCGGGCGGGGCGATGGAACTGGGCAAGGCCATGCGGCTGGCTTACGCCGCGGACCTGCGGCAGACCGGCCTACCGGTGGTGGGGCTGGACGTGGGCGGGTGGCTGGGGCAGGTGCTGGGTGGCGACAGCGCGTCGATGCCCATGCTGCAGCCGCCGGCGACGTTCATCGGCTCGCTGCGGCCGTACCAGGTGAAGGGCCTGTCGTGGATGGGGTTCATGGACCGCATCGGTCTGGGCGCGTGTCTGGCCGACGACATGGGCCTGGGCAAGACCATTCAGTTCCTGGCGCTGCTGCTGAGCGAACGCGCGGAGGCCGAGCAGGCGACAGCGGGCGGCGCGGCGGGCGGGCAGGCGTCGAAGGTGGGCCCGTCGCTGCTCATCGTGCCGATGTCGGTGGTGGGCAACTGGCTGCGTGAGTGCAAGCGCTTTGCGCCGTCGCTCCGCGTGCTGGTGCATCACGGCGCGACGCGGGCGAAGGGGCAGGCTCTGCTGGACGCGGCTCTCTCGCACGACCTGGTGGTGACGACCTACGCCCTGGCGCACCGCGACCGCGACGACCTGGAGCCGATCCCCTGGCACCGCGTGGCGCTCGACGAGGCGCAGAACATCAAGAACCCCGCGGCGAAGCAGACGCAGGCGATCCGCTCGCTGGAGGCCCCGCGGCGCATGGCGCTCACGGGCACGCCCATCGAGAACCGCCTGAGCGAGCTGTGGTCGGTGATGGACTTCCTGAACCCGGGCCTGCTGGGCGGGCTGGGCGAGTTCCGCACGCGGTTCGCCGTGCCCATCGAACGCTACCACGACCCGGCCCGGGCCAAGCGGCTGCGGTCGCTGGTGCAGCCGTTCGTGCTTCGGCGGCTCAAGACCGACCCGACGGTGATCGCGGACCTTCCCGAGAAGGTCGAGACGAAGGAGTACTGCTACCTGACGCCCGAGCAGGCGTCGCTGTACGAGAGCACCGTGAAGCAGATGCTCTCGGCGGCGGAGGCGGCGGAGGGCATCGCGCGGCGCGGGCTGATCCTGGCGGGGCTGGTGAAGCTCAAGCAGATCTGCAACCACCCGCACCAGTACCTGCGCGAGGCCGACGACCACCAGGGTGTCAGCCCCGCTCCGGCCCGCAGCGGCAAGTGCGTGCGGCTCATCCAGATGCTCGAGGAACTCATCGCGGCGGGCGGGCAGGCGCTGGTGTTCACGCAGTTCCGCCAGATGGGCGGCATCCTCGCCTCCATGCTGAGGCAGGAACTGGGACGCGACATCCTCTTCTTGCACGGCGGCACGACCATGAAGGAGCGCGAGGCCATCATCG
Organism: Phycisphaerales bacterium; assembly: GCA_022843545.1. Classification (GTDB taxonomy): domain Bacteria; phylum Planctomycetota; class Phycisphaerae; order Phycisphaerales; family UBA1924; genus JALHNL01. The sequence continues at coordinate 21,609 of JALHNL010000035.1, read as the reverse complement.
CGGCCTTCCAGAAGGCCGACGGCAAGTGCCCCGTGCTCATCCTCTCGCTCAAGGCGGGCGGCGTGGGCCTGAACCTCACGGCGGCGAACCACGTGTTCCACTTCGACCGCTGGTGGAACCCGGCGGTGGAGAACCAGGCCACCGATCGCGCGTTCCGCATCGGGCAGACGCGGACGGTGCAGGTCCACAAGTTCGTGGTCTCGGGCACGCTCGAGGAACGCATCGACCAGATGATCGAGCAGAAGACCGAACTCGCGGAGAACGTCATCGGCTCCGGCGAGGCGTGGCTCACCGAACTCTCGATCGGGCAACTCCGCGACGTGCTGGCGCTCCGCCCGGACGTGGCCGTGTCCGACACCGATGAAGCCGAGGAGGAATCCGCATGAACCGTGGCGGACCTCCATTCCGGGCCGGGCGAGCGGACGGCGGGCCCCTCAACCCCATCGGCCCCGACGGCACGCCGCGGCGCACGCCGTTCGCACCGCTGGCGCAGCCCACGGCCAAGCCGCGGAAGGTCCGCGGCGGGTTCAAGCTCGAGACCAAGGCGGGCCCGGTGTCGATGGCGTGGGCGGGCCAGCGCTTGATGCGCGTGGTCGAGGAATTGGCCACGGGCGACCAGCTCACCGAGGGCGTGGAATACGCCCGGCTGGGGCAGACGCGCGTGCTCACCATCACGCCCGGCCACGTTCATGCGCGCGTGCAGGGGCGGATGCCCACGGCGTACGCGGTGGACATCCGGTTGCCCGTGTTCACATTTGACCAGTGGGAGCAGGTGATCGGCGCGATGGTGGCCGAGTCGCGCTACCTGGCGGCCCTGCTCTCGGGCGACGTGCCCGCGGGCATTGACGATCTCTTCTCACCCTTGAGGCTTCACCTGTTCCCCGCGGAGGCGTCGCACCTGTCGGTGACCTGCACCTGCGGCAAGGCGCGGGCGCAGTACCTGGCGGCGATGCAGGCGGCGGGACAGATGCCCCCCGCCACGCTGTCGCCGGTGGTCGAGCCGTGGTGCAAGCACGTGTGCTGCGTCATGGCGCTGATCGCGGAGCGCACGGGCAAGGACGCGTTCCTGATGATGGAACTGCGCGGGCTGGCGAAGGACGACCTGCTGGAGCGGCTGCGCCAGCGGCGCGCGATCGCCGCGCCGCGCGGACCGGCGCCAGCGCCTTCGACCAGCGGCGGCGAGGCCCCGCCCCCACTGCCCGACAACCGCCCCGTGCCGGTGTACATGCCGCGCATCCCGGGCGTCTCCGACGCGCCGAGCACGCCGCTGGATCAGGACACCGATCGATTCTGGACCGCGGGCGCGGAGTTGAACGAACTGGATCTGGCCATCGGCCCGCCCGAGGTGAACCACGCCCTCCTGCGGCGGCTGGGTCCCTCGCCGTTTCCGGCGGGCAAGTTCCCGCTGCTGGGGCTGCTCAGCACGTGCTACACGGTGATCAGCGAGCGAGCGGTGGCGGAGGCCGAAAGCGGCCCCGGCGCCGGGAATCTGCCCGAGACTGACCAGGACGCGGGCTGACCCCCCACCCCTCTCTCCCCTCCCGCTTGCCATCGGCCCCAAAGACAAAGAGCCGGCGGCTTTGGCCGCTCGGCTCTGTGTGATCGGGCGATGGGCGGGTGTCGCTTACTTCACCGTCAGGCGGATGGTGTCGCCGTCCTTGCCCTGGGCGGTGACCTCGCCGGCATCGGTGAGGAGGCGGACGACGATGTTGCGGGCGGGCAGGGCGAGCTGGCCCTCGGTCTTGGCGACGCGGACGGTGACGGCGTTGCCCTCGCGCTTGGCGGCGAAGGTGGTGAGGCGGAACTGGCCCTTCTGGAAGGCGAAGCCGTCGCCCGCGTCTTCGTAGAGGGTGCCCGAGGCCTGGCCGGCGGAGTCGAGATTCACGATGAGCGTGAGCGGGTCGAGGGCCTTCTCATCGGTGAACTGCTGGACGGGCCCGACGGGGATGATCGCGCCGGGGGCGGCGCGGAGTTCGGGCTGGTTGGGGTCGTTCTGATCGCCTTCGACCAGCGAGAACTCGCGCCAGTCGCCCTGAGGCAGGATCGCGACGCGGCTGTGATCGGGCATCAGGCTGGGGACCACGAGCAGCCCGCTGCCCAGCAGGAAGGTGTCGTCTTCGCCGCGGAGGGCGGGGTCCTTGGGGTCGGCAAAGAAGACGGGGCGCATCACGGGCACGCCGGTGACGCTGGCCTCGTGGAAGAGGGTGTAGAAGTACGGGAGCAGGCGGTAGCGGCGCTCCAGCGCGATGCGGCAGGTGGCCTCAACTTCGGGCCCGAAGGACCAGGGCTCCTTGTCGATGTTGCCCTTGGCGGTGTGACCGCGGCTGAAGGGGAAGAGGGCGCCGATGCCCATCCAGCGGGCGAAGTGCTCGCCGCGGCTGGTGGGCGTGTTGTTGGGCCCGTTGCCGTTGAACCCGCCGATGTCGGGCCCGCTGAAGGGCTGGCCCGAGAGGCCGAGGTTGATGATCATGGGGATGGACTGCTCGAGGTCGAGCCAGGTGGCGTTGTTGTCGCCGGTCCAGGTGGCGGCGTAGCGGTGGCTGCCGAGGAAGCCGGCGCGGGTGAGGACGAAGGGTCGCTTCTCAGGGTTGGTGGCCTTGATGCCCTCGAAGGTGCCCTGGGCCATGAGCATGCCGTAGACGTTGTGGAAGCGGGCGTGATTGCCCGGGGAGACGGTCTGCTTGGGCGAGTCGGGGAAGGCCTGGTAGGTGCCGCCGCGGTGGAGGTTGTCCTCGGGCATGGTCTTGGTGGGCGTGTCGAAGATGGCGGGCTCGTTCATGTCGTTCCAGACGCCGTCGATGCCGTTGGCCATGAAGTCCTTGTAGAGCCCGGCCCACCAGGTGCGGACTTCGTCGCTGGTGAAGTCGGGGAAGCGGCACATGCCGGGCCAGACGGGGCCCTCGTAGGGCGTGCCGTCGGCCTTCTTGACGTAGAAGCCCCGCTTGACGAGGTCGTCATAGAGCCAGAACCCGGTCTCCTTCTTGATGCCCGGATTGATCATCCAGATGCGCTTCCAGCCCATGTCGCCCAGGTCGCTGTTGAGCTTCTTGGGGTCGGGGAACTTCGCCTTGTCGAAGGTGAAGGTGCGGAAGTCGTGCATGTAGTCGATGTCGAACCAGATGACCGTGGCGGGGATCTGGCGCTTGCGGAACTCGGTGGCCACCTCGCGCACTCGGGCCTCGGGGAAGTATGAGTAGCGGCACTGGTGATAGCCGATCGCCCACTTGGGCGGGAGCGGCATGGGCCCGGTGAGCTCCATCAGCCCGGTCATGACCTCCTGGGGCGAGGCGCGGTCGATGATGTAGACCGGGAAGGGATTGCCCTCGGCCGTGAAGGTGATCGCGCCGTCGAGGTTGATCTCGGTGCGCCAGGTGGTGTCGGCGAGCACGCCGAAGGCCGAGCCGTCGGCACGCACCGCGAGCACCCAGGGGTGAGACTGGTACAGCGAGGGGTTGGTGGGCGTATAGCCGTAGGCGTCGGTGTTCCAGAGCGTGACGGAGCGACCGTTGCGGAGCAGCGGCCCGGCGACCTCGCCGGTGCCGTAGAGCGAGGTGCCCTGGTCGATCTTAATGGTGACGCGGTGGCGACCGTCGGGGGCCTTGTCAAAGAGCGGGGTGACCGCGTAACCCGCGGCGAGCGGGCCCGAGGCGGCGAAGGGGCGCTTGAGCGCGAAGGTGGCGACCGCGTCTTCGGGCTTGAAATAGTCGGCGACGAAGCGCGCGACCGGCTTGCTTGGGCCTTCGATCATCTCCCCCTTGCCAGGGGCGGGGGCGGCGAAAGCCGAAGCCGAGAGGACGAAAGCGGGCGCGAGGGAAAGCAACGCCAGAGTGGTGCTGTGCATGGTGGACGAGGGTAGACCTGTCGGAGGCACCGCCGCGAATGGGCGGGGGAGAAAGCGGCCAATGGACAAAGCCCCAAAGCGGCAGGGTGGACCCAAACCGCGGCCGCGAGCTTGGGGCTCGCTCTGCGGTTTGGCCATTTTGCCGGCTTGCGGCTTTGACTGTGTGTTCGTCGCACTCGCCCCGGTTGACGGGCAGGACACCGGCGGCACCGGACGACGGCCGCTTATGGCTGCTGCGGTCAAGCCCTGACCAGGTTCACGGGCCACCCGTGCACCGGGCCCGCCCGTCAACCGGAGCGAGTACAGAGGATGGTAGCCGGGTGCAGGGGCGGGGAGGAGGACCGGAGGGATTGGGAGGGCGAGGCGGTGAAGGCGAGCGGTGTGCCCGGGCCGGCGTCGACGGGCGGAAAAGAGAAAACGCCCGACTGACCTTGCGGGGCAGTCGGGCGCGTGTGGGTGACGGGAGACCGGGATTCAGGGACGGATCAGCGGACGGCGAGCGACGGCTTGGTGCCGACGATGGCTTCCATGATCTGGCCGAGCATCTCGGGCTTGGGGCTGATGAGGCCGGCGACGGTGCGCTTCGGGAAGACCAGTTCGGTCTCGGACAGGCCGAGCTGCTCGAGCTGGACGAAGAGGTCGCGGGCACGGTTGAGGACATCCAGCGCGGCGGGGTTGTTGCCCTGCTCGAGCCAGGTACGGAAGCCCTCGCCGCTGGTGGAGCCGCCGGCGGCCTGAGCGGCGTAGGCGTCCCAGGCGGAGCCCATGGTGGACTTGACGGACTCGGCGCCGCTGAGGTCGGCGTTGAAGAGGCCGTCGAAGTCGGCCAGGAGCTTGTCGACGCGCTCCTCCTTCAGCCGCTGCTCGGCCACGCTGTAGTCAGTGGCGTTCTCGGAGCGGACGAAGCGGCCCTCGGGCGACAGGCGCGGGTTGCGCGACGTGTCGATGATGACCTTGCCGAACTTGCTGGGCATGAGTTCGAGCGCGCCGGGGCGACGCACGAAGATGCTCAGGCGGGCGAGCGACTCGATCTGCTGAGCGCTGAGGTTGCCCTCGGCGCCCACCGCGTCGCCGCCGTCGGTCGCGGCGATGGCCGCCGCGAGGACCTCGGCGAGGTTGATCTCGTCGTCCCCGATGGCCTGGATGAAGCCGATGGGGAAGCTGTTGAGCGCGAGCTCGAAGGGGGCGATCGGGGGCGGGCTGTTCAGGCCGCCCTCGCGCAGGCGGCGGATGTCGATCTGATCGCCGGAGCTGAAGATGCGGCGCTGGACGCGGCCGTTGACGGCCTCGGTGAAGGACGAGCCCTCGGGCCGCATGAAGAAGACGAAGTTGTTGTTGCCCGCGCCGATGCCCGGCTGCTCGCGGGTGGTGATGGTGGAGATGCCGTTGATGTCGATGAAGCCCTGAGCGACGATGGACGTGCCGATGTCGAACTCGTTGAAGTCGGGGGTGGAGGGGTCGTCGAGGCGGCGCTGACGGGTCCACGCGGTGATGAAGGCGTCGTTGGCGGTGGTCAGACGCAGGAAGTTGTTGGTGGTGCCGGGGTCGCCCAGGACGTTGATGTCGGAGAGGAGCATGCCGCCCAGCGCGGTGATGTCCATCGGGCCGTAGGAGAGCAGCTGCTCGCGCGGGCCCATGGAGAAGTCGCTGGTGATGTCCATCGCGTAGGAGCCGACCTTGCCGTCGACGAAGCCGTTGTAGTTGAAGACGACGGTGGAGACGAAGGGACGGGTCGTGCGGACGGGCTGGCCGTCGATGAACTGCCCGTCGGCGGCCCGCTCGGCGTTGATGCGGAGGAAGCCCAGGGTCAGGCGGCCTTCGCGGGTGATGGGGTCGGTGTTGAAGGCGACCTGGGGCAGACGGCTCAGCACGCCGCCCGGAGCGAACTGGGCGAGCGGGGTGAGGATGGTGAGGCCGCCGGCGCCGTCAACGTTGCCGTTGAAGACGAGGCGCCCGCCCAGCGGGTTGACGAAGGCGTCGCCCGGGACGCGGGTGGTGATGGTGGTGGTGCGGTTGAAGAAGGTGGGCCCGTTGAAGTTGAGGGTCACGCCGCGCGAGTCGACGAACGGATTGTCGAGGCTGCCGACGAGGCCGAAGGTGGTGGAGCCGTCGAAGCGGACGGAGTTCTGGTCGGCCGACTGAGTGTCGAAGACGACCGAGGAGCGGACGAAGGAGGGCCCGATGAAGCGGAGGGACTCGCCGCTCATCGCGAAGCCGCGGAAGAAGGTGATCTTGCCGCCCGGCGCGTCGGAGCGGAGGACCAGGTCATAGGGCGCGCTGGTGAGATCGATGAAGCGCGAGTCGGGCGAGCCGGCGTCGCCGGAGACGATGATCTCCGCGGCGCCCTTGCCGTTGATGTCGACCTGCGGGGTGTTGCCGCCGATGACGAGCAGCTCGCTGTCGGAGAGGCCCAGCTCACCGGCGTTGCCGATGATCGAGGAGCCGCCCAGGCGGATGGTGCGCCCGCTGATGACGGTGGTGATCTTGACGCCGTCGCCGCCCACGATGAGGGCGGTGGGGTCCCAGTGGGCGTCGTCGATGGTGAGATCGACGAGCCCGTCGGCGGCCAGGACCTTGGTGCCCGGGCCCATGACCATCAGGGCCGGGTCGATGGTGACGCCAGCGTCGCCCGAGACGGTGCGGCCCGCGAAGATGTCGAGGGTGTCGGTGACGGTGAGATCAACGGTGGAGGTGCCCGCGTCGATGTCGCCGTCGACGAACATGCTGGCGGTGACGTTGTTGACGATGGCCTTGTTGTTGCTGGTCTGGCTGTCGCCGTTCTTGGCCACGCGGTTGCGGGCCGAGAGGTCGAAGGCCGAGATGCTCTTGATGGTGAGGTCGATGTCGTTGAAGAGGGTGATGGCGCCGTTGACCTCGATGGCGGCGTTGGAGATCTCGTTGGCGGCGTTGGCCATGTTCACGGGGCCGTTGCCCAGGATGAGCATGTTGGTGGCGAGCACGCGGCCGGTGGACTGCTGAACACCCGTGACCTGCGGGTTCATGAAGAGGGTCTTGCCGCTCACCAGGCCCAGGCCCAGCGGGTTGATGGTCATGCCGCGACCGATGAGGGTGAGGTCGTAGTTGAGGTCGGCCGTGTTGCCCACGTTGATCTGGCCCGCGGTGACGGAGCCGATCTGGACGGTGCGGCCGGTGAGCAGGCGGGCCAGTTCGGCGCCGCTGAGGCTGAGCTGGCCGGGGACTTCGGCGCCGACACTGATGGCGGTGCCGCCGGTGAGCGGACGGACGAGGATGCCGCCCTCGCCCGCGAGGTTGGAGTTGATGGCGAGGATGTCGGTGGTGATGCGGACCGCGCCCGACTCGGGATCGACGGCGCCGGGGGCGGCGGCCATCGTGAACGGACCGGTGAAGGTCATTTCGCGGGCACGCAGCACGACGCGGCCGTTGAGGATGTTGGCGGCGCCCTCGACGATGTTGAGCGGGGTGACGGCGTCGTTGGCGAAGTCGATGTCGGTCATGACGCGCGTCGGGACGAGCGCCATGCTCAGGACCTTGTTGACCCCGTCCACGCCGTCGCCGGCCTCGCCGACGCCCAGGGCGATGTCGCCGCCGCCGACGAAGGTGAAGAGGTTGGCGACGAGGAAGCCGTTGGTGCGGCCCAGGCCCTCGGAGTCGATGAGCAGTTCATCGCCCTGGAGCTTGCGGACCAGGGTGAGGCGCCCGGTGGCGGTGAGGTTGATGTTGCCGTCATTCACCAGGCCGTCGAACCCGCCGGGGACCGACTGGGTGCGCTGGTCGGCGTCGCCGGCCTGCGGGGCGAAGGCGAAGTCGCTGATGATGTTGACGTTCTGGTTGCTGTTGGTGCGGAGGGTGATGACGCCGCCGTTGACCAGACCGCTGATGTTGGGCAGGCTGTTGAAGGGCTGATCAAGCGTGACACCCATGCGCCCGTTCATCAGCATGTTGGGGGCGGTGACGGTGGTGCCGACGCTCTGATAGAAGAGCGGGGTCTGGCCGGGCAGAGCGAGCGAGGCGAGCACGAGCTTGTCGCCCACCTGCACGTTCTGGTTGATGAAGACGTTGTTCTCGGTGCCCGAGCCCAGGCCGCGGGTGATGAGCGCCGCGGAGCCGGTGGCGCGGAGGCCGGTGATGGTGCTGGTGGGAGGATCCGACGGGCTGGGAGCATCGACGGTGATGAAGCCGATCTCGAAGCCGTTGTCGTCGGACAGACGCAGCCCGCCCACGTCGCCGCCGATGACGCCGAAGTCGTTGCCGGAGGCGGTGAGCAGGAACTCGCCGGCGCCGGTGAGGCCCAGGCGGTCGACCTTGATCGAGCCGGCGGCCTGCTGACGGACATCGGGGGAGACCAGGTTGAGCAGAGCGCCGAAGCCGGTCATGTCGACGGCGTTGGTGAAGTCGATCTGAGCGCCCTGGAGCTGGACGAAGGAGCCGGAGTAGTTGAAGCCCGAGACGAGGATCTGGCTGACGGCCGCGCCGCCCGCCGCGATGCCGCGGCCGGCGAAGATGCGGTTGATCTCGGCGTCATCCACCGAGAGGAAGGCGGGGTTCTCGACCCCGGCCGCGCCGCCGAACTCGATCGGGCGGGTGGCGGTGACGGGAGCGATGAAGACGCGGCTGCCGGTCTCGATGAGCCGGTTGATGGTGAGGTTGTTGGTGGTGAGGAAGATGCTGCCGTCCGGGGCGGTGACGACATCGGTGATGTCGGGGACGCCCGGCCACAGGGTGAGGCGGTCGGCCGCCGCGCCGCCGGTGGTGAGGCGGACGTTGCCCGAGAGCGCGTCGATGCCGGTGAGGTTCACGATGCCCGTGCCGTCGAGCAGGCGGGTATCGAGGAAGTCGACGATGAGCGAGTTGGTGTCGCGGACGGTGAGCGCGTCGGCCACCGGCACGATGTTGGGCCCGACGATGTCGGCGCTCATGCGGCCGAAGTCGTTGCTGGCGTTGTTCAGGGTGAACACGCCGTTGCCCTTGAGCACGAGGAAGCCCGCGGTGACCTGACCGGGGGCGCTCACGCCGTTGAGCTCGGACCACATCGTGAGCTTGGCGGCCTGGTTCATCAGGAGACCGCCGTTGATGGTGGTGCCGCGCCCGCGGAGGACGAGGTCGTACCCGGCGGAGGTGAGGTTGACGGAGCCGGGCGAGGTGGTGATGTCGCCGGTGTCCAGGTCGCCCAGCTGCAGGAGCGGGGTGAAGATGCGGAGCATCTCGGCCTGGGTGAGGCGGATGGCGCTGGTGAGCTCATCGCCGATGCGGAAGCCGCGGCCGTCGGTGAGCTGGCGGACCCAGACGCCGCTGGTGTCGCTGTCGCCGGAGCGGACGAAGCCGGCGGTGGTGACGCCGTCGTTGTTGATCTGGAGATCATCGACGGTGAAGCGGACCAGCGAGGTGCCGATGCCGTTCAGGGACGCGTCGAACTTCTGGTTGACGGTGAGCGCCGGGGCCTGGACGAAGGCCTCGGAGCCCAGGATGCGCAGACCCGCGTACTGCGTGGGGGCGTCGAGCGGATCGGAGAGCGTGTCGACCGTGAGGGCGGTGCTGCTCTTGATCTTGTAGAAGTCGCCCACGTCGCCCGCGATGATGCCGAGCTGGTTGAACTCGTTCTCGAGGTTCACGTGGCCCGGGGCCAGCGTGAGGGTGAGCAGGCGGCCGGCGACGATCGGGGCGAAGTCGGGCGGGCTGATGCCCTGATTGACGTCGCCGCCGTTGGTCTGCAGGCGGAGCAGCGCGTTGACGCCGAGGGTGATCGGGCGGTTGATGTCGATGCCGCCGAGGTTGCCCAGCGTGCCGGAGCGGAGGTAGGCGTCGTTGCCGGTGGTGTTGATGCCCGCGATGAACTGCGCGGCCTCAAGGAACACGCCGTTGACCTGGCCGACGGTGAGGCTGTCGGTGTCGTCGAAGCGGAAGACGCCGTTGATGCGGGCGGCGAGGGTGTCGACGTCGTTGAGGGTGCCGGTGTTGCCCAGCGACCAGTTGCCGGCGCCGGTGCCGTCGATGTAGAGGTTGGAAGCGACGATCCGGGTCTGGGCCTGCTGGGTCATGCCGGCGGAGCCGATGAGGGCGACCGTGGCGTTGCCGGCGTCGATGCCGTCGCCGGTGAGGAAGGTCAGCAGGGTGATGGGCCCGGTGTTGTTGATGCGGATGTTGGCGTTGCTGGTGACGGCCTGCTTGATGCCCAGCGCGACCGAGTTGACGAAGTTGAGCCCGCCGTCGTTGCGCGCGTCGAGCAGATCGACGTCGTTGCCGGCGGAGGTGAGCCAGGCGTGGCCCGGGCTGCGGAGCACGAGCTCGCCGGTGAGGATGCGCCCGCCGGTCTGCTCGATGCTGGAGTCGAAGGACTGCAGCGTGGTCTTGACGCTGAAGAGCGTGTCGGTGGTGATGTCGCGCTCGATGGTGATCTTGTTCTGAGCGCGGATCGTGGCGTCGCTGCCGCCGGTGTCGATGCCCGAGATGTCCGGCCCGCCCAGCGGATCGGCGATCTGGGTGATGAAGAGGTCGGAGGCGTCGCGGTAGCGGAGTTCACCGCCCATGTCGGCGGCGAAGTTCTTGACGTTGTTGGAGGACCACTCGAGGAACGCGCTGCCGCGGTCGGTGAGAACGATCAGGTTCTCCGCGGTCATGACGGGGTTGTCGCCCACGTCGCTGGTCTGGGTGATGTTGCCCAGGGACGACTGCAGGCGGATGGTGGCGCCCGGAGCGTTCAGCTTCTGGCTGATGAGCATCTGGGCGTTGCCGGTGGTGGTCAGCGCGATGTTGGCGCCGATGGGCCCGCCGCCGGTGGTGTCGATGCCGACGATGGACGTGCCGCCGTCGAGCGGGTCGCCCAGGCTGGTGACGCGGAGGCCCAGCGAGGTGACGAGGCGGAAGGAGCCCTCGAGGTCGCCCGCGACGTTCTCAACGCGGTTACCCTCGTTGGCGAGCGTGGCGCTGGCGGTGTTGCCGCTGGTGCGGACGAGCAGGTCACCCGCGGTGATCGCCGCGCCGTTGAGCGGGTCGGTGTCCTGGGTGATCGAGCCGTTGATGGTCTGGAGGCGGACGAAGGCCGAGGAGCCGGCGTTGATCTGGCGGTTGATCTGCAGGCCGCCCGAGTCGGCGCGGAGGTAGACATCGCCCTCGTTGGTGGTGATGCCCTCGGTGCCCTTGATGGAGCCGATGGTCAGACCCGTGGCGTTGCGGTACTTCACGAAGCCGAAGGTGCTGGAGGCCAGCGTGCTGACCTGGTTCAGCGGGCTCTGCAGGTCGAAGTCGCCGAGGTTGACGCCGGCGGGCTCGACACCGTTGCCCAGCAGGAGCAGTTCGCTCGAGAAGATCGAGCTGCCCGCGCCCTGGGTGGCGCCGTAGGAGCGGAAGGTGATGTGGTTGCCGGCGGCGATCACCGGGGTGTTGTCGGCGATCGTGATCGCGCCGTCGGTGGTGATCTCGAGGCGGTCACCGTTGGTGGTGATGCCGGCGAGCACGTTGCCCGGCACCGGCACGAGGTTGAGCGTGCCGATGGTCAGGTTGTCGTCGTCGCGGTAGCGCAGGCGGCCCTGAACGTTGGCGGCGATGACGCCGACCGTGTTGGTGGGCTGGTTGAGCTCCCAGTCGGCGTTGGTCGGGCCGGTGTCGATCAGCGCCAGTTCCTTGGCGTTGATCAGCGAGCCGACGAGCTGGTCCACGCCGTCGGCGCAGATCGTGATCCGCCCGTCGGGCGACTCGAGGTTGGAGGCGATGGTCAGGATGCCCGCCACCGAGCACAACTCGATGTTGCCGCCGGCGACCTGCACGCCGTTCTTGAAGTTCACGTTGCCGATGGAGTAGGAGATCGCGCTGTTGTACTCGAGCGAGCCGTTGATGACCGCGGCGAGCACGTCGGCCTGGTTGTCGCCGGGCAGGACGAAGTCGCCGGTGCCCTGCAGGCTCAACGCGGCGGAGAGGATGATGCCGCTCTGCTGCAGCACGCCGTCGAAGGACTCGAGCGTGGTGATGCCCGTGCCCGCGTTGATCGACTGCTGGAGGGTGAGCTTGCCGCCGGTGGTGATGGTGACGTCGTTGCCGCTGGAGAAGACGCCGTTGACATCGGTGACGAAGGACGTGCCGGTGACGATGCTCTCGATGAGCAGCGTGTTGACGTCGTTGAAGATCAGGTTGCCCTGGGTGAACGCGGCGAACTTGTTGACGTCGTTGTCGCCCTTGAGCGACCAGGTGCCGCCGCTGGAAGCGGTGAGGGCCAGGTCCTGAGCGGTGATGGAGGCGAGGAGGTTCTGGTCGAAGCCCGAGCCCTGCAGCACCACGCGGCTGCCATTGGCGACGATGTTCGCGCCGGGGCCCTGGACGATGACGAAGCCGGCCAGATCGGTGCCGGCGCGGAGGAAGATGTTGTTGCTGTTGGAGTTGATGCCCGACAGCTCGCCGGGGTTGCCGCTGTCCACCGTGCCGACAGTGAAGCCCGCGGCGTTGGTGAAGTTAAAGGGACCGAAGACGTTGGCGGCGATGGTGCCGACCTGATTCTGGGCGTCGAGGTTGAAGACGCCGGTGCCGCGGACCTTGAGGCTGCCGCCGAGGATGAGCCCGCCGGCCTGGGCCGCGCCCTGGGAGGTGATGTCGGCGAGGCTGGTGCCAACGTCGAGGTTGTTGACGAAGGTGAGCAGGCCGGTGACGTTGAGGTTGGCGCGGTTGTTGCCGGTGGTGATGCCGAAGATGCCGCCGACCTCGCCGATGGTGAGGGGCTGATCGTTGGTCAGGTTGAGCTGGCCGACGAAGTTGCCCGCGACGAGGTTGACCTGATTGGCCGAGAACAGGTTCATCAGGCCCGTGCCCTCGAGCATGAGCTCGTTGGCGCGGATGAAGCCGCCGGCCTGGTCGATGCCGTTGCCGGTGAGGAAGCGGGCGCGAGAGCCGCCCACGTTCACGTTGTCGGCCAGGGTGAGGCCCAGGCCGGTCTGGACGAAGAGGCCGTTGCCGCCCGTGAACAGCCCGTTGATGGTGCCGATGGGGGTGCCGCCCAGGGTGCCGACGATGAGGTTGTCAAAGTCGCGGTAGTTGAGGTTGCCGCTGATGCGGGCGACGAGCGTCTCGACGTCGTTGTTGGGAGACTGCAGCGTCCAGTCAGCGCCCGGGGAGCCGGGGAAGTTGACGAGCACGAGCTCGCCGGAGATGAGCCGGCTGAGCGCGTTGTCCTGGATCGCGCCGCCCGCGTTGAGCGTGATGCGCTCGCCGGGGGTGATGATCGGGGCGTTGAGGGTGAGCAGGCCCGGCAGGGTGATCGTGACCGGGGCGGGGTTGATCGTGATGCCGTTCACGCCGTCCACATCGCCCACGGTGAGGATATTGGCGTCGGTGAACTGCAGCTCGCCGATGAGGTCGGCGGCGATGGTGCCCACGTCGTTGAGCGGGGAGTTGAGGATGAAGTCGCCCGCGCCCAGACCGAACATCACGAACTCGGGGGCCAGGATGGACGAGCCCAGGTCCTGCGTCATGCCGAAGGAGTTCACGCGGAGCAACGTGCCGGAGCTCAGCACGCTGTCGGCGTTGATGTTCACGATGCCGCCGGAGGTCAGCGTCATGTCGCCGCTGGTGGCGAGACCCGAGATGGGCGAGAGCAGGGCGATGGGCAGCGTCAGCCCGATGTTGTAGTTGCCCGCGCCGTTGTAGTTCAGGCTGCCGTCGATGAGGCCGGCCAGGTTGTTGACCTGGTTGGGAGCGGTGAAGAAGAAGTCGCCGCTGCCGAAGACCAGCGCCTGCTCGGCCTTGAGGATGCCGCCCAGCTGCAGGGCGCCGGCGTTGGAGACCAGCCCGATGGCGCTGGTGCCCGCGTCGATGCTCTGGAGCAGCAGCAGCCCGCTGTTGGCCACCAGCAGAACCGGGTTGTTGCTGCTGAGGATGCCGTTGGCGGTGCCGAAGGGCGCGACCGGGGCGGACCCGACGATCAGCAGGTTGGAGTCGATGAACACCAGCGCGCCGCGGGTGAAGGCCGCGATCTGGTTCACGTCGTTGCCCGTCTCGGTGAACAGCCACGCGCCGTCGGCGGTGGCGGCGATGCCGAGCTGATCGGCGAACACGTTGGTGCCCGCGTTCTGCAGGAACGACGAGCCGATGAGCGTCATGTCGCCCGCGCCCGCGTCCAGATTGCCCGCCAGCAGGTTGATGCCGAAGCCGGTCGGGACCGTGGTGTCGCCCGCGATCAGCCGCAGGTTGCCCCCGCCGGTGCTGATGCCGCTGGTGGCGCCGACGGTGCCGACGTTGATGGCCTGGTTGTTGGTGAAGCTGACGTTGCCCGTCGCGCTGCCCGCGATCAGACCCACCTGGTTGGCCTTGTCGAGGCTCACATCCGCGGTGGAGGAGAAGACGTACTGCGGCGTGATGATGATGCCGCCGGTCTGGTTCACGCCCGCGCTGGTGGTGGCGAGCTCGCCCGCCACGATGCCCTGCTCGAGGGTGAGCAGGCCGGTGGTGCCCAGGTCGACGCTCTGGCCCGGAGCGAACAGCCCGCTGAGGTCGCCCGCCGGGGTGGCGGTGATGGTGCCGACCGTGAGCGCGCCGGTGTTCCGGAAGGTCAGCCCGCTGCCCGAGAAGAAGCCGGCGAGCTTGCCGACGGCGTTGGTCGGCTCGGCGAGGTTGAACACGCCCGCGCCGTTGCTGATGAGGGCGAGTTCGCCCGCGACGATGCGAGCGCCGGCGGCCTGAGTGGCGCCGGCGGTCTGCAGAGTCACGCGGAAGCCCGGGTTGCTGATCGGCGCGGCGAGGTTGAGCACGCCGGGCATGACCAGCAGGATGTCCGCCGGGTCAACGTCGATGCCGTTGATCGAGCCGATGGGCGTGCCGTTCACGGCGTTGACCGTCAGCGTGTTGGCGTCAAACAGCGTCATGCCGCCGATGAGCTTGGCGGCGACGAAGTTGAAGTCGTTGCTGGCGGTGTCGAGTTCGAACAGGTCGCTGCTGGTGCCGATGATGACCAGCTGATCGCCGGCGATCCGCGCGCCGTTGGTCTGGAACGCGCCGGGGCCGTTGAGCGTGAGGCGGCCGGTGACGATGATGTCGGAGCCAATCTCGAGCGGGCTGGTGAAGTTCAGCACCAGGTCCGTCAGGCCCTGGATGCCGGGCTTGCTGCCCACCGCGCCGATGGAATACGAGCCGTTGATGCTCAGGCTGCCGCTGATGACGGCGGCGAGCTTGCCGAGCTGGTTGTTGCCGGGCAGGTTGAAGGTGCCGGTGCCCTCGAGGCTCAGGCCGCGGGCGATGATCTGCGCCGCCGCCGACTGAGTGACGCCCGCCGAGGAATCGAGGATGACGATGCCGCCCGAGCCCGTGGGCCCGGCGTCGATCGACGCGTTGAGCGTGAGACCCGCCGCGTTGATGGTGACGTCGTTGCCGCTGGAGAGGATGCCGTTGATCGTGCCAAAGCCCGAGCCGACCGAGCCGATGGTCAGGCCGTCAACGTCGTTGAACACCAGCGCGCCCTGCGTGAAGGCCGCGAGGGTGTCCACGTCGTTGGCGCCGCCGAGGGTCCACGCGCCGCCGCCCAGAGCCACCAGGCCCAGTTCGCCCGCGGTGATGGTGCCCGCGGCCTGGTTGAAGCCGCTGCCCGCGAGGATGGTCTTGCCCGCGCCGCTGTTGATGTTCGCCTGCTGCGTCATCGCGCCGGTGGACGCCAGCGTGATCGGGTTGCCGTTGGTGTCAACGCCCGTGGTGCCCCCCACCGTGCCGATGGTCAGCGCGCCCGTGTTGTTCAGCGAGAACTCGCCGTCCACGTCCGCCGCCACCGTGCCCACCGCGTTGGTGTCGTCGAGGATGAACGCGCCCAGAGCATTGCCGATCACTTCCAGCGTCGAGCCGGTGATGCCCTTGCCCGAGGCCGAAGACGCGCCGCCCGCGGTGATCTTCACCGCGCCCGCGCCGGCGTTCAGGCTCTCGTTCAGCGAAAGCGCGCCCGCCAGATTCATCGTCTGCGAGCCGCCGTTGCTCGTCAGCCCGCTCACGCCGTCAACAGTCCCAACAGCCACGCCCGCGCTGTTGCGGAAGTCCAGGTTGCCGTTGAAGTTGCCGGCCAGCGTGCCCACCGCGTTGCCCGCGTTCGCAAGCGTGATGTCGCCCGTGCCGCCCAGCGCCAGCCCGCCCGCGGTGATGTTCCCCTGCGGGTCGTTCTGCGAGATGCCCTGACCGATCAGGTGCGCGAAGCCCGCACCCGTGTTCACCGCGCGGTTCAGCGACAGCGAGCCCGCCGTCGCGTTCAACTTCAGATTGCCGCCGTTGGTGGTGATGCCGTTGACCCCGTCCACCGCCGCGACCGTCAGGCCGTTTGCGTCATCCGTGCGGAGGCTGAGATTGAGCACCGCGCCGCCCGGCACGTTGTCCGCCGCCACGCGACGGATCTGGTTGGCCTGCTCGAGCGTGAACGTGCCCTCGCCGCGCACCACCAGCCGCCGGACCGTCACCACGCCGCCGGTCTGCACCGCGCCGGCGCCGGACCGCAGCTGCAACTCCGAGTCCCCGTTCGCCGTGAAGCTGTTGGCGAACGTGAGCAAACCGCCCGAACGCAGCGCGTTGGTCGTGCCCCCGCCCACCGACACGCCGCTCAGCGCGCCGAAGGCGCTGGTGAACGACCCGATGGTCACGTCGTCGGTATCCCGGAACCGCAGCGAGCCACCCACGATGGAGGCCGCCAGCGTGTTCACGTCGTTGCCGCCGCTGAAGACGTCGGCCGAGCCGCCCGTGGTCACCAGCGCCAGCTGGTCCGCGGTGATGTTCGCGCCACCGGCCTGGTTGATGCTGCTGCCGCGCAGGCTCACCAGCCCCGTCGAGACGATCGGAGCGTTGATGTCCAGCGGCCCGCCCGCGTCGATGATCACCTCGCTGGGGTCGATGCCCACGATGCCGTTGACGGTGCCGACCTGCAGGTCGTCCAGATCCACCAGGTGGAACTTGCCGGTCACCTGGGCGGCGACCACGTCGGTGCGGTTGCCCGCCTGGTCGAAGATGAAGTCGCCGGTACCCACCGCGCTGAGGCCCACGATCGTGAGGAGCGCGCCGGCCTGCTGCGTGAAGCCCTGGGAATTGATGTTGAAGTCACCCGTGCTCACCTCGGAGCCGGCGAGCTGCGTGATCAAGCCGTCAACGCTCAGGTTGACAAAGGCGTTGAACGTGTCGAGCCCGCCGATGCTGAGCGCCTGGGCGTTGCGGAAGGTGATCCCGTTGGTGCCCTCGCCGCTGAACGTGCCGACGAGGTTGTCCCGGTTGAGGTTCACGTTGTCCGACGCGTCCACCTTCAGCGTCGCCGCGGTGATGATGCCCGAAGACTGCCCGATGGTCGAGCCGCGCACGTCCACCGTGTTGGCGCCGGCGTTCAACGCGCCGAGGTCCACCGCACCGGTCTGCAACATGTAGATGTTGGAGGCCGCGGTGATCGAGCCGTTCAGGCCCATCGCGAGCGTCGTGCCGTTGCTGGCGAACGAGAACACGCTTGCGCCGCCCAGACCGATGTCCTGCGCGCGGCTGCCCGAGATGTTGATCGCGGAGTCGATCGTGCTTCCGGCGGGCGACGTGATGCGCAGCGAGTTGACGTTCATCGTCACCGCGCCGGTGTTGATGTTCACGCCCCCCACGCCGTTGAGCGTCACGTCTGAACCGGTGAACTTGCTGGCGTCGGTGACGACCACGTTCCCGGCGGCCGAGATGTAGTTCAGCGTCAGGGGTAGGAGGCTGCCGCCGAACTGCGAGGCCGCCGCCTGCTGGGCGTCGCCCAGCGTCGAGCCCTGTTGAACGGTGAACGCGAGCGGACGGCTCGCGCCGCCGGAGACGTCACGGAACGTCACGCTGCCCAGGCCCACGACCGTCGATTCCGCACGCAACACCATGGAGACCGGGGCGTTCAG
The DNA here is from genome assembly GCA_022843545.1 of Phycisphaerales bacterium. GTDB lineage: Bacteria > Planctomycetota > Phycisphaerae > Phycisphaerales > UBA1924 > JALHNL01. The sequence goes on along the minus strand of JALHNL010000035.1, from coordinate 3,942 downwards.
ATTGGCCGCGCCCTGGAAGGTCAGCGTGCCGGCATTGTTGGTCGACAGAATCCGGATGGTGCGCGCATCGATCCGGGTACCGGCGGTCAGGCTCACGCTGCCGTCGGCGTTGACGACATTGAAGTCATCCACGCCGGTGTTGCCGATGAACTGCCCGTCCAGAACGATCCCGCCACCCGCGCTCAGCGCCGCATCGGAAGCCGAGAAGTTCTTGAGCGTGCCGGGCTGGAACTGATTGGCCAGCCCCGCCACCGGCCCGATGCGGAACGTGAGAGAGCCGGCGTCGGTATCGATCGTGGAGCCCGCCCCCAGTTCGATGTTGCCCACGCCGGTGTTCAGCGCTCGCACCCCGCGGCTGAGCAGGTTGCCGCCGTCCTGATTCGCGGAAAGCAGCAGGTCGCCGCCCTGAGTGTTGATGGAGATGTTGGTGCCGACGAAGATGCTGCGCTGAGCCAGAAGGCTCAGGTTGCCGCCCTCGGTCACGCCCAGGTCGAGCGTGAAGGTGATGTTCGTCTCGACGAACAGGTCGCGGTTGGCCGCCAGCGTCACCGAGCCGCCGGTCTTGAGCACATCGGTGATGGTGCCAACGCCGATGATCGTGTCGGTGTTGCGGTCGTCGGAGAACTCGTCCACGCCCGGGATCGTCGCCGGGCCGGTCGCCTGGATCCGCAGGTCGCGCGGGTCCAGCAGCAGTTCGCCGCCCTCGCCCGCCGGCGCCGCCAGGTCCACCTTGCCGTAGAAGCCCAGCTTGTCGCCCGAAACTTCCACGAAGCCGCCGTTGCCGCTCTCGGCGCCGCCGCGCACGGCGATGTCGCCCGTGAAGAGGTTGACGCCGTCCGACCAGAGGACGACGGTGCCGCCGTCGCCATTCACGGTGGCGCTGGCGTCGATGGCCGAGGCGCCGTCCATGAAGACGGTGTTGGCGTTGTAGTCGGTGCCCTGCCCGCGCACGCCGCCGCCGACGAGGACCTCGCCGCCGCCGGTGGTGCCGCGCGCATCGATGGTCGCGCCCTGCAGCTCGATGCGATCGCCCAGGATCTCCACCTCGCCGCCCTTGCCGGCGGTGTTGGAGACGTCCACGACGCCCGAGACGCGGGTGATGCCGTTGGGGCCCGAGCGGAAGGACGTGCGCTGCGCCTTGACGGTGCCCGCGTTGAACAGCGCGGCGCCGAAGGTGTCGGCCGCCGCCATCGCCACCTGCCCGCCCGGCGCGTTGATCGTGCCGGCGTTGGTGACCGTGACCTTGTCCTCGCTGTAAGCCTGGCCCGCGGCGCTGATCTTGGCGAACACGCGGTCGCGCCGACGCCCGACGAGGATGTCCTCGCCCGCCGCCATCACCACCGTGCCCGCCGGCGCGTTGATCGAGCCGAAGTTCGAGACCTGCCGGCCCAGCATCGCCACGGTGTCCGCGTTGATCAGGCCGCGGTTCACCACGCTGCCGCGAAGGCCCGTGAACTGCCAGTTGTCGCGCAGGAAGTCCGAATCGCTCATGTTGCCGGCGGCGGCCACCAGCGTGCCCACGTTGATCACCGAGTTCGGACCGAAGGTGATGCCCGCTGGGTTGATGAAGAACACCCGGCCGTTGGCGATGATCGACCCGTCGATCAGGCTCGGCGCGTCGCCGCGGATGCGGTTGAGCACGCTCGCCCGGCTGCTGGGCTGGATGAACTGGACCGTCTCGTTGCGGGCCAGGTCAAAGCTGCGGAAGTTGATGATGCTCCGGTCGCTGGCCCGGATGACCGTCAGGTCTCCGTCGCGGGTGAACTGCACGTTGCCGCGCACCACCGTCGGGCTCTCGGGCGCGCCCGCCGCGTACGAGCACATCGCGACGACGACGGCGCCGCTGATGAGCAGTTCGGAACGGAAGCGGTCCTCACGATTGACGTTCTGAGCCATGGCCGGTACTCCACAATGCACGCGGTGATCAGCCGCGGAAGGTCTCTCTCAACACGTAAGTCTGATAACCAGAAGGGTTTACATCGCGCCGACTTGGGGCTTTGCCCCCATCAGAATGACACCGTCACGACAAAGTGCAAGCGGTTGTCGCCCACTTCCACGTCTTCTCCCGGCAGTTCCAGGTCCTGGAGCACAAAACCCCAGTCCACACGGGCGTTCAGGTACCGAAGAACCTGCAGTTCCAGGCCCAGACCGGCTCCGATAAGCGTCTCGTCCTGCTCGAACACCTTGCGATCCGAGTTCACGACACGCCCCATATCCATGAACCCGCGGAAGATCAGGTCCCAGTCCGCCGAGCCCCACGGCTCCGTCGGGCGGAACCGGAAGTCCCCGGGTGCGCCCCGGTCCTCGGGGCCCGCGTAGCCCAGCAGCGGCGGGATGTGCAGGCGATACTCGCCGGTCAGCACGACCGCCGAGTCGCCCGCCAGCAGCGACTCTTCGTAGCCGCGGACGGTGGCAAAGCCGCCCATGGTCTGCTCCACAGTCGGGATGACGCGGTTGTCGAAGGCGTACTGCCCGCGGAGATTGAAGAAGAACTCGTTGGCCAGCACCGAGCCCTCGGTGGCCTGGCCCTCGTTGAAGGCGGTCGGGAACAGCAGCGGCTCGATGTAGAACGACCCGCCGAAGTCGAACTTCAGCATCGGCCAGTCGCTGTCGGGGTCAAGGCGGCCCAGGTCCTGCAGGTCAACCTCGTCGTTGCCCAGCCCGCCGTAGTACTCCAGCATCACCGACCCGTTGAAGTCCGAAGCGTCGGTGCGCCGCTCGGCGCGAACGCCAATCGAGGGCACGATGAAGTTGCCCTTGCCGTCCTGGTCGGGCCCCGGCAGTTCGCGGTTGGCCTCCGAGTACTCGTAGCGCATGCCGCCGACGAGGTCGAAGAACGTGCTCTGCCAGTAGGCGAACTCCCAGGCCACCTCGGCGCCGAGGTTGATGCCCTGGCCGTCGAAGTTGAGCAGCTGCTGACCGACGTCGGAGGCCTGGAAGTAGTTATAACCCGCGAAGACCTTCATCCGCAGGCGATCGACGATCTGGAAGTCGTACGACGCGCTGACCGCGTGCGAGTCGGTGAAGCCCGCGGTGGTGTAGTCCACCTGCAGGATGTCGTCGTTGTCCGTCAGGTTCGTGTGCAGGAACCCGAACCGCTGGCGCAGCTCGTTGGTCTCGCCCGTGCCGGTGTTGGACAACTGGAAGTAGACGATCCAGGGCTTGAAGTCCTTGAAGATCCACGGGTCGTACGTCTCGCTCACCAGGAAGTCCAGAGCCGCGCCGCCCTGCTCCTGACCCGAGGCCGACACCGACACGTCCACGCGCCGGCCGGGGTGGCGGCTGTTGCGGGCCACATACTCGTCCAGCTTGTTGCGGTCCAGCACGTCGCCCTTGCGAAGCGGTGCATTGGCCCGCAGCCGGTTGTGGAACCGCGTGTCGGGGTTGATGCGGTTGCGCGACGGGTCGATCTGGTCCACCGCCACCGAGCGGATCTCGTTGACGATGCCCACGAACGCGAACAGACGCAGCGTGGTGTCGCCAGCCTTGCGCAGGTCCGCCGGCGGCCCGGAGATCTCGATCTGGTCAGGGTCGGGCAACACCGCGACGCCGATCACGCCCGAGTTCTCGAACTCGCGGACCAGGGTCTGGGTGATCACGCGGATGCCCGCCGCATCGATGCGGTTGTACTCGCCGGTGCCGATCTCGCTGATCCGCAGTTCAACGGAGCGCGACCGCTCTTCCAGGCCCGTCAGCCCGCCGCCGAACGCCACGCCCAGCGTCACCACCGTCTCACGCAGGCGAGCCAGGCTCACCGGCTGCGGATCGGTGCCGTACATGAGGTCGATCATCGTCACCGGATACCAGCCCGGGGGCAGGTTCTCGGGGATCGGCGCGGGCGCGGGACGCGCGGGCGTCGTGAACACCGACGGGCCCGCAGGAGCGGGGGCCGGCGCGACCGCCGCGGGTGCGGGGGCCTGAGCCGGCATCGGGGGCAGCGGG
>JALHNL010000034.1 GCA_022843545.1 Phycisphaerales bacterium | reverse complement strand
GCCGTCGCCTCCGGGCGCGTGCACCACGCCTGGGTCTTCGCGGGCGAGCCGGGCGTGGGCAAGTTCACCGCCGCCCTCGCCTTCGCCGCCGAACTGCTCCTGCCCCCGCCGGGCCACCCCCAGCACGCGCCGCTCGCCGACCTGCTCCGCCACGGCGCTCACCCCGACCTGCACGTGGTCACCAAGGAACTCGCCTCCCACAGCCGCGAAGACAACGTCCGCCGCCAGAAGCAGACCAACATCGCCAAGGCCGTGCTCGAGCAGTTCCTCCTCGAGCCGCTGGTCCGCACCCGCGCCGTCACCGTCCCCTCGCCCGTGGGCAAGGTCTTCATCGTCGACGAGGCCGAACTCATCGACCCCACCGGCCAGAACACGATGCTCAAGACCCTCGAAGAGCCGCCCGAGGGCACCGCGGTGATCCTCGTCACCGCCGTCGAGCCGCGCCTGCTCCCCACCATCCGCAGCCGCTGCCAGCGCGTCGCCTTCTCCCCGCTCGCACCCGCCGAACTCATGCAGGTCCTCCACGCCAAGGGCGCCGACCTGCCCGCCGAGCAGCGCGACTGGACCATCTGGTACGCCAAGGGCTCACCCGGCGCGGCCCTCTCCGCGATCGAGCACGGCCTGTTCGCCTGGCATGCCGAGCTCTCGCCCATGCTCGACCTGATCGCCGCGGGCCGCCCCGCGCCGGCCCTGGGCTCCGCGCTCGCCAAGCAGGTCGAGGCCCGGGTTGAGGCCGCCGTCAAGAGCCGCCCCGAGGCGAGCAAGGACGCCGCCAACCGGCTGTGGACCAAGCGTCTCCTGGGCTTCCTCGCCGAGCGCGCCCGGGCCCTGGTGCCCCGCGGGGGCGAACAGGCCCTCGCCGCCATCCGCACCATCGACCTCTGCCGCGAGAGCGAACGCCAACTCGACGCCAACGTGGCCTACGCCACGGTGCTCGACCACCTCGCCTCGCAGATGATGACCCCCGAGCCCGTGTTCTAGACGCCGGTCCGGCATGCCGCGCGGCGCTACTCCTCCCCCGTCATCGACATCAGCCGCGCCAGCACCGGGTGCCCCTCGCGCTTCTTGCGCTCCAGTTCCCTCACCACCAGCGGCGGCACCATCCCGCTCAACGGCGCCAGCGTCTTGCCCATCGCCGTGAGCTGCTTGATGAGCGACGAACTGGTGTACGCGAACGACTGACCCGCCACCACGAAGACGGTTTCCAGACTCGCCACCTCGCGGTTGGTCACCGCCTGCTGCACTTCGTTCTGCAGGTCCGAAAGGTTGCGGATGCCCCGCAGCAGCACCGACGCCTCCACGCGCCGCGCGAAGTCCACCGTCAGCCCCGCAAACGCCTCGACCCTCACCGGCGCCGCGTCGGGCTCGCTCCGCACCATCTCGCTCAGCAGTTCGCGGAGCATCGCCACCCGCTCCTCGAACGAGAACAGTTCGTCCTTGCCAGGGTTGCGGCCCACCGCCACGATCAACTCGTCAAACAGCCGCCGCCCGCGCCGGATCACGTCCAGATGCCCGAACGTCACCGGGTCAAACGACCCCGGAAAGATCGCGCGGTGCGCCCGCGCGGGCTGCCCGACCCCAGACGTCTGACCGGATGACGCGTCGTGTTTGCCCACGCCCGTAGTGTAACGACCCGCCCAAGAAAAAGAGCCCCGCGGCGGGGAGGCAACTCCGCCGCGGGGTCAACGCAGGGGACTCGGTTAACCGCGGGCCGCTCGCCCGCCACCCAATCGTGCGATCTGTCCTCGCCCCACGCCAGCCCGCCGGGGGCCGGTGCCCGCCAATCTGGGCAACGTGTACCGCCCATGACGCCGCGCACACCGACCACCCCCGACCGATGCCCGGGTCTCAAGCGCGAGTTCGATTGCTCAGCCTGGCCGCCCCCGCCCGCCGCCCCTCACACCCGCGCCGCCGGCTCGGGCTGGCGCATCGCGATGGCCCCCGTCCTCGGAGCCTCGGGGTACGTGATCCGCTGATGGTGGAACGACGCCAGCGTGCGCGACACCGCCTCCACGATCAGGTTGAGCTCCCGCAGCGTCAGGTCGCACTCGTCAAACTGCCCGTCCATCAGCCGCTTCTGCGCGATCGCGCGGACCACCGAGTCGATCTTCGCCGGCGTCGCCTCGGGCAGCGTCCTCACCGCGCTCTCCGACGCGTCGCAGATCATCACGATCGCCACTTCCTTGCTCCGCGGCCGCGGACCCGGGTAGCGATACTCCACTTCCTGCGGCATCGCCCGCGCCACGCCGCCCGCGCCGCCGCTCGCCCCGCCGCTCTCCGCCGCCCGCCGGGCGCGGTGATAGAAGTACTCGACCAGCGTGGTGCCGTGGTGAGCCTCGATGAAGTGGTGCAGGGGCCTGGGCAGCCGGTGCTGCTGGGCCAGTTCGATCCCGTCGCGCACGTGCCCCACGATGATGAGCAGGCTCATCGCCGGGGTGAGCTTGTCGTGCCGGTTCACGCCGCCCGACTGGTTCTCGACGAAGTAGTCGGGCTTGTTCATCTTGCCCACGTCGTGGTAGAGCGCGCCCACGTACGCCAGCAGCCCGCTGGCCCCCACCGCCTCCGCCGCCGCCTCAGCCAGCACCGCCACGTTGATCGAGTGGTTGTACGTGCCCGGGGCGCGCTGCTGCAGTTGCCGCAGGAGCGGGTGCGAGGGGTCGCGCAGTTCGATCAGCGTCAGCCCCGTTGTCACGCCCAGCACGCGCTCGATGATCGGCAAGGTCCCCAAAACCACGAAGCCCACCAGCAGGATGCCCACCCCGCTGATGATCGACTCCGCCAGCAACTGCTGGATCGCCGGGTCGATCACCGGGCGCGTCAGGATGCCCAGCAGCATGTTGGCCCCCGCCACCGCGATCGCCGCCCACAGCGCCGCCCCCACCAGGCTGGCGCGCCGCCGGATCTCGCGCAGCCGCCAGGCGATCAGCGCCACCCCGCACATCACCACGCACGCGCTCTCCAGCGACGCGTGAACCCCCAGCGCGCACACCAGCGCCAGCAGGATCCCCAGCCCCAGCGCCGTCCGCCGATCCTCCGCCACCGCGATGAGCATCGTCAGCATCGCCGCCGCCACCGCGATCGCCGGCAGCGTCAGCGTCGGATCAAAGTACGACGCCACCGTCGCGCCCAGCACCATCAGCGCGAACAGGCTGGTGGTCAGCAGCAGCCTCCGCGGCCTGGCCAGCATCAGCGTCGAGAACGTGCCCGCCACCGCGCCGAAGCCCACCGCCGCCAGCAAGCCCAGCGACGCGGCCCCCAGGTCGAGCAAGCCGCGCTGCCAGGGCCGAAGAGACTCGCGATACGCCCCCCGCTCCGCTTGCGCCCACGCCAGTTTGTCGCTCGTGAGCGTTTCCCCGCGGGTGTAGATCACCTGCCCCGTCGCGAACCTCACCCGCCGCTCGCTGGTGAGCTTCGCCATCTCGTCCTGCCGCGCCAAAGTCGCCGCTTCGTCGTAGCGATACGTCGGGCGGTCGATGAACCGCAGCCGCGCCACCAGCACGCCGCGAAGTTCGCCCGAGGGCTCCGCTTCCGCCGCCGCGGTCTCCAGCGACCGCTGCGCCCCACGCCCCCCCTGCGTCGCCAGGCTCGACGACTGCAGCGTCATCCCATCCACCGCCCCGCTGCGCCCGCTCCGGATCTCGATGAACTGCGACGCCGCAAGCTGCTGGAGCTGGTACGTCTCCACGTCCACGATCGGCCGCATCCGCAGCTGCGCCTCAAACTCGTCCACCCGCGCCCCGTACGCCGCCAGTTCCTCCTCATCCGCCGCCAGCCGCTTCAGTTCAGCCAGCGCGCCGCCCGTCAGGCGGAACTGCTCCTGCAGCGCGGGCGTCACCTGGTCCAGGCTCGCCGCCTCCGCCACCGCCCGGGGCAGGTTCTTCAGCGAGGTCCGCAGGTCCGCAAACAACTGCTCGTCGGCCACATACACCCGGGGGGCCCGGCTTCGCGCCAGCTGCCGGTCGCTTTCCGTCGCCGTCCGGTCCACCAGGTCAAAGCTCACCCGCGCCGCACGGGTCTCGTTCATCACCTGGCCCACCGCCAGACGCTCCGCATCCCGGCGCCAGAGCAGAAGACCGCCCACCACCACGCCCAGACCCAGCAGAATCACCAGCGCCAGCACCGCGCGCGGCGACCCCACCAGCCAAGACGCTACCCGGCCGCGCGCACCCGGTCCCGGGTCGCTCATCCCGCCGTCCATGCCGATCTGGTCGATGCGTGCATCCATAGTCCGGGACGCCATCACGCGACGCCCCGTTCAACACCCACTCCCGCTCGAACCGAGCGGGGGCTGTCTCCAGACTCCAACGGTATCGGCCCTTCACGCCCCGGTCTGCGGCGGGACGCTCTGTTCTTCACCCGATCTGTTAAGTATAGGTTCGGATTTTCCGGCCATCCCTCCCCCCCGCGGCCGCGCCGGACCGGTCTCAAACCGGGCGTAGGCCTCCACGATCTTCTGCACCATGGGGTTGCGGACGATGTCCGCCTCGCCAAAGGTCACCATCGCGAGCCCGTTCACCCGCCGCAGCACCCGCGCCGCGTCCACCAGACCGCTCTCGGAGGGGTCGGGCAGGTCGATCTGGGTGGTGTCGCCGTTGATGATCACCTTGCTGGCCTCACCCATCCGGGTCAGGAACATCTTCATCTGTCCCCGGGTGGTGTTCTGGGCCTCGTCCAGGATGATCACCGAACGGTTGAGCGTCCGCCCGCGCATGTAGGCCAGCGGCACCACCTCCACCACGTCGCTGAGCATGAACCGCTTGATGGTGTTGAAGTCCATCATGTCGTTCAGCGCGTCGAAGAGCGGGCGCAGATAGGGGTTCACCTTGGCCTGCAGGTCGCCGGGCAAGAAGCCCAGCTTCTCCCCCGCCTCCACCGCCGGCCGGGCCAGGATGATCTTCTTGATCCGCCCGATCTTGAGCAGATGGACGGCGCAGGCCACCGCGAGGTAGGTCTTGCCCGTGCCCGCCGGCCCGATCCCGAAAACCACGTCATTGTCGCGGATGGCGTCCAGGTAAACCTGCTGGTTCTCGGTGCGTGCACGGATGGACTGCCCGCGCACGTACACATCCAGCCGGTCGGTCCACGGCGGCCCGTCGGTGGCCAAAGACCAGTGCTCGCTGGCCCCGCCGGCGCGCCCGTCCATCTCGGCTTCAACCTGCGAGATGCTCCGCGCGATCAGGTCCAGCACCGCCGGGCGATCCAGCGCCTCGTCCCGGTCCGCCGCCTCGCCCAGGCGCTCCAGCGCCAGCCGCGCCGCCGCCACCTGGTGACGGTCGCCCGAGAGGCGGATATCCCCCGCGCGCGAACTTACGCGCACGCCCGTGCCCTCACGGATCAATTTCAGGTTACGATCCGCAGACCCCAGCACGGCCATCCGCGCCGGGCCCGCCGGCAATTTGACCACGATTTCCAAGCGATGAACCTCCGCCTCTTCCAACCCGCCGTCCGTTCCGCTTCGGCCCGCAATCCTAGGAAGTCCCGCCGACGGGGCTCGGTCTGGGCCTGTCTTGCGGGCGCCACGCTGCTTTCGGGCTGTGCATCCGAATCGGGCGCGGAGTTCGATAGCCAGATCCGAGGCGAAGGCGTGGCCCGGGAGGTCACCGCCGACTGGGACGATGTCGACGCCGCCCTCTACGCCGCTCTCGACGACGGCGAGATGGCCGTGGTCAGAGCCTCGCTCATGGGCACGTCCTACACCGCGCTCTCCCCGTGGTGCCGGGTGTACCAGGTGCGGTCGATCAGCGACGCTGACGGCACCGTGGCGGTGGCCCTGGATTGGCGGGCGGAGCCCGACGCCCGCGGCGCACGCCCGATAACCGTGCGCTGCGACCTCGATGGCCCCTCCGGCTCCGAACGCGAAGCCCGCTTCCTCAAGGCCTTTTCTCGCCGGCTGGCCCAGTTGGCGGGGGTCGAGACGAGGCCGCTGGAGTAGCGACATACCTAGGTATTCGAATGGTGCCCACTTGATGGCCGCGCGGCGCGGTGGGAGTACCATTCACTTCGACCCGCGGCTTCGGCCCGCCGGGCTCGCCCACCCATGGACCTGCCGGACACAGGACGTGCCCCCTCGTCATCGCCCGACCTCGCGGTCAGGGTTGAGGTGGCCGACGCCACCGGACGGTTGAGGGCGCACGACCTCGACTGGCTCCAGCGGCACGCCGCGCTGGCCGCACGGTCGCTCGCGCCCCGGGGGGAAGTCCGCGTGCGGGTGGTGGACGACGCCGAGATGGCCGACCTTCACGGCCGGTTCAGCCACGACCCGACCACCACCGACGTGCTGACCTTCAACCTGGGGGAAGCGGGCGACTTGGACACGGACCTGTTCGTGTGCCTGGATGTGGCCCGGCGCGTGGCGCAGGCCCGGGGTCATGCTCCGGAGAAGGAACTGCTGCTCTACGTCGTCCACGGGCTGCTGCACTGCCTGGGGCACGACGACCACGACCCCGCCGAGGCGGCCCGGATGCACGAGCGCGAGGACGAGGTGCTCACCGCCATCGGGGTTGGCGCGGTGTACGCCGCCGCATCCGGACAGAGCCAGTCGCCGACGCCGGCGCGGGAGGGCCGCTGATGGGCCTGGCCGCGCCATGGATCGCGCTCGTGGGGGTCGCGGCGAGCTGCCTGCTGGCCTCGCTGTACCTGGCCCTGACCACCGCCTCGCGGGCGCCGGTGGAGGACCTGGCCGGGCGATCGGGTCGCGAGTCGCGTCGGCGGCGCATCACCCGCATCTTGGACGACTCCCCCGCCCACGCCCGGGCGGTGGGCCTGCTCAAGATCGCCTGCGACCTGGCCGTCGTGATCGCCACGATGGACTGGCTGCGGCAGATCCGCGGGGCCGACGCGCCGGGCTGGCCCGACGCCGCACTGGGCCTGACCATCTGCGTGCTGGTCCTGTGGACGTTCACGGTCGCGCTGCCCATGAGCATCGCGGCCCACGCCGCGCCCCGCCTGATCAACGCCCGCGCCCTGCTCATCCGCGTCATCGAGCGGGCCCTCTCGCCCCTGCACACCGCCGCGTCGTTCATCGACGAGGTGGTCCGCCGGCTGGCGGGGGTGGAGCGGCGCGACGCGGAGCAGCAGATCGAGCAGGAGATCCTGCACGTGATCGAGGAGGGCGAGGCCTCGGGCGCGATCGACGGGCAGGAGCGCGAGATGATCGAGGCGGTCGTGGGCTTCCGCGACCGCACCGTCGCCCAGATCATGACCCCGCGCACGCAGGTCGAGGCGATCGAGCTCACCAACGACCTGGGCGCGGTCACCAAGCTCATCAAGACCATCGGGCACTCGCGCATTCCCGTCTATGACGGCACCCTCGACCACGTCGTGGGCATCTTCTACGTCAAGGACCTCATGCACTGGCTGGCGGGCGACGGCGTCCGCGGCGTGGGCCGCTCCTTCGACCTCCGCGCCATCCTCCGCCCGCCCCTGTTCGTCCCCGAGACCAAGACCGTCAACGACCTCATGAAGGACCTGATCCAGAAGAAGGTCCACATCGCGGTCGTGCTCGACGAATACGGCGGCACCGCCGGCCTGGTCACCATCGAGGACATCGTCGAGGAAGTCTTCGGCGACATCCAGGACGAGTACGAGGCCCCCACCGCCGAGACGCCCGACGTGGTGCTGAAGATGGAGGACCAGAGCGCCGACCTGGACGCCGCGGCGCGGATCATCGACGTCAACGGGCTCATCGAGCCCCTGGGCGTGCAGATCCCCCCGAGCGACGACTACGACACCGTCGGCGGCTTCGTCACCACCACGCTGGGCAAGATCCCCAGCGCCGGCGAGCAGTTCTCCCACGAGCAGATGACCTTCACCATCCTCGAGGCCAAGCCCAACAAGGTGGTCAAGGTGCAGATGAAGGTGACCCCCGCCGCCAGCGGCCCCTCCGACGAGGCCGAGCAAGGCGGCGACGGGGAAGGCGACGAGATCAAGAGCGCCAGCTCGGCGAAGTGAGCGCGCGGCGCGGGGGGGGCGGCCCTGCCGCCCCGCCATCACACGCACCGCCCGCGCCCGAGCCGGCCCTCCCGGCTGATCACCGGGCCGAAGCGCCGCGCCGGCGCCTCAGAGCCAGCCCCGCCAGCGGCAGCAGCAGGGCCGCCGAGCCCGGCGCGGGCACCACGCCGTTCACGAACAGCCGCGGAGCCTGGTTGCTCGCCGACCAGAAGTTGACGGAACTGGTGGCGCGCACGAAGTTGGACGCGCCGGGCGTGACCAGGTCCAGAAACTGCGGGATCTGCGCCGAGCCATTGGCCCCGAACAGCCCCGTTCCGATCACCACCGCGTACGACCCGGGCGTCATCAGCGCAGGGGTGTCGAGCACCGCCGAGCGGTCCGACAGCGGGCCCGAAGCGTCAAACAGGGCCGACGCCACCACGTCCTGCGAGAGGTCCGTCGTCGAGGGGTTCGCCCCCGGGCCCGAGAGCCGCACCACCGCCGCGAAGAGCGAGCCGCCCCCCAGGCCCACCATCGCGCCCATCTCCGTCAGCAGGGTGGGCGTGGTCACCTCGAAGCGCGTCCCGAAGAACAACGTGGAACTCACGAAGCCGGTCGAACTGAAGTTGGACGCGCGGCTGGCGCTCTCGTACGCGAACACCGCCGGGTCGGGGGCGATGACGGGGACGGTCCCGAAGACGTTCACGTCGGGCTTGGCCGAGGTGAAGGACCCCGAGCCCCCCGCGATCCCGGAGTAGGCGGGCGTGACGCCCGCGGCCACCGTCGCGTACCCCTGCACGTTCATGTTCGTCGCCGAGCCGCCGGTGACCACAGCGGCGTACCACCCCTCGCGCAGGCGCGTGGGCGCGGCGAAGGTGACGGTGCGGTCCACCGCGGGCCCGGCCGTGGAGGTGTACAGGCCGGTGGCGCGGACACGGGCGGGGTCGGTGTAGGCCTGCGTGGTGTTGTTGAAGACGCCCGGCGAGAAGATCTCGACGATCGACATCACGCCGTCGCCGGTGTTGCCCGAGATCTCCCACGAGAGCGCGGTGACGTCGGTGGGTTGCAGCAGCCGGAAGGGCTGAGCCATGAAGCGGTTGGCGTTCAGGCCCTGGCCGCCCCCCACCGCGCCCCCGACGCCGGTGGTGAAGACGACATTGGCCGTCGCGGCCCCCGCCAGCGCGAGCACAGCGGCGGCGGCGAACGCGGACCGGGACGAGAACGAAGCAGCGAAGCGAGTGAGCATCTCTCTGAACCTCCGGAAGTGGGTCCATTGACCCGTGACGAAAGAGGCGAACACAGCCCTTGCCCTCACCGGGTGAAGGACACTCTCTCGCTCCGAAGGTGAACGGCGGTATACGCCCTTCCGCCCGGGCCCTCTCGGACCTTGGCGGCTCACGGTGAAGGTACACCCCAATCGGTGGTCAGGCAAGTCCCTCCGGGTGAAGTTCTTGCTCAGACCGTGCGCCGCGCCCATCTACCATCCTTCGGGGCCCACCCCCACCAGGAGCGTGCCATGACACGCAAAACCAAACCCATCGGTCAGCGCACCACCACCAACCCCGCCGGCGGCAAGACGCGGACACCCACCAGCACGTCGCACGGCGGCAGCCGCGTGGAGCCCTCGCACATCGCGGAGCGCAAGACCGCGGTGCGGAAGAAGAAGGCCGCCCGCGGCAAGCGATCCGGCTGAGCGCGGCCGCACGGACGCGATCCGGGCGGGTACGCTGCGGCCCGGGGCCCCGCGGCTCCGGGAGGGCTGGCCCGCATGAACATCGACTCCGTTCCGTTCACCGCCATCGACTGGCAAGCGGTCGCCCAGACCGAGCACCGCGCGGGCCCCGAAGGGGCCGGCACGGCGTGGTGGCGCACCGTGCAGGTCGGGGCCCTGCGTGTGCGCCTGGTCGAGTACGCGCCGGGGTACGCCGCGGACCACTGGTGCGCCAAAGGCCACGTGGTGCACGTGCTGGAAGGGGAGATCCAGACGCGGCTCAAAGACGGGCGGGTCTTCGTCACCCGCGCCGGCCAGACCTGGATCGCCGGCGACGGCGACGGCGAGCACCGCTCCTCCACACGCGACGGGGCCCGGCTGTTCATCGTGGACTGAAGTGGGGGTGAGAGGCGGGGGGTGGCACGTGGCATCGATGTCGGCGGTCTTGAGACGACTTCGAAGTCTTGGACGCTTGCACGGGAGCATTGAAGCCCCGTCAGGGCATGGGGCTTCAAGGGCACGGGGGTTGGGTGGACTTGGGGGCCAGCTGCCCTCCGGGCGTGCAACGTGCTCGCCAGAGGAGAACACAGACTGTGCATCCAGAACGGCGGGCATCAACGGCCCCACGCAAGCCATTTGGCGTCTATAACGGCGATTGGAGTTGACCTTCGGCCTGCCCGATAGCATAATTAGACAGGCCTGCCCGTCCGAAGCCCCACGCTCCGCGTAGGGTACTCAGTAGGATTGGTGGGCCTTCTTTATTTTTGGCCCTTGGTGAGCGACTTGTCGTAGTCGTGGTCGCTGGGCACGAACGCCCAGTGGCGGTACGGCTTGGACCACGTCCCCTCCAGGCCGCCGCCCGTGGTTATGCCGATGTTGAAGTTCGGGTGCAGGGCGCGAACACGGCCGAGGATGTGCTTGTACAGCTTATCCTTGGCGATGGTCCGCTTGCCACGCTTCCTCTGGCCTGCCGGGATCGCATTGTGGAGGTCGTTCAGGCGGAAGGCCATCGATCCGAGCACGATGTCCAGGCATTGCAGCAGCGGGTGCTCATGGGAGCGCACCTCGGTGAGGTCTTCGGGAGCGATCGAGAGCCGAGCCTTCTGGAACGCGGTTGAGGCGTTCAGGCCCAAGATGTACCCCTTGAACCTCGCGACCTGCTCGCCGGTGTCCGGGAACTGATCGAAGTACGCCCGCAGCCGCACCGGCCCCGAGTGCGCGGGCATGAACGCGAACCCGAAGGCATGCTTGATGAACTGGTAGTAGAGAATGAAGAAGGACTGCTCGACCTGCATCTGCGTCAGGCCCGTGGGCTTGCGGGCGTTCTGGCGGAACATGATCCGGACCTTGACGCGCCCCGCGGAGACCTCGTCGAAGAACGCGTCCATCAGAGAGATGTACTTGCCCAAGTAGTTGTCGGTGACCCTCTGCCACTTGGCCTCGGCGAGAATGTTCTGCGCGGCTTTCACCGATGCCAATCGCTGAGTGACCGCGTGGATCTGTGAGCCGCCGACCAGCAAGCCCCCGTAGAAGTTTGAAGAATACGCTCCGTCACTCACGGATTCGTCGCAGAAGAGCACAAGCTCTTTCTCGCTCACGGGCATCTCAGGAGAGAGCATATCCGATGGTGTGGAGGTGTGGCTGGACGGTGGCACGTGGGATCGAAGTCGGGGGTCTTCAGACGACTTCAGAGTCTTGGACTCTTGCACGGGTGCATTGAAGTCCCGTCGGGGCATGGGGCTTCAAGGGCACGGGGGTTGGACTTGGGGCCAGCTGCCTCGGGAGTGGCTGATATAGACCGATCGAGCGTTTCGCGCCAGCTTGACCATGCGACATTGACATGCAAGGTGGTATCGGTTATTTTCGCGGCCCAGGAGGTCTACGAGATGCTGCGCCTTAACATGTCGTGGCGACGCGTGCTGCCGAGCGGTTTGTGCGCCCTCATACTATTGGCGGCAGGTTGCGAGTCGTTCAACTGGAACTATCAGCCAGCGGCGGCCGATTCGTCGCTCTCGATCGATCCGGCGCGAATCGGGGCGCCGGGCTACTCCGCCATGGGGCACACGGGCCGGGGCTGGAGTGATCCTGCGGATGAAGCCGTGGTAGCCGCGTATCCGAATGGTGCGTGGCGGCCGACGGGGATGCTTGCCAGTGTTCCTGTGGTTGCGAACTGCGACGCCACCAGGGGCGACATCGCGATCGCCACGCCGCAAGGGATCTTTTACTGCCCGGTCGTCGCTGCGCGATCCAATGCCATTTGGCCGGGCGTCGGCCACTTCTACTTCGTTCATGAGTTTGGCCACATCGCATTGTCGACCAGTGACGAACGGGCCGCGGATCGGTTTGCCGCGCAGCAGCTCGCTTTGGTTCCGGGCGGGGACGCGTTCCTGCGTCAAGCCATGCGTCACTTCCTTCAGCGGGGCGTGGAGTTTCATCCGCGCTATGGCACCATGCGGTCGCGAGCGGAGAACATCTCGGCGTCTTCGGGGATTCCGTTGCCGGTGAGGTGAGTCATCGTCACGAAACGACCGCGGGCGCGCCCGGCACCTGGCATCGAAGTCGGCTGTCTTCAGCCGACTTCGATGTCTTCTAGTCTTGAACGGGAGCATTGAAGTCCCGTCAGAGCGCGGGACTTCAATGGCAGGGAGGTGGTCGGACTTTGGGGCCACCTGCCGGGGGGTGGGGGGTGGGGGGTGGGGGGTGGAGGGTGGAGGGTGGACCCATAACCAGGTGGCTCGGCCCGGTTCGGCGGCTGGGCCGATGCCCAAAACCCGCCAGAAATCGGCGTTTCAGGCCTCGTCAGGGAAGCGTTAGCCCTTGTCATCGCGGCGATGACAAGGCTCAACGCGTGACTGTCGCGGGTCTTTTGGGCGATGTTCCGGGTGCGCCCCGCGCTGACGAGGGTCACCTGCACACCGACCCGGATCCTCGCGCCGCGGACGGGGGGCGCCGGGCTGGCGAGGGGGCGGACCGTCAACGAACCCGGGCTCGCCGCATCGATGCCGGCGGTCTTCAGTCGACTCCAAGGTCGCGGACGCTCGCACGGGGACATTGAGGTCCCGTCTGAACAAGGGAGCTCAGGGTCACGGGGCACGGAAGCCGGACTTCGGGGCCACCTACCACGACCGAACCTACGAGTCATGACGGCACTTTACCGAATCGCTCCAGGATGCCCTCAAGTCGCGATCGACTGAAGCGGCCACTGAGGTGGGCTCGCTTCATCTTCTTGCCCAAGGTGTTTCCGAGCGGTTCGCGGTGGTAAAGCGAGCGGAACGTAATCAGCAGGTCTTTCTCAAGGTCCTCCCATGACCGGACGCTTTGTCGAGCGGCGGGCCTCAGGATGAAAGCTTCGAGCTTGCTCACTCCCCGCTGGCCGAGGAACTTCTCAGCCTTTCCAGCAATACTGTCGGCGACTCGACGAACTCCTCGTTCCGTTCGTCCGATGTAAACAACGCGAGACCTGCCGTCGGGATAAGGAAGCGGCTTGGAGGCACAGATCACGTAGACGATCTTTCTCTCGCGGATAGCTCGACGCTCAACGGTGATGGCGGGCTTGTCGGAGACCCGAACAGTGATCTTCTTGGACATACGTTGAAGTCTAACGACAACTGCACGTGGTGTCAGAGTCGACGGCCTTCGGTCGACTTTGATGCCTTCAGCACTTGCGGGGGCATTGAGGTCCCGTCAGAGCACGGGGCTTCAAGGGCACGCGGCTGGGGTGGACTACGGGGCCATCTGCCCACCCGCCCACCGGAGATCACATCTAACGCAGCTGCCGCTTCACTTCGGCAGCGGTCTCCCGGACGGTATCCGACTTAATCGCGATCGGGTCCAATTGAGCGCCAAGCACGGTGTAGCAGTGGGGACACTGCAAAGTGATCGCCCTCCAGGTGACCGGACTTGTGAGCGATGAGGCATCTACGCTGTGGTAGATAAGTCGGTATACAAACTGGCCGCACTTTGGACACCTCCCGGTCATCTCGATGCTCCTTGTTGGCGCACCAGTCCATCCCGCACATGCCTGATGCACTTGTGTAGATGAACCCCAGGCACCCGATTGGCAAGCCCGCGATATCGCTGTTCATGATGCTTGAGCATTTCTGCAATTTGCGATGCCAACGCATCGTCGCGGACCGTCTTCAGCATCGCGTCAAAGCAATCCATGCTGGCATAGCGGTTCTTGTCTACCGCAACTATCAACACACCTTGCAGGGCAAGCACTTGACACTCCGTGTTTGTGCTAGCCGCAAAGACCACTCGAAGAACTCTTGACACTGTATCTGCGTACTCAAACGTCCTTTGTGCCAGAGTTTTGTTGATATACACAAGGTACCGCCTGACAACTTCGTACATATCACGCGAGCACTTGGCGCACAGCTCAGATAACAGGCCATCTTCACATGACTCCAGCATAACAGCGAACGAGTCATTGTGCGCTTCATCAACAGCCATCAAGAGCCCCAACAAACGTACGCAGTCATCCGGTGTAATCGCGGCACGCTTCAATCGATCTCGGACCCTTGGAAGCTCCGCCTGAAATAGGGCGATCGCATCAGCATCTGGCTTAGTTGCCGCCATATACAGATTAATCGCATCGAGTACTTGGCCAACACTTTGATACCTGTCGCCGGGATCTTCATGCGTACATTTTCGAATAATGTGCCGCAACCCCGGAGTCACACGATTGAATTCCAATACGGCGGGGGACAAGCCCGAAAGCAAGTGATATAGTGTCTTTCCAAGCTGATAAATGTCTGTTCGCACATCTGCCGATCGACTACCGTCGGGAAGTCGCTGCTCCGGAGCAGCGTATGCGTCCGTACCTAGAACCTGATGCCTGTTTGTGAGTACTGCGGTATCTCGCTGCTGAAACTTTGCTAGCCCAAGATCCCCAACGACCAGTCGTTCGTCGTGCAGCCTAAGTACGTTCGAGGGTTTAACATCTCGATGGACCGACCCTGACCCGTGAATGGCTTGCATCCCGCAACAAATGTCGGCAAACGCAGCAAGGGCGTCCGGCTCACTAGCGGATAAGCGGGGAATCTCGGCTTCCAAAGAGTGCTTAGCGAGCGGCATTACGAAGTAAGGAGGTTCATGCGATACGTGCTGCACGACAACCGGCATTACATTTGGGTGGTCGATTCGCTGCATTGCTCGTACCTCACGAGCAAAACGATGCCTGTGCTCGTCGTCGCGATACCGGCAGTACTTTAGCGCCAAACGATCATTATTTGGTATGCGTTCAACTTCAACAACAATGCCCATGCCTCCGGGTGCAAACTCTCTCAGCACCCGAAACCTGGCATGAATGAGACTGCCAACACTGAAACGAGGGTACTCACTTAACATAGCGAATAATGCGCAGCAACGGCGTTGACCCTTGCTGCGCTGCTTTTTGCTCAATAATCCATGTCATCCATCCCAGCCCCCGCACCCGCGGGCGACTTGGACTTCTTCTCCTTGATCTCCACCACCGCCGCATCGGTGGTCAGCAGCAGCGCCGCGATGCTCGCCGCGTTCTGCAGGGCCACGCGCTCCACCTTGGTCGGGACGATGACGCCCATCTTCATGAGGTCGCCGTACTCGTGGGTGAGGGCGTTGAAGCCGAAGTTGGTCTGGTCGGACTCTTCGACCTTGCTGGCGATGATGGACCCGTCGAGCCCGCAGTTGGCGGCGATCTGCTTGATCGGCGCGCTGACGGCGCGGTAGACGATGTCGATGCCGATGCGCTCGTCGCCGCGGGCGGACTTCTTGGCCTTCTCCAGCGCCTTGCGGGCGCGGATGACGGAGGTGCCGCCGCCGGGGAGGATGCCCTCTTCGACGGCCGCGCGGCAGGCGTGCAGCGCGTCCTCGACGCGGGCCTTCTTCTCCTTCATCTCGACCTCGGTGGCCGCGCCCACGTTGATCTGGGCGACGCCGCCGGCGAGCTTGGCGAGGCGCTCTTCGAGCTTCTCGCGGTCATAGTCGCTGGTGGTGGTCTGGATCTGGTGGCGGATCTGGTCGATGCGGGCCTTGATGTCCTCGCTCTTGCCCGCGCCCTCGACGATCGTGGTGTTGTCCTTGTCGATCGTGACCTTGGCGGCGCGGCCCAGATCCGACAGCTCGAGCTTGTCGAGCTCGATGCCCAGCTCCTCCATCACGGCCTTGCCGCCGGTGAGGGTGGCCAGGTCGCCCAGCATCTCCTTGCGGCGGTCGCCGAAGCCCGGGGCCTTGACGGCGCAGATCTTCAGCACGCCGCGGATCTTGTTGACCACCAGGGTGGCCAGGGCCTCGCCCTCGAGGTCCTCGGCGATGATGAGCAGGCTGCTGCCCGACTCGGCGATCTTGCCGAGGATGGGGAGCAGGTCCTTGGCGCTGGTGATCTTCTTCTCGAAGATGAGGATGTAGGGCTTGTCGAGCACGCACTCCATCGTGGCCAGATTGGTCACGAAGTGGGGCGAGAGGAAGCCCTTGTCGAACTGCATGCCTTCGAGGAGCTCGACCTCGGTGGTCAGGCTCTTGCCCTCTTCGACGGTGATGACGCCGTCCTTGCCGACCTTGTCCATCGCGTCGGCGATGATCTGGCCGATCTCGGCGTCCTGGTTGGCGGAGCAGGTGCCGACCTGGGCGATCTCCTTGGAGGAGTCGACCTTCTTGGACATGCGCTTGAGGTCGTCGGTGATGGCGGCGACGGCCTGGTCGATGCCGCGCTTGATCTCGTAGGGATTGGCGCCGGCGGTGATGTTCTTGAGGCCCTCCTGGAAGATGGCCTCGGCGTAGATGGTGGCGGTGGTGGTGCCGTCGCCCGCGTCCTTGGAGGTCTTGCTGGCGACTTCCTTCACGAGCTGGGCGCCCATGTTCTCGAGCGCGTCCTCGACCTCGATCTCCTTGGCGACGGTGACGCCGTCCTTGGTGACGGTGGGCGCGCCGAAGGACTTCTGCAGGACGACGACGCGGCCGCTCGGCCCCAACGTCACCTTCACTGCCCGTGCCAGTTTCTTGACGCCGGCCAGGATCTTCTCGCGCGCTTCGGTATCAAACGTGATTTGCTTCGCAGCCATGATTTGTTTTCCTTGCTGAGGTGTGAATGTTGATTGGGGTGAGCGGGGCTTGAACCACAGAGACACCAAGTCACGGAGACTGCACGGAGAGGGGCTGGAACACGGCACGGCGCGGTCGTTCTCCGTGCTGGCTCCGCGCCTCTGCGCCTCCGTGGTGAAGGCCTTTACCCTTCGACGACGGCCAGGATCTCGTCCTCGCTCATCACGAGGTACTCGTCGCCGTTGAGCTTGATCTCGGTGCCGGCGTAGGACGTGAAGAGCACGCGGTCGCCCTTCTTCACGCTCAGCGGGGTGAGGTGACCGGTGTCCTTGTTGAGCGTGCCGGTGCCCACGGCCACCACGGTGCCCAGCTTGGGGGTCTCCTTGGCCTTCTCGGGGAGGTACAGCCCGCTCTCGGTGCGGTCCTGCGCGGTGTCGCGGCGCACGAGCAGCTTGTCGTGCAGCGGGCGGAAGGAGGTGCTGGAAGCGGTCGAGGGCTTGGGGGCGGACGCGGTCTTGGGAGGCATGTCGCTTTCTCCGATGAATGACAGGCCGGCGGACGCTTGCCCGCGGCCCATGGGTGAACTCAGGCGGTCGCCGGCCCCTGCGGCCAGCGGTTGTGATAGAACTTGTTCAGGCAGCGCTGCATGATCTCGAGCATCAACTCCAGGTCCGCCGCGTGGCGATCCACCACCGCGAAGGCGCCCCACTTCAGCGCGGCCGAGAGGTCGCGCTGCGTGTCGCGGGTCATCCGGGGCGAGCGCACTACCACCGTGGGCGGGGGCTGCTGAAGGCGGTGAAGCAGGTCCAGCACGCGCTGCCCGGCCTCCTCGGCCTCGGGCGCGCCGGCGCCTTCCAGGGGCAGACCCAGGTCCACCACCGCGATGTGCACCGGCCCGTGGCGGATCACCCGCTCCGCCTCGCGGGCGGACCGCGCCCGAACCGACGTGACCCCCATCGGCTCAAGCAGCCGGGGCAGGGCGTCGGCCCAGGTGTCGTCCTTCCACGTGGCGCACGAGAGCAGCAGGTTCAGCCGGCAGGCCCCCCCGCCCGAACCGAGAGCCTCGGCGGGGTGCTGGGGGTGAGGGGCGAACTGGGTGCGCAGGGCGACCATCCGACGGGGCATGGGCAAGAGGCGTGCCTGACGGCTGTCCGGACCGCGGTCAAGAAACGGGCGGGTTTCGGGGCCTGTTTAGTGCCGACGAGGGAAGGGATGGGCGGGCCGGGTGCCAAGATGGCAGACGGGGTCGGCGGGCGCGGGGGGCGGGCGGATGCGGGCCGCCACGGGGCCGAACGCCGGGCTACCCAAGCCCGAACCGGATACCATGCCGACCTCATGCCACGCCCAGAATGGTTCAACGCCCAGTTCATCGTCTCGGTCATCACGATCCTGATCGTGGTGCATGTGCTGCTGGTGATGGCCGGCATCTCGATCTATCTGGAGCGGAAGATCTCCGCCTGGATGCAGGACCGGGTGGGCCCCAACCGCACGGGCTTTGATCTGGGGCTGCCCCTGCTCAAGAAGCTCACCCGCGGGTTCGGGTTCTGGGGGCTGGGCCAATCGCTGGCCGACGGCATCAAGATGATGCTCAAGGAGGACTGGACGCCGCCCAAGGCCGACAAGGTCCTCTTCATGCTCGCGCCGGCCATCATCGTCATCCCCGCGCTCATCGGCTTCGCGATCGTGCCCTGGGGCGGCGAGTTCCGCTTCGGCGGCTTCACGATCCCGCTGCTCAACTGGGACATCCCGCTCGAGACCGTCCAGGTCATCGGCGCCAACATCAACATCGGCCTGGTCTACCTGCTCGCGGTCGCCTCGCTGGGCATCTACGGCGTGGTGCTGGGCTCGTGGGCCAGCAACAACAAGTACTCCTTCCTGGGCGGGCTTCGCGCCAGCAGCCAGATGCTGTCGTACGAAATCCCGATGGGCCTCTCGATCCTGTCGGTCCTCCTGGTCACCGGCACGCTGCTGCCCACGGCGGTGCTGGACTACCAGCTCGAGCACGGCTGGCTGATCTTCGCGCAGCCCTTGGTGGGCGTGATCTTCTTCATCTGCATCCTGGCGGAGTGCAACCGCGCGCCGTTCGACAACGCCGAGTGCGAGAGCGAACTGGTGGGCGGGTACCACACCGAGTACTCGTCGATGCGGTTCGGGCTCTTCTTCCTGGCCGAGTACACCCACATGGCGACCAACAGCGCGATCTTCGCGGTGCTGTTCCTGGGCGGGTGGACGCTGCTGCCGTGGGTGGACATCCCGCTGCTCCGCGCCGAGGACGTGGGCCTTCTGGCGGTGCTGGCGAAGTTCGCCGTGCTGTTCGGCAAGGTGGTGCTGCTGATCTGCTTCATGATGGTGATCCGCTGGTCGCTCCCGCGTCTGCGGTTTGACCAGGTGATGCAGATGGGCTGGCAGGCGATGATCCCGCTGAGCCTGGTGCTGGTGCTCGTGAACACCGTGCTGGTGTACTACAACTTCTTCGCCATGTCGCCCACGCTGGTGATGCTGGTGAGCAACGTCGCGGTCGTGGCCCTGATCCTCGCGGTCATCCCCTTCCTGCCCCGCGCCACCAGCAACCGCAAGATCCGCCTCTCCGGCTCCCGCTTCAGCGCGCTGGAGGCGTGAGGGGGGTGCGTGGTGCGTGGTGCGTGGTGCGTGGTGCGTGGTGCGTGGTGCGTGGTGAGGAGAAAGAGGTAAGGAAGGAAGGACGCAAGCAAGCACGAGTGCCGAACCAGCCGTGAGTGCGCCGGCGAACAGTTCACGCCGAACTCTCCCCCACTCTGCTCTTGTTGGCCGCGTTTGCCCCGTTTGCCGCCTTGCCCGGTTTACACCCCCCATGCCCCGCAAGAAGCCCGCCGCCGCCGACCCCGCCCGCCCCACCGTGGCGATCATCGGCGCGGGGCAGATGGGGCTGGTCTGCGCGTCGATCCTGGCCGACCCCGAGAGCGGCGACCGCACCCGCGCCGGGCTGCCCCGCCCGCACGTCCGCGTGTGGGGCAAGGGCGACGCGGAGATGGCGATGCTGGCACAGACGCGCCGCTCCGACCGTTTGCCGGGGATGCAACTGCCCGAGAGCGTGACCGTCGCCATGAACGCCGAGGAGGCGCTTTCGGGCGCTGACCTGGTGGTGTACGCCGTGCCGGTGCAGGTGGCGCGCGAGGCCTGGGAGGCGGTGGCCCGGCTGGTGCCCCGCGGAGCGGGCGTGGTGTCGGTCTCCAAGGGGATTGAGAACGGCACGCTGCTCCGTCCGACGCAGATTCTGAGCGAGGGTCTGCGCGACGATCCTGACGCCCGCCCGCGCCCGCTCGCCGCGCTCTCGGGCCCCACCATCGCCAGCGAACTGGCCCGCTGCCTGCCGGCGACGATGGTGGCCGCGTCCGATGACGAAGCCTTCCGCGACCGCGTGCAGGACCTGTTCACCACCCGCTATCTGCGTGTCTACACCTCGCCCGACCTGCGCGGGGTTGAACTCGCCGGCGCGATGAAGAACGTCATCGCCATCGCCGCCGGCATGCTCGACGGCCTCCGCGCCGGCAACAACGCCAAGAGCGCGCTGCTGGCCCGCGGGCTGGCGGAGATCACCCGCCTGGGCGTGGCCATGGGCGCCAGCGCCGAGACCTTCTTTGGCATCGCCGGCGTGGGCGACCTGGCCACGTCGTGCTTCTCGCCCGAAGGCCGCAACCGCACCTGCGGCGAGGCCCTGGGGCGCGGGGTCACCCTCGCCGAGCACCTGCGCCGCACGCGCAGCGTGGTCGAGGGCGTGGCCACCACCCGCTCGGTGATGGACCTGGCCCGCCAGTACCGCGTGGAGATGCCGATCACCGCGTCGGTCCACGGCGTGCTCTTCGAGGGCGTGGACCCGATCGACGCGCTCACCCAGTTGCTCTCGCGGAACCCCAAGGCCGAGCGCGTCGGTTGACCGCCGCCATCCGGCTACCCTGACTTCATGCCCAGCGTCACGCTCACTTGTGACAAGTGCGACCGCCCCTTCACGCTCGAGTCGCCCGCGCCGGGTGCGAAGGTGACCTGCCCCGCGTGCGGGGACGTGAACGTGTACCGCGGCCCGGGCGCGCCTGCTCATGCCGCCGCGACGGCCCACCCTGACCGCGCTTCGTCGCTGGGGCTGCCGCCGGCGGCGGGCCCGGAGCAGACGGTGAGGCTGGTGCCGGGGGCGATGTTCCGCAACCGCCCGCTCTCGGCGGTGTTCGTGACGTTCATGCTGGTGGCGAGCGCGATCGCCGCGGGCTACCTGGGCTACACCAAGCAGCAGACGTGGTCGATGGTGGCCGCGGGTGTGGGCGGGCTGTGCATCCTGATCCTCATCGGGTGGAAGATCGAAGCCTGGAGCGAGCGTCTGACGATCACCACCAAGCGGGTGATCATGTCGCGAGGAATCCTCTCCAAGACCACCGTGGAGTGCCTCCACCGCACGATCCAGGAGATTTCCATCGAGCAGACCTTCTGGCAGCGGGTTCTGGGGGTAGGGAGAATGACCATTTCCAACGCCAGCGAGGGCGGACAGGAAATCGTTGTGCCCGCCGCGCCCGATCCTTATGGGCTGAGGAAGATGATCGACGCCTATCGTCCGATGTAAGCCAGTGAGCCCATCTGTGACCACCTCCCCCTCCGACACCACGCCGACCACCCCCGCTCAGCCCACCAAGCCGGTCTCGGCTTCGCGCCAGGTTCTGGACTTTGTGGACTCGGGCCGCACCTTCCTGGGTCGCATCCGCGCCCGGGCGGTGGTCTGGACGTTCGGCATCCTGGCCGCGGCCATGGCCACCGCCGCGATCATCGGCGGCGGTTGGGTCCCGGCGGTGGGCACGGCGATCGCCGCGGCGGCGGTGGCGGTCAGCCGCGTCGCTTCCAAACTCGACAAGCCGCGCTGCATGACCTGCGGGCATGATCTGACCGGCCTGGCGATCAAGGATCGCGGCATGGCCTGCCCCAAGTGCACCGCGCTCATCACGCCCTCGCCCGCCCGCCGCGCCTGAGCCGCGGCCCCCCATCCTCAATCCGCGGTCACCAGCGGGATCAACACCGGCTCCGCCAGCGGCGAGAGTTCGACCATGCGCAGCGACCCCGCCCGCCCTGTGTGCATCCGCACACCGGCGGGCGCGACCGCGCTGGCCTCGCCCGTGCCCGGCTCGATGAGCAGCACCGCGGCTCGGCCGTCAAGATCGGCGATCACCGCCACGCGGAGGGGCGCGCCGTCGATCACGCCCGAGTGCAGCCCCACGAAGCGCACCCGCGGCGACGTGCGCAGCCTCACCGTGTGCCCCATCTTGTCGCTAAGCACGATGGCCAGTTGCTCCGGGTCGGACTGCACGAGCGTGGGCACGAAGCCCGGCGCGGTGACCCGGGTGAACAGATCGTCCGCCGGGGCGGGCGGACCCACCAGCGCGCGGACCCCGAAGATCACCCCCACCGCGACGGCCACCGCGCCCGCGATGGTGACCAGGCCCGTGCCCGACAGCAGCCACGCCGCCACGCCCTTGCTCGCGGCCGCGCCGGTGATCGCCGCGAGGGCCGGGGCGACGGGCGGGGCAAAGGCTGCACGCAAGGCCGCGTCCATGCTCCGCTGCGCATCCACAAGCCCGCGCAGGGCCTCATCGCCCGCGAGCCGAGCCTCGAAGCGGGCGCGGTCCGCCCCCGCCATCGCGCCGGCGAGGTACGCCTCGATCTCGGCGAACTGGGCTTCGGGATGGGACGGGTCCGGGCTCATGGTGATTCAGATTTCGGATGGTCCTTGGATGGGGTTTGGGGCTCAGGCGATGCGTCCGCTCCGGGCCGCAGGGTCTTCTGCAAAGCGACCCGCGCCCGGAACACGTGGCTCATCGCGGTGCCCTCGGGGATGTCCAGCAGCGTCGCCACCTCCTTGAACGGCAACCCGGCCACCACTCTGAGCAGCAGGCAGGCCCGGGCGACCGGCTGCACCTCCTTCAGCGCCCGCACCACCTTATCGTCAAACGCCGACTGCCCCGCCACCAGCCCCCCGTGCCGGTCGATGGGCCAGGCCTCGCCCGCGCCGGCGCGGGCGACGGGCGCCGTCACGCCGTTCTCGTCGATCGGGGTGCGGCGCTGATCCCGCCGTCGCGAGCGATTCTGGTTCGCCGCGACGAACCGCACGAACTGGGCCATCCACGCCCGGAAGTTGGTCCCGGGCCTGAACTCCTGCAGCCTGCGGGTGGCTTGGAGCGCGGCCTCCTGGACCACGTCATCCGCGTCGCTCCGCACGTGAACCAGCCCCGCCGCCAGGAGCCACAGCGAACTGTGCGATTCGGCGAACAAGCGTTCAAAGTCCTTGCGCGACAGGGTGGGGTCGCCTGGCGACCTCGGGGGCGCGGGAGGGAGGCCGGGAGTGGCGGGCGTCGCGATGGGCTCGTGCGCCTCGTTCATGCCGGTTCCACGACCGCCCCGCTGTACGCCGCCGAGGACCGGTCAGGGTCGGGAGGGGGGCCTTCGGAATGTAGACAGGCCCTCGGGGTCATTGCATCCGTTGCCCGGAGAGTGTGAACCTCGGCAGTTTATCCGGGCGTGCCCACCTGCAAAGTGCCCAGGTCCACACGCGCTTCCACACCCCCGGTGCTCTGGTAGTAGTCCACGTCCACCCGCCCGTCCCCCAGCGGCGTGATCACCAGGCACGCCCGCCCCTGCGCCCCGGCGTACTCCATGTCGCCCATCCCCGGCCCGGCGTAGGTCCGGTTGTTCAACTCCTTGGCGTGGAAGTGGTAGTGGGCCAGACCCCACCCGCCGTGGGACAGCATGTCGTCGGACGCCACGAACCGCTCATCGCCGAAGCGCTGGGTCGGGCGCGGCGGGTAGAGCACCGCGCGGAAGACCCGCGCGGGCCGGCCCACCCCCTGCACGTCCGTGGCCGCGTCGTCGCTCTCCAGCACGCCGCCGTACTCGGTGCTCGAATCGCGGTGGTCGCGCTGGATCTGCTCGCCCCAGGCGGGGGCGACGCCCGGCGCGCGGATCGCCTCGTCGATCACCAGGATCGTCAGCAGGTCGCCCCACGAGAGGCGCTCGCGGTTGTCGGCCAGGGACTCGGAGAACTTGGGCGTGTTTTCGGCCCCCTCGGCGGTGCGGCGGATGACCTCGCGCCCCGCCAGGCGCTCGCGAAGCAGACCCAGCAGTTGCTCGCGCGACATCCCCAGCCAGTCCGGCTGGTACCTGGACGCCCAGCGGATCGGCTCCATGTGACGCAGCATGAGTTGCCCGGTGCTCGCGGCATTCAGCCCCGCCACCGCGGCGCGGGTCTGCTCCCACCACGCACGCCGACGCGGGCCGTCCTGCGGGTTGTCGAACTCGCGGAGCCGCTCGGCCCATCGCAGTTGTTCCGCAGTGACGGGGACGCAGCGCAGTTCGCTCGACACCAGCGCGGCGGTGCTGAGCGTGGGGTCGGCGCCCGAGGGCGCGGCGCCCGCGAGCAGGCGCTGGCGGGCCGCGCCGTCGGGGTCGATCCGCGCCAGCAATTCCCACGCGGCGGTCCGCGCTTTGCCCTGCCGGTCGGCCTCCTGCGGGGGCAGGCCCGCGGCCACCGGGGTGCTGAAGACCTCCCACACGACCTCTTCGACCGGCCGCCCGGGGTGCAGCGTTTCGAGCGCGGCCCGCTCGGGACGCTTGGCGTCGGGCTTGGTGATGTCGGGCTTGGCCCATGATCGCACGATGGCCGGGGTCATCTCGGTCCAGCCGCGCTCGGCCGCCAGCCCGCACACGTGGTCGCGCACGGCGGTGTTGCTCTCGGTGGGCAGCAGCAGGCGCAGCATCGCCCGGGTGTCGGCGTTGCTCTCGTCGGCGGTGTCGCCGGCGAGATGGTCGATGGCGCGGATGCGCAGCGCGGCGGGCTGCCCGGCCGTCCAGGCGATCCGCTTGAGTTCCTCGCGGGCCTGCTCGCGCCCCTGGTCGCGCCGCGCCCACAGCGCGTCGACCGCGCTCTCGCGGTCGCCCAGCGACTTGTCCCGATCGCGGGCCAGGGTCGAGGGATCGGCGGGCGGCTTGTCGGACGCGGCGCAGCCGGCGAGGGCGAGCAGCAGGGCCGAGGCGGTCATCGCGAGGGGCTTCATGCCCAAGCGTACCGCCCGCGCGGACCCGAAACGAAGAACGCCGCGCGGGGCGCGGCGCTGTGGAGGGAATTCAAACCAAGAGGAGATCAGGCGTTGGTGCTGGTGAGCAGGGCCTTGTCCTCGCCCACCGGCAGGATGGCCAGCCGGGCACCGGCCAGGTCGGGCAGGCCGTCAACCGACACCACCGCGCGCTGCTCGCCGCCGCGGAAGGTGGAAAGGACGCGCTCGACGCGGCCCTGGGAGTCGACCACGGCGAGCTGGTAGCCCGCGGCGTTCTTGGGCAGGTCGCGGCACAGAAGCTGGGCCGAGCCGCCCTCGCCGATGATCAGCACGGCCTTGCCCGGGGCCGCAGCGTCACCCGCGGCGAACTGCACGAACTTGGTGGAAGCGCTGAACAGGCGCGACTCGAAGGCGTCGCCGAAGTCGCGCTGGAACTTCTCCGACAGCATGTTGCTGGTGAAGACGTTGTCGAGCGCGGCGTACTCCTGGCGCATCTGGACCCACACCACGCCCATGAGCACGGCGGCGGCGGCGCAGCCGATGGCGGCGGCCCGCCACAGCGGGTTGACGGTGCGGCGCGGGGGCTGGATGCGACCGACGATGGGCGAAGCGCCCGCGGTCTGGGGCTCGCCGATCTTCTCGCCGGCGATGGCCGCGGCGACCAGGCCCAGCGTGCGCGGGCGCAGCGCGAGCGCGCGCTGCACGGCGGGCAGGGTGCCCTCGATGCCCGCGAGCGTGCGGGTGATCACATCCCACACCAGCGCCTGGATGTGCCGGGGCGCACGGTCGAGCGCCGCGGTGAAGTCCGCGTCCTGGCGCTCGTCGAGCGTCTTGAGCGCATAGGCGGGGGCGAGGTCAATCAGGTCCTTGATCGTCATGTGGCCATCCCTTCCGTCTCCGTCTCGCGCAACCGCACCAGCGCGCGACTGAGGGCCGACTTAATCGTTCCCAGCGGCGTGTTCAGCTCTTCGCCGATCTGCCGCAGTGTTTGTCCGTTCAGATACGCCCGGGTCACCACCGTCTTCTGCAACGCCGGCAACCGGTCGATCTTGCTCATGAGCCCCTTGAATCGCTCACGCTTGTCCTGCGAGGCGATCACCTCGTGCTCGGGCGCGGGCACCGTGATCTTCTCGTCCAGCACCGCCGGCTTCAGCGCCGAGCGGGCACGCCGCAGGCGATCCACCAGGAACCGCCGCGTGATCAGCATCACCCACGTCACCAGCGCCGCCCGCGAAGGGTCGTACCGCCCCGCCGTGCGCCACAGCCGCACGAAGACCTCCTGCACGGCGTCTTCGGCGTCATCACGGGATGGAAGGACCTGATAAGCCATTCGATAGACCAACGACGAGAACCGGTCATACAGGCGCTGGATGGCTTCGGCGTCACCGCGCGCAACGCCCTGCATCAGCGCCATGTCCACAGCCTGGTTTTCCGGCGAAGCGGCCATTCGAACGCCCTCGAGGACGCTCTCACGGTACGCTCTCGCGCCCCCGCGAGAACTCGCGGTATGGCAGAATACGTATCGGCGGGACAGGGTGTTGCGTGCGATTGGACGGATTTGTCCGCACACCTAGGTAGTCAGGTAAACAGCTTATAGCCCATCGAGTTGCACACCTGCCACGAATTGGTCGATAAGTCATGGCCGGCGTACCCGGAGCGCGATACAGTCATCCAAGGTTCACTCAGATCGGATGACATTGGGGGCCCGACTTGGGCAGGCCAGTCGTTCATACCGGGAAGTGCATCGGGTCGCGTCGCGCCCGGGTGGTCGGTGCTTTCTCAGTTCGCCGAGCCTTCACGCTCCTGGATGTGCTGGTTTCGATCACGGTGATCGCGATCCTCGTGGGCATCATGCTCCCGAGCCTCGCGGGCGTCCGAGAAGCCACGCGCAAGGTGGTGTGCAGCAGCAACGTCCGGCAGATCGGGCTTGGGCTGCAGATGTTCTCCGGCGACCATCGCGATGAACTGCCGCAGACCGTGTTCGCCAAGAACACGCCCGGCGCGAGCAACCCCGAGCGCATGATCATGCTGCGTCTGGGCGAGTCTCAGAACGACTGGGACGGGCTGGGCCTTCTGCACGACCGCGGCTATCTGCCGGGCCCCAACGTGTACTACTGCCCGTCGCACAAGGGCGAGAACCCGCTGGCGCAGCAGGGCGCGCTGTGGGCCGATTCCTTTGGCAGCGTGCTGGCGAACTTCCAGTATCGCGGCGCGTACGTCCCCGGTCAGCGTCTGAACATCAGCCGGCTCTCGCCGTTCGTCGGGCTCGTCTCCGACGGGCTGGCCTCGGTCAATGACTACAACCACCAGGTCGGCGCCAACGTGCTGAACGCGGACATGGCGGTGTTCTGGTACCAGGACAACGGGCGCGTGCGCGAGCTGCTGCCGCGCACCAGCGGCGATGCGAACGCCGGCGTGGCGGTCTCCGCCGCGTGGCGTCAGATCGACAACGCCAACCCGGCGAACACGCCCACCTCGGCGAACCCGCCCGAGTAAGGTCGAGTAGCGGGCAGCAAGCCCGGCCCGGGGGCACGGAGCAGAGGCACTCATGTCGTTGCGATTGAATTTGGCCACCGGGTGGCTGGTGTGGTGTCTCGCGAGCGGGAGCGTGTGGGCCCAGGTGACGCCCGCGCGGGTGTATCACCCTCTGCGTGCGCCGATCGCCATGAGCGTGATGCTCCCCGAGGACGCGGTGGGCCAGCCCATGCTGGACCTGTACGCCGGCGCCTCGGACCGCCCCACAGCCAGCGAGCCCGTGGCCCCGGGCGAGGCCGACCTAGGCGTGCTCTTCCCGTCGCTGCGCCAGCCGGCCGAGCCCAAGGTCCACTTCGTCCAACTGCGCGTGGGCGATCGAAAGGTTGGCGCGCCGGTGGTTCTGCAGCCCATGATCCCGCCGGCCCGCGCGGCGCTGGACGAGCGCCAGCCGCGCTTGCCGCGCGTGGTCTGGCCCGCGTCCCGGCAGCCCAAGCGGGTGTTTTCGGGCTGGCGGGCGTATGTGAGCCAAGACGTGGTTCTGGAGACCGATGCGGGCAAGGTGACCCTCCGCCTCCGCCCCGACGCGGCGCCCAACACCGCGTGGACCTTCCGGACGCTGGTCGCCGACGGCTTCTATGACGGGCTGACCTTCCACCGCACGGTGGCGACCGGGCCGGTGGCGGGCGAGCCGTTCCTGGTGCAGGCGGGCGACCCCTCGGGGGCGGGCGAGGGCGGGCCGGGCTTTGAAGTCCCGCTGGAGAACAGCCCGCTCAAGCATGACTACGGCGTGGTGAGCCTGGCGCGCCAGCCGCGCGAGGTGAACAGCGGGGGCTCGCAGTTCTTCATCGCGCTCTCGCGGCGCGAGGCGGCCGCGCTGGACGGGCAGTACGCCGCGTTCGGCGAGGTGACCTCGGGGATGGACGTGGTGCTCAAGATCGCGCGGGCGCCGGTGGAGTCGGGGTCGTCGGAGCGGCCGCTGAAGCCCGTGCGCATCGTGACGGCGCGGCTGGTGGACGCGGCGCCGATGGGCGAGGGCGAGCCGGCGCAGCGGATGGAGCAGGGCGAACGCTGATCGCGGCGAGCGCAAAAACGAACCGCCCCGGCGCGGGGCCGGGGCGGCGGGTGATCTCGTGATTCGCGGGCCCGTGGGCCCGGGGATCAGTCGATGCGCTCGGTGGTGGTCTTGGTGCTGGCCTTGGTGGACATGGTCATGCCCTGGCCGGACATCGCCATGGTGAAGTTGCCGGTGCCCACGGACTTGGTGAGCAGGCCCTTGCCGGCGTCGAAGGTGATGGTGGACTTGGCCTCGGACTCCTTGAGTTCGAGGGTCATGCCCATCTGCTCCTTCTCGGTCAGGGTGATCTTGCCCACGCCCTCGATGGTGGCGATGCCGCCGTCCATGCTCTTGAGGGTGTAGGTGTTCTCGAACTTCATGGGGCCCTGCTTGCTCTCGCGCATCCAGGACTTGCCGGCCTCGGCGGACCCGTCGGGCAGGACGTAGAACGCCTGCTCGAAGGTGGCCTTCATCTGCTCCTCGCCGAACATCTCGCCCATGCCGGCGGCGGCGCCCATGGCCTCGGCCAGGCCCTTGATCTCCTTGACCTGACCGCTGCTGGCGAGCACGAGGGTGAAGGGCTTGTCGATCATGCCGCCCATGGTCTCGAGCATGGGCGAGTTGCCCTCCTTCTTGGAGGAGTCAAAGTTCATCTTGCCCATCGGGGAGTCCATGTCCAGCTTGGCCGCGGTGTACTTGGCCTCGAACGTGGCCGAGCCGTCCTCCGCGACTTCCTTGACCATCATGCTCAGGTCGGTGCTGAGGATGACGTTCTGCTTCATCTGCTGGCCGCCCATGTCCATGTCGGCGACGGTTTCGTTGGTGACGCGGTACTTGAGCGTCTGGCCCTTCTCGAACTTGTACTTCAGTTCGGAGGCCGAGGCCGGGGAGGCCAGCAGGCCGGCGCCCGTACAGATGGCGGCGGCGGTACACAGCAAGCGGGAGAACATCTTCATGGGGATCGTCCTTTGAGGCTGGGCCGACCGCCCAATGCGCGTGCATCCGACGCCGTCGGCAAGGCAGACAGGGTACGCGGCTGATTTCGGCCTTCCCTGCCCGGTGGATGCACCTTTGAGATCATGTTCGGATTCTGGGCGGTGCCCCAGCCCGATCACTCCCCAACACCCGCCCGCACCGCGGCCTTCACGTCCTCGCCCGTGCTCCGGGAGGTGACCACCCACGACCACAGCACGCCCGGCCGGGCGCGGTCCTGGGCCATCCACACCACCACCGCCGGGGCGGTCTGACCATCCAGCGTCACCAGCCAGTCCTGCACCGCGGCGGCGGCGTCGCTCTCGCCCAGCGGGCGCAGGCCCACGCCCGACCTCACGGCGGCGGCGAGCTCGTCGGCGCGGACGCGGTCGGCCTCGTTCTCGCCCAGGATGGTCAGCCCGTTCTGCTTGAGACGGTCGATGACGCGCTTGGACTCGGTGAACATGGGCTCCAGCAGCGCGCTGGGCTCGCGCAGCACCAGCACGGGCTGGCCCTGCGCCTTGCCCGCCGGCTTGGCCGGGGGCTTGCTGGTCGCGTCGCCCCAGGAATAGGCCACGGTGCGGCTGGACTGCGCCTTGGGCTGGCCGCCCGACGCGGTGGAGGTCTCACGGACCTTGCGGAAGGAGGTGACACCGCCGGCGACGGCGATGAGCGCGATGACACCGACGGCGATGAGCACGCCGCGGCCGGGCCCGCGCTCGAAAGTGAAGCGTGCGTCAGCGGTGAAGGTGCGCCGGCCCTGGCGAGCGCGGTCGCGCCGGGCGGCGATGCGGGCGCGGGCGCTCTGAAGTTGCTCGCGGGCGGAGCGGCGCGGGC
>JALHNL010000033.1:21947-30086 GCA_022843545.1 Phycisphaerales bacterium | reverse complement strand
AAGCCGTCCGCCCCCGCGCCCGCGAAGCCCGAGCCGCTGCCCCCCAAGCCCGCGTGGCACGGGCTGGGCGCGACGGGCGAGGGCGAGGTGGTGGCCCCGCTGGCGGGCGTGGTCACGACGCTGCACGTGAAAGTGGGCGATGCGGTCAAAGTCAACGACCCGGTGGCCACGATCGCCGCGAGCGCGGTCTGGTCGCCGGGCTCAAGGCCCCTGACGGGCACCGTGCGGGCCCAGCACGCCGGGACGGTGCGTGAACTGGCCGTGTCGGCGGGCGACGCGGTGGGGGCGGGGCGGGTGCTGGCGCGGATCGGGTAGCCCGGGCGGGCCCGGGGCAAAGGGTCCGGGCGATGCAACCGGGACGCTCGGCGCGCGAACAATCCGGAGTTGTTGCGGCCACGAACCGTTCAGGGAAGGATGGCTCATGCTTTATCGCTGGCTGGTGGTGTGCCCCGCGGTGTGCTTGGTGACAATCGCGCCGGCGCGTGCGGATGACCCGCCCATGCCCGTGGCGGTTCCCATCCCCGAGCCGGCTGCGGACGGCAAGCCCGAGGCCAAGCCCGAGCGCGTGTTTGACCCCGCCACCACGGCGGCGCTCGAGGACGAGGATCTGGCCCCGGTGGTGAAGGCGCGCCTGCGTCAGGGCTCGCTGCGCGATGGCGAGCGCCGGGCGATCCGACTGCGCCACGGGGTGTGGTCGGCGGAGGACCTGGGGGAGGTGGCGGATCGCGCGTGGGCGGCGCTGGATCGCGGCGCGTACGACGACGGGTCGCTGCGAGACCCGGGCGCGCCGGCGCTGGCGCGGGCCGAGGCGCATCTGGCGCGCGGCGAACTCGACGAGGCGATCAAAGTCGTTGAGGGTGATGGCTCGATGCGGGCGGTGCTGGTGCGCGTGCGGGCGCTTGTGGATCTGGGGCGAGTGGCCGACGCGCTCAAGGCCGGCAAGCCGGCGCTTGGCGCGATGAACGCGGGCACGCTCGCCACCGCCGATGAGATCACCGCAGCGGTTCGGGCGGCGGCGATCCTGTTTGAGCACCGCCCGCCCCAAGGGCAGCCGGGGGATGACCACCGCACGCTCATCGCGCTCCTGGGGCGCGCCCGCCAGACCGACCCGCTCGATTGGCGCGTGCGGCTGGCCGAGGCGGAACTGCTCTTCGACAAGGACAACTTTGAGGAAGCACAGGGCTCCATCCGCGAGGCGCTGGCGCTGAACCCCGGCGCGGCGGAGGCGTGGACGCTGCTGGGCCACATGGCTGTCGCGGGCTTCAATATGCCCGAAGCGGAGCGGATCGCGGGCCTGATCGACCGGCTCGCGACGATGACGCCGCGGTCGCAGATCGTCAGCGAGATGGCGGCGGAGCACGCGGAGCATGAGGGTGAGGGAGAAGAAGGCGAGGAGCCCGAAGGCGCCCACCCGATCGGCACCAAGTCCCCCCTGGCGGCGGGCGTGCGGGCTCGAGCGATGATGCGCCAGGATGATCCGGAATTGGCGGAGGAGGCGCTGGCGGGGGCGATCGCGGCCTACCCGGCGCGGCGCGACCTGCGCGAGTGGGCCATCGGGGTCAGCGCGCTGCGCTACGACTGGGTGGCCACGCAGGCCCTGCTGGACGAGCACGACCGCCTTTCGCCCGGTTCGGCGCGGGGGTACTTCGAGGCGGGGCGGGCGATGTCGGACGCGCGGCAGTACGCCCAGTCGGCCAAGTGGCTCGCGGTGGCGCGCCAGCGCGCTCCGCACTGGTCGGCCCCGGCGGCCGAGCTGGGCCTTCTGGAGGTGCAGTCGGGGCGCGACCGCGAGGCGATCGAGGCTCTGGAGAAGGCCGCGGCGCTCGACCCGTTCAACGTGCGGGTTGAGAACTCGCTGAAGCTCATGCGCGAGATCCAGACGTACGACCGCACCGAGAGCGAGCACTTCATCATCCGCTCGCGCCCGGGGGTGGACACGCTGCTGGCGCGCGAGATGGTGCCCGTGCTGGAGCGGATGCACGCGATCGTCACGGGCGACAGCCTGGGCGCGCTCGACTACTCGCCGCCGCAGAAGACCGTGATCGACCTCATGCCCGACCACCAGTGGTTCGCGGTGCGGATCGCGGGGCTGCCGGCGATCCACACGATCGCGGCGAGCACGGGCCCGGTGATCGCGATGGAGACGCCCCGGACTGGGCGCGGGCACAAGGGCACGTACGACTGGGAGCGGGTGGTGAGGCACGAGTACGTGCACACCGTGGGGCTGTCGCGCACGAGCAGCCGAATCCCGCACTGGTTCACCGAGGCCAACGCGGTGTTCCTGGAACTGGCCCCGCGCGACATGCGGGTGACGAAGCTGCTCAGCGAGACGCTGGCGAAGGACGGTCTGTTCGACTTCTCGGAGATCAACATCGCCTTCACGCGCCCGCGCAAGCCAACCGACCGCGCGCTCGCCTATGCGCAGGGGCACTGGATGTTCGAGTACATGGTCGAGCGCTTCGGTCGCGAGGCGCCGCTGAAGTTGATGGACCTGTACGCCAAGGGCGTGCGTGAGGAGCAGGGGTTCCAGACCGTGCTGGGGATCGGGCGCGAGCGGTTCATGGAGGACTTCAAGGTCTGGGCGGGCAAGCAGGTGGCCTCGTGGGGCATGCGCCCGCCCGAGGGCGTGCCCGGTCTGGCCGATCTGTGGGCCGAGGCGGAGAAGGAGCACGAGGCGAGCGGCGCCAAAGAGCCTCTGGGCGACGAGGCCACGCCCGAGATGATCGAGCGTTGGCTCTCGCGCTTCCCCGGGCATCCGGAGGTGCTGGCGCTCAAGGTCCGCAAGGCCCTGGCCGCCAACCCCAAGCCCGGGCCCGAGATGCGCCCGCTGCTGGAGGCGTTCGCCAAGGCCCGCCCGGTAGACCCGATGCCCGTGCGTCATCTGGCCCGGCTGGCGCTCTCGGGGGGCACGCCCACCGAGGCGATCCCGTACCTGGAATGGCTCGACGCGCGCGAGCAGAGCACGCCCACGTACGCCGCGCAGCTCGCCGCGCTGTACTACGGGCGGGGCGACCTGGACAAGGCGTCGGACAAGGCCGAGCGGGCCACGCGCGTCGCGCCGTACGAGGCCTCGCACCGCGAACTGGCCGCGACGATCGCTGTGAAGCGGGGCGACAAGGCCACCGCGCGCCGGCACATCCAGTTCCTCATGGCGCTGGAGCCCGACCGCGAAGTCCACAAGCGCCGGCTGGAGGCGCTGGAGCGTTTGAACTGACGGGGCTCGCCCGGGCACACCCCCGGATTGTCGGTGGTAGGCCGCCCGTTTCCCGAGTTTGCCCTACCGCCCGCGGCCATCGCGGTGTATGTTGAGGAAGACTCTCTTTACCCCGGAGGCCGAATGCCTCGGTCATGGCTGTGTTCTTTGTGCGTGTTCGCCGGCTTGGCATCGGCCCCTGTCGCGCGCGCGGGCGTGGTCTATAACGAGCCGGTTGACGGCGAGATTTCGGGCGACCGGCTGGTGCCGACCTCCATCACGCTGGGCGGCGCGGGCGACAACTTCGTGGTCTTCGCGGTGTCGCTGGGCGATCTGGATTTCTTCACCGTCACGATCCCCTCGGGGCTGGCGGTGTCCGAGTTGGTGCTGACCGATTACGAGAGCGACGACCCCGTGGCTTTCCTGGCCTTCATGCCGGGCGCGGTGTTCAACGACGACACGGACTTTCCCAACCCCGCGCTCTACAGCGGGCTGGCGCACTTCGGAGCAAACGAACTGGGGCTGGACCTCTTCCCGAGCATGCAGGCCGGGCTGGGGTTCCCGGTTCTGGGCTTCCCGGTGCCGCTGCCGGCGGGTCAGTACACCTTCTGGGTGCAGCAGATCGGGGCGATCACCAGTATCGGACTGAACTTCGTGACGATTCCCGGACCCTCGGCTTTCGCGGGCGTGGGGCTGGGGTGGCTGGTCGCTCGAAGCGGGCGTAGGCGATAAGGCTGGCCAACGACGGTTTTGGGTGGTATCTTCTCCACACACACATCGGGGAGACCCGGTGCAGGAGGAGAGAGATCATGCCCACCCGTTTTGTTATGGGAGCCGCCGTGCTGGCGGCCGCCGCTATGACCGCCCCGTCCATGGGTGCCTTCGTTTACGCTGAGTCGATCAGCGGCGACCTGTCGAACGACCCGATGGCGCCGACGTCGATCCCCTTGGGCTTCGGCACCAACTTCGTGCAGTTCGTCACTTCGGTGGGCGACCGTGAGTTTTTCACGGTGACCATCCCGGCGGGCGGCGCGCTGGTCGCCCTTGACCTGGCGGAGTACGAAAGCGACGACCCGGTGGCGTTCGGCGCGTTCATGCCCGGCGCGATCTTCAACGACGACCCGGACAGCCCGAACCCCGCGGTGTACAGCGGCCTGGCGCTCTTCGGCACCGGCGATTTGGGGCAGGACCTGCTCCCGGCGTTCCAGGACAGCCTGGGCTTCGCCTCGCTGGGGTTCAGCGTTCCGCTGGGCCCGGGCGACTACACCTTCTGGGTGCAGCAGGTGGGCCCGGTGACGGGGATCACGCTCGACTTCATCATCGTCCCGACGCCCGGCGCGGCTGGTGTGCTGGCTTTGAGCGGTCTGGTGGCGATGCGGCGCCGGCGCGGTTGAGCACGATCTCACGGCCGTGGCGTGGTACACTGCGGCTGTGTGGTCTTGGTTCCGAGGACTGCTGGGCGAGCGCATTGCTCCGTCACCGCGGGCGGGTCGCGCGCTGCTGTCGCTTGGGCGTGAAGAGCACCAGGGGTTTTTCGGGAGCCACGGGGGGCTGTCGGTCTTGAACGCCGACCTGGCGATGGCCTGGGCGGAATCGGGCGGCGCGGACGGGGCGACGCGCACCGACCGCCTCAAGGCGCTGGTGGCGCTGTGGCTGGATCGCGTCCGCGATGAACTCAAGCGCGACTACCGACGCTGGCGGCACGCCGATGTCGAAGGGCTCGCGCCGCTGGAGGGCAACATCGCCCCCAGGCTCGCGGCGATTGGTGATGCAGCGTCGCGGCGCGTGCCGCACTATCTGCGCGGGCTTGTCGAGGGGCGCGACGCGGGCCCGGTGGCGCTGGTCGCGCTCGCCGGCCAGAAGGACTACTACACCTTCATCGACCCGTTCCAGCCCCGGGAGGGCGAGTTCGCGACGTCGGGCGGGGTGTACATCGGCGGGGCGCCGCTGCCGATCATCGCGATGCCCATCGACGGAGCGAAGTTCGCGATGGAGTGGGTGGTCGCGCACGAGATGACTCACCACGTCCTGGCGGATCTGAACCTTCCGGTGTGGATCGAGGAAGGGCTCACCCAGATGATGGAAGAGGCGGTGGGCGGCAAGCCCTACGCGTCGCTCACGCTCAACGACATCCGCGACCATCGCGAGTACTGGGACGAGCGGAGCCTGGAGCGTTACTTCGCCGGCGGGTCGTTCTCCCACGCGCACGGACCGGAGCAGCGGCTGGCGTATCAGCTCTCCGAGGCGATCGTGCGCACGCAGATGGCCGACCGCCCCAAGATGTTCCTTCGCTTCATGCGGGAAGCGTGCGGCACCGAGGATGGGCGCGAGGCGGCCCGTTCGGTGCTGGGCTGCGAACTGCGTGCCCTTGGCGGCGCGCTGGTGAATTAGCTCCGAGCGCCGCGCCCGCCTCACACACCCTTCTTGGCGTCCAACTTCGCCGCGTACTGCTCCCAGACCCGCACCGCCTCGGCCAGCCACGCCGCTTCGTCGGCGGGCGAGGGCGAAGGGGGCGGGGACCTCATGGCGGATCGCGCTTGGCCCGAGGTCGGCGGCGCGGAGACGGGGACGCGATCGGGCGCGCCCGTGCGGATCGCGTCGTGCAGCGGGTCGGCGGCGGGGCCGGAAA
The DNA here is from genome assembly GCA_022843545.1 of Phycisphaerales bacterium. Classification (GTDB taxonomy): domain Bacteria; phylum Planctomycetota; class Phycisphaerae; order Phycisphaerales; family UBA1924; genus JALHNL01. Next base: position 24,264 of record JALHNL010000033.1, on the reverse strand, counting down.
GCCCGAAGTACTCCATCCACTGCGCGACGGTGAGGCTCAGCCCGGCGTCCTTGGTCGCGGGGGTGCGGCGGGTGTCGGACTCGATGAGCTCGCGCAGAAAGGCGGGCGAACTCATCCACGCGGCGCCGCGCTGCGTCGCGGCCAAACGGAGGCGGGCGTCGCTGCTGACCACGAGCAGTTGGCGCACACCCGCGGCCTCTCGGAGATGGGCCTCCAGAACCGAATCGGCGTCGCGCCCCGGGCCGGTGAACTCGAGGCGGCGCGGGGCTTTGCTGTGCAAGAGCGAGGCGATGCGCTCGACCTGCGCGGGCGAGCGCGGGCCGGGCGCGCCGTCAAGGACCAGCAGCGCGGGCCAGCGGGCGTAGCGTGAGTGGACCAGGCGGTCCAGGAGTGTCAGCAGCGCCTCGGCGCCCGTGACGCGCGGGCCCGCGCCGGGGAGCATCGCGTGCAGCACGTTGTACCCGTCGATGAGCAGCACGGGGCGAGCGTAGCGCGAAGTTGAACGAAGTGAGCAGTGATCAGTGAACAGTGAACAGTGATCAGTGATCAGTGATCAGCGTGCTCTGTTGACTTGATCGATTGACCGCAGAGACGTGCCCATTGCACCCCTGCGGGGTGCAGAGTCCGGGTGGCGATCGCCGGCGGTTTCGTCGCCGAGCCTCCTCAACCCCCGGCAGGGAACTCTCGGCCCTTCGGCCCCGAAGGCAGCGCTTCGACCGAGCAATCTCACCGCTCAGTGATCACTAATCACTGATCACTGATCACTTCCCTCTTCCCACCCCCATCACGCCATCGTCATGCCGCCGTCGACGACGAGGACCTGGCCGGTGAGATAACCGGCGTCGTCGGCGGTGACATACGCGGCGGCGGCGGCGATGTCCTCGACCACGCCCAGGCGGCCGACGGTGATCATGCCGGTGATCTTGTCCTTGTACTCCGGCGGGATCGCGTCGGTCATGTCGGTGCTGATGAAGCCTGGGGCGATGACGTTGGCGGTGATGCCCTTGGAGCCCAGTTCGCGGGCGATGGTCTTGGTGAACCCGATGAGGCCGGCCTTGGCGGCGGCGTAGTTGGCCTGCCCGGAGTTGCCGACGACGCCGCTGGTGCTGCCGATGTTGACGATGCGCCCGAATCGGTTCTTCATCATGGCGCGGGCGGCGGCGCGGGTGGCGACGAACGCGCTGGTGAGGTTGGTCTTGATGACCGCGTCCCAGTCGGCGTCGCTCATCCGCAGCACCAGCCCGTCCTTGGTGATGCCGGCGTTGTTGACCAGGATGTCCAGCCGATCAAACTGCTTGATCGTGCCTTCGATGGCGGCGGTGAGGCTGGCGGGGTCGCTCACATCGGCGACGGCGACGCTGGCCTTGCCCCCGCTCTGCTCGATCTGGTGCTTCAGGTCGTTGAGCGGGCCCTCGGTGCGCGAGCAGAGCACCACGTGCCGTCCGTCCTTGGCCAGGCGCAGAGCGATCGCCTTGCCGATGCCCCGGCTGGCTCCGGTCACCAACGCCACACGAGTCGCCACGGTCGTCAAGGGCTCGTCCTTTCTTGCTGACCCGCGCGGGTCGGTTGGTCACTCACGTCAATCCAGATCCGGTGCCAGGTTCAGCCCGCGCCGGGCCCGCCGGGACGGCCCGGCTGACCGGGTTGTCCGGGTTGTCCGGGGCCGGCGGGGGTGCCGCTCTCGCCGGCCTGCCCGGTGCCCAGGGAGAAGCCGAGCATGCCGATGCCGTCGAAGTCGGCGGCGCGGGGGCGCAAGGCCGACATGGTGGACACGTTGCTGAAGAGCCACGACTGGCCCGAGGGCACGCCGCCCCAGCCCAGGAGGTACGCGCCGGTCTGGTCCTGAACCGCGAGCAGCAGGACCATCTGCGGGCGCTCGGCGAGGGCCTCGCTGGTGGTCTCGAACTTGGCGGCCTCGGCGGCCTTGGCGAGGGTCTCGGCGAAGGCGGCGACGCGGCGCTGGCGGTCTTCGTTCGCCAGGCCCCTGAGCTCGAGTTCACGCGTGAAGGCCGCGATGGCCCGCTCGTTGTCCTTGGCGAGCTGCGCGATCGCGCCGGCCCGGTCGATGTCGACCCCGCCCAGCGGGGGCGCGGCGAAGAGCACGCGCACCGCCTCGACGCTCTTGGTGGACGCGCCCCACGCGCCGGAGGAGACGAGCTCGTCCAGCACGCCCTTGGCCCGGCGGGTCAGGAGGGCGCCGGCCTTGCCCGAGTCGCCCCGCGCGATTGCGTCGGCGAGCTGCATCGCGGCGCGGGCGAAGGGCTGGTCGGTCACCTCGACGCCCGAGGCCACGCTCACGCGCGGGTCCACCTTCAGT
>JALHNL010000033.1:0-21937 GCA_022843545.1 Phycisphaerales bacterium | reverse complement strand
CCTTCAGTTCCTTCGCGATGAGATCGAAGCTCACCGGCGGGGGCGGCGGGGGCGGCGGCTCCTTGGGCGGGGGAGGCGGGGGCGGGGGCGGCGGCTCTTTCTTGCAGCCGCCCTGGAAGGCCAGGCCCGCGATCACCAGCGCGCAAAGTCCGGTCCGGATGGCGTTACGGCTCGTCATGGGTGGTCACCTTCACGTTCTTGTCGATCCGCCGATACAGGCCCATCAAGGTCTTGCCCGGCGCCAGTTCGTGGAACTCGGCCCCGGCGTGAGACGCCGCGAGCAGGGCGCAGCTCTGGGCCCAGCGCACCGGCGCGGTGAGCTGCTCGGCCAGACGCCGGCGGATGCTCGCGGGCGAGGCCTCGTGAGCCTGCGCGGTTACGTTCGCGATCACCGCCGCCCGGGGCGCGTGGATCGCGGTCTTGTCCAGGGCCTCGCCCAGGCGGGCGGCGGCGGGGGCCATGAGCGGGGAGTGGAACGCGCCGGCGACCGCCAGCAGCGTGGCCCGCAGGCCGAGCTTGGCGGCCGGCCCGTCGGCGGCGGCGGCGCGTTCGCACGCGCTCTTGCTGCCGCTGATGACGATCTGCCCCGGGGCGTTGAAGTTGGCGCACACCAGCACGTCGGCGGGGTGGCCCGCCAGCGCGTCCTGGCACACCTGCCGGGCCTGGGCTTCGTCGGCCCCGATCAGGGCGACCATGCCCGAGGGGGCGGCCTCCGCCGCGTCCTGCATGGCGCGGCCGCGGAGGGCGACGAGCTTCAGCCCGTCTTCAAACGAGAACGAGCCGGCCAGGTGCAGGGCGGTGTACTCACCCAGCGAGAGCCCCGCGGCGGCGATGACGTTGGCCTCGTGGGCGTCGCCGAAGCCGGACTTGGCCAGCCAGCCGCGCCAGGAGGCGATGCCCGCGGTGTAGATGGCGGCCTGGGCGACGTCGGTGCGGTTGAGGGTCTCGACCGGGCCCTCAAAGCACAGGCGGCTGAGGGGCGCGCCCCCGGGGAGTTGCCCGGCGAGCACGCGGTCGGCCAGGTCAAAGACGCTCTTGGCCTCGGGCGAGGCGGTGGCCCAGGCGAGGCCCATGCCGACGGCCTGGGCGCCTTGACCGGGACACAGAATGACGCGACCGGTGGTCATGACGGGCAAGCGTAGCGGAGTAGCGGGGGGGGCGTGGCGCGGGGCCTTACATCTGCCACAGGCTGCTGGTCCAGGTGAGGCCCGCGCCGAAGGCGACGAACATGACCGTCATCCCCTCGCGGACGCGCCCGGCGCGGACCAGTTCGTCGTAGCACAAGGGCACCGAGCCCGCGCTGGTGTTGCCCACGCGGTCGATGTTGATGTAGAGCTTCTCGGGGGGGATGCCGAAGCGCTCGCGGGCGGCTTCCAGAATCCGGGCGTTGCTCTGGTGGCAGACGAACAGGTCCACCTGGTCGGCGGTGAGGCCCGCCTTTTCGAGCGTTTCGGCGATGAGTTCCTGGAAGGTGCCGACCGCGAACTTGAAGACCGCCTTGCCGTTCATCTGCAGGCACATGGGGCGGACGCTGGCGCGGTCATATTCCTCGGTGACCATCGCCTCGTCGCCGGGCATGAACAGGTCGGGCCAGGCCGAGCCGTTGGCGTGGTTGGCCTGGGCCAGACAGCCCTTGGTCGGGTCGTCGGTGGCGGTGAGCACGACGGCGCCGGCGGCGTCGCCGAAGAGGATGCAGGTGCCGCGGTTGGTGTAGTCGACCAGGGCCGAGACGGTGTCGGCGCCGATGACGCCGATGCGGCGGTAGTTGCCCCCGCGGATGAGGTCGTGGGCGACATTGAGCCCGTAAACGAACCCGGAGCAGGCGGCGCCCAGGTCCCACGCGGCGGCCCGGCCCGCGCCCAGCGCGCCGGCGACCATGCAGGCGGTGGAGGGGCAGCGCAGGTCCTGGCTGATGGTGCCGCAGATGATGAGGTCCAGCTCGTCGGCCCGGAGGCGGGCTGACTCGAGCGCGGTGCGGAGGCTGCGGATGCACAGGTCGAGGTTGCCCTCGCCCTTGGCCTGCTCGCACACGTGCCGCTGGCGGATGCCGGTGCGCTGGTAGATCCACTCGTCGGTGGTCTGCACGATGGACGCGATGTCGTCGTTGGTGACGACCCGCGCCGGCAGGGCGGACCCGGTGCCGATGATGCGGACACCGACGCGCGGGGGAGTGGGGAGGGGACGGTGCGTGGGCATGTGGGGGGAGGGTAGAACGGTCGCGGGGCGGGGCTCCGGCGGGGCCTTACTCCCCCGCCCCGTCCTTGGTCAGGTAATTGGGTGATTCCTTGGTGATCCGGATGTCGTGGGGGTGGTTCTCCACCACCGTCGCCGCGCTGATCTTGATGAAGCGGGCGTCGCGGCGGATCTCCTCGATGGACTTGCACCCGCAGTAGCCCATGCTGGCGCGCAGCCCGCCCACCATCTGGTAGACGAATTCGGCCAGCGGGCCGCGGTAGGCCACCAGACCCTCCACGCCCTCGGGGACGTACTTGCGGTTGGTCCGCGCCTGCTCGGCCTGGTCGAGGGCCGCGGTGCCCGGCGCGCTGGCGCTGGCGTGCTGCTGGTAGCGGTCGCTGCTGCCCGCCTTCATCGCGCCCTCGCTGCCCATGCCGCGATAGCTCTTGTAGCGCCGACCCTGGCGGATCACCAGTTCGCCCGGCGACTCATCCAGCCCCGCGAACATCGAGCCCATCATCACCGCGTGGGCCCCCGCGGCGATCGCCTTGGCGATGTCGCCCGACTGGCGGATGCCCCCGTCGGCGATCACCGGCACGCCCGAGCCCTCCAGCGCGCGGGTCACGTTCATGACCGCCGAGAGCTGCGGCACGCCCACGCCCGTCACCACGCGCGTCGTGCAGATGGAGCCGGGCCCGATGCCGACCTTCACGGCGTCGGCACCCGCGTCGGCCAGGGCCTTGGCCCCGTCGGCGGTGGCCACGTTGCCCGCGATCACCTCGGTCTTGAACCGCTTCTTGAGTTCGCGCACCGTCCGCAGCACGTTCTCGCTGTGCCCGTGGCTGGTGTCCACCACCAGCACGTCGGCGTCGGCGGCGAGCAGGGCCTCGGCCCGCTCGTACTGGTCCACGCCCACCGCCGCCCCGCAGCGGAGGCGTCCGCGCGCGTCCACGTTGGCCATGGGGAACTGGCTGAGGCGGTCGATGTCGCGCATGGTGATGAGCCCGGCGAGCCCGAACGCGCCGTCGACCAGCAGGAGTTTTTCGACCTTGTTCTTGTTGAGGATGATCTGGGCCTGCTCGAGCGTGGTGGTGGGGGGCGCGGTGATGAGCCCGCTGGAGGTCATGACCTCGCCCACGGTGGTGGTCTCGTCCTCGACGAACTTCAGGTCGCGCCGCGTGAGGATGCCCAGCACCTGGCCCTTGGGCGCGCCGTCCTGGGTGATCGGGAAGCCCGAGACGTTGTGCCGCGCCATGAGCTGGCGGGCCTTGCCCACCGTGTCGGCGGGCGCGAGCGTGAGCGGGTCGGTGATCACGCCGTTGGCCGAGCGCTTGACCTTCTGCACCTCGCGGGCCTGGGCCTCGATGGGCAGGTTGCGGTGGATGATCCCCAGCCCGCCCTCCTGCGCCAGCGCGATCGCCAGGGCGTGCTCCGTCACCGTGTCCATCGGCGCCGACACCAGCGGGATGCGCAGGCGGATGGTGCGGGTGAGCACCGTCGACGTCTCGGCGGTGGAGGGCACCACGTCGCTGTAGCGCGGGAGCAGCAGCACGTCGTCAAACGTGAACCCATCGCCCACGATCTTGGGGAACTCGGGGTAGGGCGAAGACGCGCCCGGGCCGGTGACGGACGGGCGAACATGCGGATCGGCGATCTGAGGGGCCATGTTCATTGTTCCCGCCCCGGGGGGGTGGGGCAAGCGCGAATGCCGGCGAGCGGTTTGGGTCGATCCGTTCGACCACGTCCCCACTTGCGCGATGATGCCGGGGCCAGAGGTATCGGTGTGCCTCCGTCCCTCAGCACCGGCGGTCACCAGACGTGTTCAACTGCAAAAACACAAAGACTCTCCAAGAGAGAGTCTCTGCGGCAAGCGGGGGGTGCATTGGGCCGCGCGTGTCGGTCTTCGAGCGGGAGGCGGGCCAAGGCACGATGAAGCCGCCCGGAGCGGCGTGCGTGTCCGGCTCTGCACCGGCGGCGACTCACGCGAGGCTAGTCGAGCGGGCGCCAATCCGCATCAGGGTTGAACTCCTGGATGAGGGCGACCGAGGAGGCGGTCTGAGGGCCCAGGTCACGCTCGAAGATCACGCCGTCGGGGCCGACGATGAAGGTCATGATCCCGCTGGTTCCGTGCTGGGCGGGGTGGGCGATCATGGCGAATCCGCCGCGCATCACGCCGCCTTCGAAGAAGTCCTTGGCTCCGCCCGGGGCGGCTGCGCCCTGACGGGTCAGGATCCGGAAGTAGTACCCGTAGTAGGGCGCTTCGCCCTCGCGATTGGAGGTGCCGTAGCCCTCCTTGATCGCCGCATCGGCGAACGGGCCGAGGGGGCTGGGCGTGTCGCTGGGGCTCGACTGTGGCCAGTAGAGCCCGTTGCGACGGCCCGGATCGCTCCGAAGTTTCGTCGCGTACGCGCCGGCGGGCTGGCCGTCGCGACTTTCGGAGGCGAACTCACGCTGAGCCATGACATAGGCACGCAGCGCCCCGATGGAGGCGAGCTCGTTGCGACCGATGCGTCGAGCCAGGACTTCCTCGCGGCCTTCAACCGTGTTGAACCACCAGCCCCGGGAGTCGCGCTCGAGCAGAATCGGGAACGGCCACTGTTCGTGTCCGATGACCAGTTCCTGGGTATTGGAGTCGATCGGGTCCAGCTGCCAGGACTGCTGCATGGCGACGGCCACGACCTCGCGCCCCGCGCGATCCGCGATGGGATCACCTGAGGAGAGGATCTTCTCCCCCTCCGGTCCGAAGATCGAGCTGAGCGTGACGGCATCACCCCGGGTCGCGGCGTCCTGGAGCGTGCGCACGGCTTCTTCGGGCGAGGTGAAGAGCCGCTGATCCGCGTAGTCGGGCGACGGACCCACGCAGCCCGCGAGGGTTGACGCGAGCAGCACGCACGCGGCGGGCCGACAGAACCGGGCCATGAGAGCCTTCACCTTCAATAGACGGGCCATCGTCCGCTCCTGATAGACAGAGTTCGTGGAATTTACGGGCGACCTCTGGAGCGGCTGCCACCGCTGCGCGATGCGCCACCGGCGGAGCGCGACGCTCCGCCCCCAGACGATGCCCCGGACATGCTGCTGCGCCCGCGTGAGCTCGAGGCACGCTCCTGGGCGCCGGACTGGTAACCCGAGAATGCGCCGGAGCGATCACCCGCTCGGCTCGCGCCGCCGCCCTGCTGGTACGCGCCCCGCGAGGCCGCGCCGCTGCGATCGGCCTGCGGCGTCGCGCTCTGGCGATTGGCCTGGTTCGCGGAGGCGGCCTGCTGCCTGCTGGCCTGATTCGTCCCCGCGGTGGACTGGGCCTGCGTCAACGAGCTCTGGCGATTAGCCTGGTTTGTGGAGGCGGACTGCTGCCTGGTCGCCTGATTCGTCGAAGCCGTCTGCCGACGGTCCGCCTGGTTGGCCGAGGCGTTCTGCTGCCGGTTCGCCTGGTTCTCGCCGCGCTGACCGGCCATGTCCTGGCGGTGGTCGTAGTAGTCATTGGCCATGTTCTCGCGGTGCTGGTAGTAGTCGTTGGCCATGTTTTCGCGGTGCTGGTAGTAGTTGTTCCATCCGCCGGGGTAGCAGACGGGCCGGGCGTAGCCCCACCCGCCGTAGGAGTAGTAGTAGTGGTGGTCGTCGCTGTCGGCGGCGGCGCCGACGATGACTCCGGCGGCGAACCCGATCAGGCCGGCGGCGATGGCGTTCGCGCTGCTGTCGGAGGAGGTTGTCGTGGTCTGCGGCGCGGGTTGCGTGTAGACGACCTGCGGGTTGTACTGCGGCACGTAGACGACCTGGGGGTTGGCCGGCTGGATCACGATGACCTGCTGGCCGTTGTCCGCGGCGACGGTCTGGACCTGCTGCTGCGCGTTGGAGGAGAGGTTTCCGACGGACTGAGCCTGCTTGCGGAGCCGCTGGATCGACGCGAACAGCGCGTCCTTGTCCGTGGCGAAAGCCGATCCCAGATCGCGGGTCCATTCCGGCTTGTCGGCCATCATCTTGATGACGTCGGGGAAGAGCACGAGGGCGACGAAGGCGGTGTCGAATCCCTGCTCGACGGCCGCGTCCTGGGCCGCGGTGCCGCGGAGGGTGGGGTTCTGGGCGAGCCACTGGCTGACCTGCTTGACCTGGTACGGGCTTCCCGCGCACTGAACGATCTGGAGGATGAGCGCGTCGGGATAGAGCGCGATCGGCGCGGTCAGCGCGTCGATCTGCTCAGCGGTGAAGCCCTGCGATGGCGCCGCCGACGCTTGCGGGGCGGGCGCCTGCGCCCGGGCCGGTGCGGTGTGCGTCAGGCTACCGACCGCGGCAAGAAGCGCGAGCAGGGTTGGCACTCGGGTCATGGCTAAGCACTCCTCGGGGATCTCTGGCCCCGCGCGTCGGTTCGTCTGGTCAAGCATCACGGTGCGCCCGTTGGTCCGATGCACCTGCCGACTGATAAGAGTGTACACATTCCGGAATCGGTCGCTCTGTTCATGCCTATGTGGTCACCAACCGGGCCATCGGGCTGAACTGCACACCCGTGGTCCAGAGCGGCATAGGGGAACATGCTCCCGGCATCCCCGGGTTCGGGCATGCGTCGGGAGCGGCTGCCGCGGGTCCGCGCGTGCTGCGATGCGTCACGCGGAGGTGCGCACGAGACGCGGAGGGCGCGAAAGAGGGAGTGCGATGTCGGCCATTACCTTCCGCGCTCTTCCTCGAGCGACTTGAACCTGAGATAGTCGAGGCTGACGTTCACGCCGGCGATCAGGCCGGTGCTGGCGCCCTGGTAGAGCGCGACGCCGTTCTCGAACGGAGCGGTCGCGCCGTTGCCGGCCTCGCCGAGCACGGCCACGCCCGTGGCGCGACCGGTGAGGCGGTTGGCCTTGAAGGTGTCCAGCGCGTTCTGGTCCTTGAACACGACGAGCATCTTGTATCCGCGGACACCGGCCTGGAGGCCGAAGGAGCCCGTGTTCACGGCGCCCCAGCCGATTTGCGTGCCGTCGGGGAGCTTGACGATCCCGCGGCCGAACTGGCCGCCCCCGAAGATGATTCCCCACTGGCCCACCGCGGGGAAGAGCGCGTAGCCCGCGGAGCTGGCGATCTGATCCTTCAGGCCGGGCACGGCCCGCATGAACCACATCTCCGCGGAGGCCGCCTCAGAGCGGAATGAGGCCTGCTCGGACTCCTTGGGCGCGGTGGAGCAGCCGGGCAAGGCGAGCGCCAGGCCCAGGGAAGCCGCGAAGATCGAAGCCAGTTGCTTGCGCATGAGGCACTATTCCTGTTTCATCGGCGTGCTCCGGATCATGGTCCGGAGTGGAACACGCGAGGGTGATGATGTCGATTCACGAAGGGCTTGAGGATACGTTCATCGGATCGGTTGTTCCATCTCCCCCCCTCCGTGCACCCAGGCCCTTCGTGGGGGTGGCGTGGGGGGTGAGGTTTACACTCACATCCTGGCCGTCCGCGCGCGTGAGTGCGAGGGGAAGGCGCGGCTTGAGGTGAGGGGAGTTGACCGGCTGGTTGTCGACGGTGAGCCGGTCGATGCGCCCGGGGTCAAGCCGGGACAGAGATTCATCGCTTCGGCTCGGTCGGGACGGGGACGATGGGAGCCGAGCCTGCTGCAGAGCGGGCTCGCTCACCGGAAGCGAGCAACTGCCACGAAGCCGGGTCCGCCCCGAGCTTTCGACCCAGGTCGGCCAAGGAGACCATGGTCTCCCGCTGGAAGCTGCCCTCGACGGGCGGTCGCCAATCCGACGGAATGCCGACGACGCGCACGTCGATGTCCGTGCCAAAGACGGCGTTGACGTAGTTGGCCTCTGAGGCAAGCCAGCGAATCTCGGCGATGGTGGCGGATCGGACGGCGGTTTCGAGGCTGGGCGCGACGACCGACGGCCACCTTGGCTGCACGGTCTTGGGCACGTGCGTGAACTGGTTGTTGACGATCACCCAGTACCGAACCTTCGGGAACGGGCGGCCCGGGTACGCCGCCTTCCACCGCTGGATGAATCCCTTCGGATCGCGGGGGTCCAGTCGCAGGAACACGTTGGCGGTCACGCCTCCGTCGCCGTAGATCGAGTCCTCGATCTGGATTGGCGGGAATACGGCGGGGATCGCGGCTGAGGAGAGGAGCATGCGCTGCACCCGGTCGACTCGGTCGGGCGAATCGGCGCCCTCCGCCTCGGCGCCCAGCTCCCAGAACTTCTGGCGTCCGAGGTCGAGGTCGGTCGCGCTGACGATGAGCAACTTGCCCTTCCGGGCCTCGCCGGCCATCTGCTGGATGAAGCGCTGATCGATGGTCGCGCGGATATCGCGCTCAAGCCCGGGGATCTCGGCGAACGAGGGGTTTGAGGGGAGGAAGAAGAACATCCCGCGATCCCTGACCCAGTCTTTCTGCGGATTCCGATAGAAGGTCTCGACGTGCTGGGCCGCCTCGTCCGTGCTGAGGTAGGCGAAGGGCGCGAGCAATGCGCCCGTGCTCACGCCCGTCACCGCGTCGAAGTCGGGACGTCGCTGTGCTGGATCGGCGACCTTGCCCCATCCGACGAGGAAGCCGGCGCCGAAGGCTCCCCAGTCGCCCCCGCCGGATATCGCGAGCAGGTCGATCGTCGGCGCGGACCCGGTTTCTGATGCCCGCCGCTCCACCCGCTCCAGCATGCGACCCACGGAGCGCTCGAAGACCACCCGCGATTCCTCCGCGTCCGCAGCGGCGTGGGCCACGAGCTCGGCCTCGGTCTGCTCCGGTCTGGCTGAACTGGAGCAACCCGCGGCGAGGAGCAGAACGCCCACGGCCGCCGAGTGTGACAGCAGCCGAATCGAACGCCGGAGTGGTCCAGCGGGAGGGAACGCCGTTGTGCTGCGGTTGGTCATCCGAGTGCTCCTGTCGCCTGAACTGCCTTGCGCGCAGCACTCTTGGGCGAACAACACCAGTAGACCGGATCGAGATGCTCGCGTCAAGCGGGGCCGGGGCCGAGGTGTGTGCCGGCTCCGCGAGACGCGCGGATGGCGGATCGGTGTGAGGGCGCTGACGGCCGCGGGATGGCTGTTGGCGTCAGGGGAACTGAGCCAGAACGATGGAGAAGTCGTCGGCGAGCGTGTCGCCGCCGGTCATGACTTTGACGAGCGCGTGCAGCTCGTCGAGGCATGCGGCGTTGGTCATGTCGTGCTCGGCGACGAACTGCTCCAGGCCATCGATGCCCCAGAGTGAGCCCGACTCTGTCCAGGTCTCAACGGCGCCGTCGCTGTAGAGCAGAAGCGTGGAGCCGGGCGGGACCTGGACGTGCTGGGCCGGGCACTCATCGTCCGTGACGACACCCACCGGAGGGCTCAGGCCCTCGAGTCGCTGCACGGCGGACTCGGGGTCCGCGCCGGAGGCGGATCGGCTGGGCAGCAGCAGCGGCGGCGGGTGTCCCCCCGAGCAGTAGGCGAGCGTGCGCGTGCTGCGTTGGTACACGCCGTACCAGATGGTGAAGAACATGTTGTTGTGCTGTTCCATGGGGAACGCGGAGTTGAGGTGCCGCAAGACGTGGGATGGATCGCGGAGGTCGGCCCCGCCCACGCCGCGGCTGCGGACGGAGTTCATGGCGGAGACGCCCAGCAGAGCGGGGCCGACACCGTGGCCGCAGACATCGAGCAGGTAGATGGCGAGGTGGTCGTCGTCGATCCAGAAGTAGTCGAAGCAGTCGCCGCCGAGCGACGCGGAGGGGACGAACTTCCAGTCGAGCCTGACGGGGCGGTCGATCGGCGGGGGCAGGAGGGACCGGACGTAGGCCGCCGCCTTGGCGAGCTCGGCGGCGAGGGCCTCCTGGCTCTTGCGGAGGGCGTCGAAGGCCTCGTTGCGCTGGAGCAGAGAGAGGTAGCCGCGTGAGTGATAGCGGATTCGGGCGACGAGCTCGACAGGATCCGGGAGCTTGACGATGTAGTCGTTTGCGCCGCGGGCGAACGCCTCGGCCTTCGTCGCGCCTTCTTCCTTTGAACTGAGCACGATGAGCGGGGTGAGTCGTGTGGCTTCCTGCGCGCGGTAGCCGCGGACGAGATCCAGCCCGTCGGCATCGGGCATGACGAGGTCTTGGAGGATCGTCGTCGGGTTGAGCCGGGCCGCCGCCGCGAGAGCCTCGGCCCCCTTCTGGCAGTAGTGGAACGCGATGTCCGGGTGTTGAGCCAGGATGCGACGGACCGCCTCGCCGATGATCATCTGGTCATCGACCAGCAGGACGACGGGCTGGTCGGGGCCCGGGGGCCGCGCAAGGTCGTCTTCCCGGCGACCGATATCGCGCGTATGCGTGTGCTCCCGAAGAACCAGAGGGGGACATGGTGAGGTTCTGCCTCGACCGGTATCCGGTCTGGGAGCAACAAACCAAATCCATCGGGCTCAGCCCCGAGCAGGTGCAGACGACGGGTGGCCCGGCAGTCCGGTGACGGCTCTGGCCCGCGTGCCCGGATGGCCCGGGCGCCCGCCACGAGGGCGGCGGAAGCCCCCCAGCCCCGCTCTGCTCATCCGTGTTCCGGAGCCTTCCTCCCAAAAGCCAAACAGCCCTTGCATTCGCAAGGGCTGCTTGAAAGCGGAGAGGGGGAGATTCGAACTCCCGAAACGGTTACCCGTTTACGCGATTTCCAGTCGCGTTCCTTCAGCCTCTCGGACACCTCTCCGGATGGGCCGCGGGGCCGATCATACGCAGGGTTTTGACCTTTTGCGCCGCCGGGACGGGCCCTGATCGTCCGGGCCCGGGCCGCGCGATTCCACTTTCCTGACAGCCCCTCGACCCCCGTGTCGCATGGACCGGGCGGGCCCGTTCGCCGGCGTTCGGTGGGGCGGGCTCGCCAGGGAGGTGGTCCATGTCACTTCAACGGTCTACTTGGCTCTTGTCCGGTTCGGTCGCGCTGGTCGCCTTCGCGGGCAGCACGGCCTTCGCTCAGCCCGCCGATCGGGCCGGGGCGATCACGCAGGCGATCTCCGCGGCGCAGGCCGCCGCGCCGGGGACGTGGCTGGTGTCCGCCGAGCTGGAGCCCGACAACGGCTCGTGGATCGTGGACGTGAAGACGGTTTCGACGAACGGCGCGCGGCAGACCCGCGCCCGGGTGAACGCGTTCACGTTCGCGATGGGGCGTGTGCGGGTGGACACGCTCAGCGCGTCGAGCGCGGCGCAGATGGCGGCCATGGTCGCCGCCCAGCCCGGCGCGACGGTGAGCCTGTCGAACGCGCTGTCGACGGCGGCGACGCTGGCGCCGGCGGGTGCGGGCCTCAGGGGTGTGGAGTTTGAACTGGAGAACAGCCCGCCCGGTCTGTTCTACGACGTGTCGTTTGACGACGCGGGCGTGATCCGCGTCGTGCGCGTCAGCGCCACCGCTCCGATCTCCCCGCCCCCGGGCGGTGGCGGCGGCGGCGGGGGCGGCGGCACGGGCGGGGGCACCGACGACCCCCCCGGTGATGACAACGGCGGCGGTGGTGGTGGCGGGGGTGCGGGCGGTGGTACGGGCGGCGGCACCGACGACCCCCCCGGTGATGACAACGGCGGGGGGGGCGGGGGCACCGGCGGCGTGAGCCTCGGCGCTCTGCCCACGCTGCAGAGCGCGATCCTGGCGATCGCCACGCTCGACCCGGCTGCGCTGATTCTGGAAGCCAAGAACGAGATCCGCGATGGAGCGCCGATCTACAAGGTGGTGATCGCCGACTCGGCCGGGGCGCTGTTTGAGTACAAGATCAGCCCCGCCGGCGCGATCATCGAACTGGAGCCCGAAGCCAAGGACGCGGAGGATGCCGCGGTCATCGCCGCGCTGATCGCCAAGGCCGGTTCGCTGGGCATCAACCTGTCGGGGGCGGCCCAGCAGGCGGCGGACGCCAACCCCGGGGCCACCCTGCTCGACGTGGAGTGGGAGATCGAGCACGCCCGCCTGGTGGTCCAGGTGCGCCTGCGACTCGAGGGCGCCGAGATCAAGGTCCGCTTCGACGCGATCACCGGGCAGCCGCTCACCAACACCAACCCCGGCCCGGGCGGGGCGGGCGTCATCGCCCTGGGCGACGCGCTCACGGCCGCCGCGGGCGCGGCCCCCGGCCTGGTCGCGCTCGAGGTTGAACTCGAGACCGAAGACGCGGGCCCGGCCTTTGACATCCGGATGGTGAACCCCGTGACCTTCTCGGCGCAGGTGGTGCGTGTCGACGCGACCACCGGCGACGTGCTGGGGGTGACGCCGATCACGCTCAGCAAGCGCGACCGCAAGGAGATCAAGGCGGAGATCGCCCGCCTGGCGCAGCTCGTCATCACCTTCGATGCCGCCGCCGCCGCGGTGCTGCCCAGCCCCAACCCCGCCGGCGCGCATGTGCGGAGCGTGGAGGTGGAGGTGCACAAGGGCCGCATTGGCTACAGCGTTGAAGTGATGACCGGCAAGGCCAAGTCCAAGTTCTTCGTCGACGGCGTCACCGCCCAGGTGACGCGGAGGAAGTGATGTCCAGACGTTCTACTTCGCCAACATGACCTACGCCCGGCCACCCTCCCCAAACGGGGAGGGTGGCCATTTCCCCCGTTCCAAGCTCAGATACCATTCACTGTGGGGAGCTTTCTCAGGAGAAGCCCATGAACCGTTCCGTGACCTCGCCGCTGTGGTTGATGCTCGCCGCTTCGACCGTTCTGGTTGCCCCGGCGCATGCCCAGCCGGCCGACCGCGCCGCCGCGATCCTTCAGGCCGTGGCGGCCGCCCAAGCCTCGCAGCCCGGGACGTGGTTCATCAAGGCGGAGATCGAGCCCGAAGACGGGACGTGGGTGGTGAAGGTGGAACTCTCGCCCACCAACGGCTCGCAGGAGATCGAGGTGGAGATCAACGCGTTCACCTTCGCGGTGCGTGACACGGATATCGACGGGCAGGACGGGTCGAACCAGCAGAAGGCGCTGGCGATCATCGCGGCCCAGCAGAACGCGCTGGTGTCGCTGTCGCAGGCGCTGGCGCTCGCCCAGGCGGCGGCCCCGGCGGGCGCGGTGCTCGTCGAGGTGGAGTTTGAGATCGAGAACAGCCCCGCCGCGCTGTTCTACGAGGTCAAGTTCAACAACCAGGGCGTGATCACCGTCCTGCATGTCAACTCCCAGACTGGCGCGGTCACCACCGGCAACCCCGGCGGTGGCGGCGGAGGTGGTGGTGGCGGCGGTGGGGGTGGTGGGGGTGGTGGGGGTGGTGGGGGTGGCGTCAACATCGGCCCCATCGCGAGCCTCAGCGACCTGATCAACGCCGCCAGCCAGCTCAACCCGACCGGCCTGGTCCGCGAGTCCAAGGTTGAGATCAAGAAGGGCATCCCGCTCTACGAGGTCGAGATCATCAACGCCGACAACACGCTCACCGAGTACAAGCTCAACAGCACCGGCGCGGTGATCGAGTCGGAGGCGGAGAGCATCTCCGCCAAGGACGCGGTGGAGATCAACTTCATCCGCGCCAACATCGGCTCGGCGACCATCACGCTGCCGCAGGCCATCACCAACGTGCTCGACAACAACCCCGGCGCCACCGTGCTGGAGGCCGAGTGGGAGGCGGAGAACGGCCGCCTCGTCGCCAAGATCAAGATCCGCCTGAACAACCGCGTCGCGACCGCGATCGTGGACGCCGTCACCGGCTTCCTCAACGGCGGCGTGCTCCCGCCCCCGCCGCTGACCACGCAGATCGACTTCGGTCAGGCTGCCGCCGCGGCGGGCGGCTTCGCGCCGGGCACGCAGGTCTTCGAGGTCGAACTGGAGCGCGAGACCAGCGGGCCCGTGTACGAAGTCCAGGTGATCAACCTGACGAACCTCACCGGCAAACTGCTCTTCATCGACGGCAACACCGGCGGGCTGCTGGGCGAGCGCAACCTCGTCCCCGGTCGCACGCTCCGTCGCGAGGTGACCTTGGAGAGCGCGGCCCTGGGCCAGCTCGCCGTCACCTTCCAGCAGGCCGCCGCCGCGGTGATCCCCAATCCCAACCCCCAGAACGCCACGGTCAGCAAGGTCGAGATCGACCTGCTCCGCGGCGTGATCGGCTACGACGTTCGCCTCCAGACCGGCAAGCGCGAGACGCGCTGGTTCGTCAACGGCGTCACCGGCGCGGTCAGCTCCCGCCGGCGCTGATCCGCGCAGCGCGGGTCACCCGCACGCAGCGACCATCCAGGGCTCGGGCGCACGCGCCCGGGCCCTTTCTTTTGGCTCAGCGCCATGACTCAGCCCAGCGGGTTCACCGAGGGCGTCATGTCGCCGTGCTCTCTGATCAGCCGCTCCACCCGCGCCCAAAGCTGTGCACGGCTTTGGCGCATCCACTCCAGGCGAGAGACGCCGTGCAGTTCGTCGTCCGCGGTTGGCGAGTCGCCGCGCCACACTTCACGCAGATACCCGCGGAGGGTCGCCAGGCGCAGAGCGGGCGGGACGCTGAGCCCGCAGCCCAAAGGCTCGATGAGCATCGAGGCGAGCATGCGGTCGGCGCCGCGCCACACGTCGCGTGCCGCCGCGGGTCTCAGGCCCACGCAGTCCAGCACCGCCACCACCGGCGTGGGCGTGTCCAGCACCAGCAGGTTGGAGGGCTTGTGATCGCGGTTGAAGCGACCGGCCGCGGTCATTCTCGCCGCCAGCGCGCCCATGGCGTCGCCCAGATCGCGCAGACCGCGCGGGCCGCCACGACCCTCGGCCAGCGCCGCCAGCGCGGTCGTGCCCGGCCAGTGCTCAAGCGCCAGAAGTTCAACCGCGCCCGCGCCGTCGTGGGCGGTGCCGAGCGCCAGCGGCGGGGGCGTGGGCACGCCGACCTCACGGAGCCAGGCCGCGCCCGACCAGTGACGATCAAACCGCGTTCGCCCCGCCGCGCTGCGCAGCCGGGCGAAGAGCCCCGTGAGCGGTCGGCACTTAAGCGTGATGAAGCCCGTGGACGACAGGCCCACGGGCGCGGGCAGGCGGCGCACCCACGCACGTCCCTCGGCCTTCAGGTCCGCCGCGCCGGGCGCTTCCATCGCCGACTCGACCGCGCGGGCGACGCCCTCGCCGCTCAGCCGACGCCAGCGGATGGACGTGAGTGGATTCTGCACGGTGAAAGCGCGGGTGCCGAGAGCTGGACGGGGGGGGGGCGCAGGGCCTGTGGCGGTTCGTTCGTGAACGTGAGAGGTTACTTCGTGGCGTCTTCGATCGCGCTCACGAATTCCTTCTCGCTCTGCAGGCCGACGAACTTCTTGACGGGCTTGCCGTCCTTGAACAGGATGACCGTCGGGATCGCGATGATCCCGAACTGCATGCCGATCCCCGGGCTGTTGTCGGTGTTCACCTTGCCGACCTTGACCTTGCCGGCGAAGCGGTCGGCCAGCCGGTCGATCACGGGCGAGAGCATCTTGCACGGGGCGCACCACTCGGCCCAGAAGTCCACCAGCACCGCGCCGGGGGCGCTGATGACCTCGCTCTGGAAGTTCGCGTCGGTGAAGTCGTGGACATTGGCGCCGGCCATGGGTGTTCCTTTCGCTGTCCGGTAGGGGGCCAGAAGGCGCCCGCCCGGACGTGCTCACTGCGGGTCAAGGGGGCGATGATACGTCGCCTTCCTCTTGGATTCCGGCGCGGCCCTCGGGTTACCCGCTCCGGGCCCCCCGCCCGCCGGGCCGCCCGGCTTGACAACCCCCCTCGCCTCCGGGCAGGCTGGGAGCGATGTCACTGGCCCTCATCGCCCTCATCGCCGCCGCCGTGCTCGTGAGCGGGTACCTCCTCTACGGGCGGTTCATCGCGCGGCAGTATCGCCTGGACGACGCGGCGGTGACGCCCGCGGCGCGGATCAACGACGGCGAGGACTTCATCCCCACCCGCCCGTTCTACCTCATGGGCCAGCACTTCTCGGCCATCGCGGCGGCAGGCCCGATCGTGGGCCCCATCGCGGCGTGCCAGAATTTCGGTTGGCTGCCCTGCCTGTTGTGGATTCTGATCGGCGTGGTGTTCATCGGCGCGGTGCACGATTTCTCGGCGCTCATCGCTTCGGTGCGCCACGGGGCCCACAGCATCGCGGAGATCGCCCGTCGCCACCTGGGCCCGCGCGCGTGGATCGCTCTGGTGGGGTTCATCTACCTGGCGCTGCTCTACATCATCGTCGCCTTCACCGACGTGACGGCCCGCACGTTCGTGGGCGTCAGCGAGGACCTGGGCGGGGCTCAGGGCGTGTTCAACAAGGGCGGCGCGGTCGCCGCGTCCAGCACGCTCTACCTGCTGCTGGCGCTCACGATGGGCGTGACCCAGCGGCTGTGGCGCGGCATGCCCATGTGGCTGGCCACGCTCATCTTCGTGCCCGCCACGCTCGGGTGCGTGTGGGCGGGCACACGGCTGGACGAGGTGCTGCTGCTCGACGCCCGCACCTGGCAGGTCGTGATCCTGGCTTACTGCTTCGTCGCTTCGCTGCTGCCCATGTGGCTGCTGCAGCAGCCGCGCGGGTTCCTGGGCGGGTTTGTGCTCTACCTCGCGATCGCCGTCGGGCTTGTGGGCGTGCTCTTCGGGGGCTTCAGCGTCCAGCAGCCCGCGGTGAAAGAGCACGCCGACCTGGGCGCGTGGCTCGCCGGCGGCCAGGGCGCGCCCCCGCTCACCATGATCCTCTTCCCGTTCATCTTCGTCACCATCGCCTGCGGCGCGTGCTCGGGCTTCCACGGGCTCATCTGCGGCGGCACCACCAGCAAGCAGATCGCCAAGGAGTCGCACTGCAAGCCCATCGGCTTCGGCGCCATGCTGCTCGAGGGGCTTGTCGCCGTCATCGCCCTGGGCACCATCATGATCCTCACCGCCGAGCAGAGCGCGGGCAAGGCCCCCTCGGTGCTCTACGGCGACGGGCTGGCGGCGTTCATCACGCGTCTGTTTGATCCCTCCGCGACCGACCCGGCCCAGTCGGCGCTGTTCATCTTCGCGGCCACCTTCGGCGCGATGGCCTTCAGCACGTTCGTCTTCGACACGCTCGACGTCACCACGCGCCTGGGGCGCTACCTGCTGTGCGAACTCACGGGGCTGCGCTCGCGCGCCGCCGGCGTGGTCGCCGCCGCGCTCACCGCGGGCATCCCGCTGGTCATCCTGTTCTCGGCGCCCGCCGAGATCAAGCTGGGCGAACGCACCGTGCCCGCGTACATGATCTTCTGGACGCTCTTCGGCACCGCCAACCAGTTGCTCGCCGCGCTCACGCTGCTGGCGATCACCGTGTGGCTCAAGCGGCAGGGCAAACGCTACGCCTACACGCTGTGGCCCATGCTCTTCGTGGCGGGCGTCACGCTCACCGCGCTGGTGCTCCAGGTGATCGCCGGGGCGCGCCGCGTGGCCCAGGGCGCGGCGTGGCACGAACCGGCGGTGATCAACGCGGGCGTGGCCGTCGCCCTCATGGCCCTGGCGCTGGTCTTCGCCGTTGAGGCGATCCGGACGATCAGGGGGGTAGGGAAGTGATCAGTGAGCAGTGATCAGTAATCCGTGAGCAGAGAGCAGCGCGGCGGGGCGTCGTGACCCGCAGGCGCTCACTCGCGTGGTCGAACCACGAGAACAGAGCATCTCAGTGGGCACCGCACGCCGGAAGGCGCGCTCATCACACACTGATCACTGATCACTGCTCACTTGCTCTTCCCAGAATGCCAACGGGCCCGAGTCTCGTGTTCCCGGGCCCGCTGAGCATCGGTCACCGATCAAGATCGTCTCTCCTCCGCTCTCTCACTCCTCCGACCCCAGGATCACGTCACCGGGATTTTCTTGGGAAGAGCCTTGAGGCTCTTGGGAAGCACCAGCGTCAGCACGCCGTCCTTGAGCTCGGCTTTCGCCTCGCTCTCGATCACGGCGACGGGCAGCGCCACCCGGCGGGCCCAGACGGTGGTCTTCCGCTCCTGACGGAACCACTTCTCACCCTCGCCCTTCTCGTCGATCTCCTCGGCCTTCTCGGCGCTGATGGAGACGATGCTGTCCTTCACCTCGACGTTCACCTCCGAGGGCTTGAAGCCCGGCAGCGACGCCATCACCTTCACCGCCTTCTCCGTCTCCACGATGTCCACCGGCAGGAAGGTCTCATCGATGCCCTGGGTCTCGGCGAAGAACGGGTCGCGCATCATCTCGCTCATGAGCTTGCCGACGGGCGAGAAGGTTCCGATCAGGCCGTTGCCACGACGAATCAGCTCAGCGTTCATGGCGGGCTCCTTGTTCCCTGTGCGTCCGGGCCTCGTGGGCCCCGAAGCCGGCGGGCCCGGGCGGAAGAGCGTTGTCCATAGACATCATCGGCGCGCGCCGCCGCGAGTCCAGTGCCCCAAACGGGTCAATTTGCCCGCCCCCTTGGAGGGCTCCGCATGCCGCGATAAACCGCCTATTTCTCGATGCTCTTGCCGCCGATGGTCAGCGTCGCCCGCTTCTGCCCCTTCTTCTTGCGCGACAGACCGGGGATCACCCCGCGCAGGAGCCACGCCGCCGCGCACAGCGCCGCGAGCGTGACGATCCAGAATTGCCAGTCGTGCACGGGCACGCGTCGTCAGCCTCCTGCGCTGCCCGCGCCCAGGGCCCCCAGGCCCTGGTACACCAGCGTCGCCGTGGCGAAGGCTACCCCGCTCATCCACGCCAGTTGCAGCAGGGCCCACTTCCAGTGCCCCGCCTCGCGGGCCGTCAGCACCAGCGTGGGCAGGCACTGCATCGCCAGCACGTAAAAGACCAGCAACGCCCAGGCCGCCGCCGGGCTGAACAGCCGCGATCCGTCGTCGCGCGTCGCCGTCTCCAGCGACTGCCGGACCGTCTCGTCCTCGCCGTCCTCGCTCCCCGCCACCACGATGGACATGGTGCTGACGAAGACCTCGCGGGCCGCGAAGGAGGCCATGATGCCGATGGTCAGTTGCCAGTCGGCGCCCATCGGCGCAAAGACCGGGGCCGCGGCCTGCCCGATCCGCCCGATGAACGACTCGCGCTTGGCGTGCTTGGCGTCCAGCGTGTCGGCCTTGATGACCATCTGCTCCGCCAGCGCCGCCTCGGGCCCGCCCGACGGGTGGGCCGCGGTCATCGCCGCCGCGGACTGGCGCAGACCCTCCGCCTCCGCCGTGGGCTGGGCCTTGGGGAACGCCCCCAGCCACCACAGCAGGATGCTCACCGCTAGGATCATCGTGCCGGCCTTCTTCAGGAAGGTCATCACGCGGTCGTAGGTGGTGATGAGCGCGGTGCGCAGGCTCGGGGTCTTGTAACTGGGCAGTTCCAGCGCCATCGGGCGGGCCTTGCCCTTCAGGATCGTCCGCCGCGCGATCAGCGCGCTCACCACGCCCGCCGTGATCCCCAGCGCATAGCACCCCACAAACGCCAGCGCCGCCAGCATCGGCTCGCCCGCGAAGAGAATGCCCGTCAGCAGCACATACACCGGCAGGCGCGCCGAGCAGGTCATGAACGGCGCGACCAGGATCGTCGCCAGCCGTTCCTTGGGGTCGGGGATGCACCGCGTCGCCATGATCCCCGGCAGCGCGCACGCGTGAGACGAGAGCAGCGGCACGAACGAGTGCCCCGGCAGCCCGAAGGGCCGCAGCACGCGGTCCATCACAAACGCCGCCCGCGCCAGATAGCCCGTGTCCTCCAGAAGGCTGATGAGGAAGAACAGCAGGGCGATCTGCGGCACGAAGATCACCGTCGCGCCGATCCCCGCGATCACCCCGTCCTTGAGCAGGTCGTGCACGAACCCGCCGGGGATGCCCAGCGTGGCCCACACCCAGTCCACCCCCGCGCCCAGATGCACGAAGATCGCGTCGATCCAGTCCATGGGGTACGACGCGAGCGTGAACAGGGCGTAGAACAGCCCCACCATCACCGCGGCGAACACCAGCGTCCCCAGCAGCGGGTGGGTGAGCACGCGGTCGGCCCGGTCGGTGCGCGACACGCGGTGCAGTTCCTCGCGCATCCCCGGGGTCGCGCTGCACCCCGCCGCGAAGACCCCGTCCGCCCAGCGGCGCAGGGCCGATTCGTTCTCCGAGGGCGTCGCCCCGCCCGGTGGCGTGCGCGTGGGCACCACGCCCTCGCTGGTCACGTGGGCCACGGTGTGCATCAGGTCGGCCGCGCCCTCCCCGCTGCGCGCGTTGATCAGCCGCACCGGGCAACCCAGCGCCTCCGACAGCCGCGCCGCGTCCACGTGCAGGCCCTGCTTCGCGGCCAGGTCGATCATGTTGATCGCCACCACCGTGGGCAGCCGCCGGCGCAGGGCCTCGCCCGCCAGCATCAGGTTCCGCGACAGGTTCGTCGCGTCCAGCACCACCAGCACGCCGTCGGGCTCGCGCAGCGGTTCACCCTTGAACGCCCGCCGACCGGCCAGCACGTCGCGCACCATCGCGCTCTCGAGCTGCTCCAGTTCCAGCGAGTACACCCCCGGCAGGTCCACCACCTCCATCGCCGTCGCGCCCGAGCCGGCCCCGCCGCCGCGCTCGCCCGGGTCGCGCACGAACCCCACCCGCGCCTCCAGGGTGGTGCCCGGGAAGTTGCTCGTCTTGTGACGCAGCCCCGTCAGACGGTTGAACAGCGTGGTCTTGCCCGTGTTGGGCATGCCGATCAGCGCCACCCGCAGCGCGCCCAGGTGGGGCACAGCCGGGGAGTCTTCCTGAGCCTTGGCGGACGGGCCCGACTGAGTCATCGTCCGTTCTCCGTTGATGTTCAGACCTGAGCGTTCACACGCAGTGACGTGATGGTCGTCACCCGAGTCACCAGGATCCGCTTGGCCAGCGACCGAGCCAGACCGATCCGGCTCGAGCAGCAGGGCACCACCCGCCCGTCACCCGCGCCGCCCCCCTGGCATGGAATCGCCGACGACAGCACCGCCACGATGCACGGCTCGCCCGCCCGGCACATCCGAACCTTGGCCGACAGCGAGAGGCCCATCGCCCGCAGCAGCGCCGCGTCCTCCGGGTCCAGCCGGGCTTCGCAGATCTCACCCACCGCGTCCACCGGCAGCTCGGCCAAAGGCAGTGTGCCGCCTTCGGGCTTTCCGGCACAACCGCAGGACGGGCCGCAGGATGACGGGGGCTGACTCACGCTTCGAGGTTAGGCTGATTGAGACTAAGTCTCAACTGATCGCCTTCACCGGCTCGCCCCCGCCAAGCTCCCGTCGACCACCACCGTGATCGCCACGTTCCGCTCCGCCACCGCCCCGCTGGTCAGGTCCTTCACCACCACCTTCAGCGTGTACGCCCCCGCCGACAGATTCGCCGGGAGGTTGATCCGCCGGACGAGGTAGTAGTCCCGCCGCGGGTTGCGCGATACATCGCGGAGCGACTCGGGGGCCAGACGCATCACCGTCGTCCCATCGGAGGTGAGCAGTTGCACCTCCTGCGACAGGTGGACGATCCACTCCCCGCCCGTCTTGGCGTCCTGATCGCCCGGGCCCTCGTGGGCGAAGTTGGCCACCTCGGTGTACAGGATCGCCGTGTGACGCCGACCCGCCAGGAACGCGCTGGAAGCCAGCGGCGTATATCGCCCGAAGCTCTCCACGCGGCTGCACAGCGCCACGGCGGGCAGTTCCAGGGCCCGCCCGCCCAGTTGCTGGGCCACGCGGTCGAGCAGGCGCGACAGTTCGCCCGGATCGCGCGTCGCCGCGCCGGGCAGTTGATGGGCGAGCGACCGCAGGGCATCGAGCGATTGCCGCCGCGCCGGGTCCAGGTTCGCGGAGGCGGCGCTCATCGCCGCCTCGGCCCCGGCCGGGTCCAGCGACGACAGGATGGAGATCAGCGCCGCGTCGCCCGCGGGGTCATCGCTCTGCGCCGCCCGCTGCTTGAGCATGTCGATCAACTCGCCCACCAGCGCGGTTTGACGCTCCTGGTCGGTCGGCGCGGGCGGCGGCGGGGCGGGGCGCTCGGGGCTGCGGGCCAGTTCCGCGG
>JALHNL010000032.1 GCA_022843545.1 Phycisphaerales bacterium | reverse complement strand
CCAGTACTGCGACACGCGGCGGCTCTCCACCGCCGACCGGCTCAGGCTGTTCCGCCTGGTGTGCGAGGGGGTTCACGCGGCCCATCAGTCGCTGGTCATCCACCGCGACCTGAAGCCCGCGAACATTCTCGTCACGCCCGCGGGGACGCCCAAACTGCTGGATTTCGGCATCGCCAAGGTCCTCTCCGGCACGCGCCCGGGCGCGCCCACGCACACCGCCGAGACCGACCGGCGGCTGACCCCGGAGTACGCCAGCCCCGAGCAGATCAGCGGCGCGGCGATCACGACGGCGAGCGACGTGTACTCGCTGGGGGTGGTGCTGTACGAACTGCTGGCGGGCGTGAGGCCCTACGCGTTCACGCAGCGCAGCACGGAGGAACTGCGACGGGTGGTGTGCGAACTGACGCCCCGCGCGCCCAGCGACTCGGTGCCCACCCGCCTCTCCACGCGCCGCCCCACCACCGCGCCGCCCGGCGCCGAGCCGGCGGTGGACCACCCCCGCACGCGCGGCGTGAGCGCCACGCGGCTGCGGAGCCAGTTGCGGGGTGATCTGGACACGATCGTGCTGATGGCGCTGAGGAAGGAGCCATCGCGGCGGTACGTCTCGGCGGAGCAATTGGGCGCCGACATCGGGCGCTATCTGTCCGGGCTGCCGGTGACGGCGCGGCGCGACACCTGGCTGTACCGCTCGCGGAAATTCGTGAGGCGGAACCTGCCCGCGGTGATCGCGGCGGGCCTGGCGGTGGCGCTGCTCGCGGGCGGGCTGGCGGTCCGTTCGCGTCAGAAGGCCCAGATCGAGCGGCAGCGTGACGAACTGGTGGTGACCAACCAGCGGCTGAGCGACACGCGCGAGTTCCTGGTGTCCATGCTGAGCGGGGCGCAGACCAGCGAGCGCGGGCCCTCGGCGACGCTGGGCGAAGTGCTGGATGACGCGGCGAGGGCCCTGGAGACCGACCCGCCCGCCGACCCGATGACGCTGGCCGGCACACAGCAGGCGGTGGGCTCGGCGCTCATGACGCTGGGACGCGCCGACCGCGCCCGCCCGCTGCTGGAATCGGCCGCCGCGGCGCTGGCGACGCTTCCTGCAGACAGCCCGGCTCGGCTGGAGGCCGAGTCCGAACTGGCGCAACTGAAGTACTACGAGGGCAAGGCGGCGGAGGCGGAAGCGCCGCTGCGCGATCTGCTGGCCCGCGAGCGGGCCCGCGCGGGCGGCTCGCCATCAGCACGCGAGGGCGATCTGCTCAACGCGCTGGGCGCGGTGCTGCGGGTCACACGCCGGATCGACGAGGCGCTCGCCGTTCAGCAGGACGCGCTCCGCGTGCGGACGGTCGTGCATGGCGAGGGGTCGCTGCCGGTGGCGGAATCGCGGAACAACATCGCCAACATCCACATGAACGCGGGGCGGTACGCGGAGGCCGCTGGGGAATTCCGCATGGCGCTGGACATCCGGGCGGGCAAACTGCGGGCGGATCATCCGCTGGTTCTGGCCACCGCGATGAACCTGGGCGTGGCGCTGTTGCGCACGGACGACGTGGCGGGCGCGCTGCCGCATCTTGATCGGGCCGCGCAGGGGTGGGAGAAGGCGTACGGAGCGGACCACCCGGGGCAGGTCTCGGCGCTCACAGCGCTGGCGCAGGCGCTCGTGAAGAGCGGGCGGGCGCAGGAAGCGGTCGAACCGCTGCGCCGAGCCCGGGCCTGGCAGGAGGCCCGTCCGGACGTCGCGCCC
The DNA here is from genome assembly GCA_022843545.1 of Phycisphaerales bacterium. Taxonomy (GTDB): domain Bacteria; phylum Planctomycetota; class Phycisphaerae; order Phycisphaerales; family UBA1924; genus JALHNL01. The sequence continues at coordinate 29,301 of JALHNL010000032.1, read as the reverse complement.
GCCGCTCGGCTGGCCACCCGCGTGAACCTGGCCATCGCGCTGGCGCAGTTCGAGGACTGCGCCGCGGCGGCGAGGGCGATGGACGAAGCGCGGGCCGACCCGGCGTGGGCTTCGCTGTCGGCAGGGTTGGTGAAGCAGGCGCTGCAGGCGGAGGTCGCGCTGAGCGAGCGCTGCGGCGATGCGAACCGAGCGACCCGTGCGCGGGAAGATCTGAAGCGGCTCGAAGACGCCAGAGCCAAGCCGAGTTCAGGCGCGCCGGCGCCGCCGCGCTAGCCCGCCGACCAGCACCACACCCGCCAGACCCCCGCCCGGGGCGGGCACGAGAAGCGTGACCCCATACTCGGCGGTCTGGGCCTCGCCGCTCTGGGTGTACTCCAGGTGATACTGGAGCGTGTAACGTCCGGGCTGAAGCAGACCGACCAGATCCACGTTCTGGGCGGGGTCGGTTTCGCGGAGATGGATGATCTCGACGAGACCGGTGTCCTCGGACAGTTCGAGTTCAAACTCGTCGCGCGGGTCGGTGCTGGGGCGCGGCGCGGCGGTCAGGCGGAAGGGCGTGGGGATCGCCACGTCAAAGGTGACGACGATGAGCACGCCCGCCTCGCCGTCAACCGTCGTGGGCACGCCGCCGACCAGGGCGACGCCCCCCGCGGCCTGCAGCACGCCCGAGGCGCGGATGTCGTTAGGATCGACGGTGCAGTTGATGGTGGTGGACGCGATGTTGAAGTTGGTTCCACCGCCGCCGATGGGAAACGCCACGTTGCTCGTGACGGTGGTGACGAAGGGCGCAAAGTCCGGCGCAGCGGCGGCGACGGTGTTGGCGTCGAAGGTGGTCAGCGCGGAGATGGAACGCTGCTGAGAGACGAGCGAGACCGCGGCGTGTGAGGCCGTCGCGCCAAGACCCGCCACCAAACCCATGACGATCGCGTGCCGCATGAAGGAGCCCTCGTGCTCTCCTCCTGTCGGCGGGGCACGGTTCGCCCGTGCAGGCCCGACGTGTGCTGATGTACCGGCTGCTGACAAGGCTACACCATGATCGGGGCATGGGCGACAGAATGGGACAGATTGCGGGGCGGGCACGGCGTGAAGACATGCGACGTTTGCGATGCCCGGCTGCCAGGTTGGCGCGGCAGCCCGCTCAGATAGGGGAAAACCGGGGTAGGCCTAGAGTCGCGCCGCTTCGGAGAGGCCGCCTGTCTACCCAGATTCCCAACCCGAGATTGGCTGAGGCTGTGAGCCGGATTGTCACGCGGCTCGGCGGCGAGCGAAGCCGGGACGGGGGCCGCGTGATCCGGCGGGTGATGAGGGCGGTGATGGCGCGGGTGGCGGGTGAGGGCGGGGCGGGTGGAACATCGGCGGCCGACCTGCCTGCTTGGGCCGATGCGCTGCTGGCGGACGCGGTGGGGCATGGCGTGGAGCCCGAGTCGCTGGGCGACGCGTATGAGGCCGCGATGGATGCGGCGAAGGGGCACGGGGGCGGGCCTGTGGGGGCGTTCTACACCCCGCGGTGGCTGGTGGAGCACCTGGTGGACTCCGCGCTCACGCCGCTGCTGAAGGGGGCCGATGCGGAGGCGATCCTGCGCATCCGCGTGATGGACCCCGCGTGCGGGGCTGGGCACTTTCTGCTTGAAGTGGCGCGGCGGCTGGCGCGGGCGCTGGCGCGCGCGGGCGGTCTGAGCGAGCGGGCCGCCCTGAAGACAGTGACGGCACGCTGCGTGATGGGCGTGGACCGTGACGATCTGGCGGTGGAACTCGCCCGCGCGGCCCTGAGCCTTCAGGCGGGCGTGCCGGCGGGCACGCTCGAGAGCCGCGTGAGGGCGGGCGATGCGCTGGTGGGCGTGATCGATGCCGGCGATCTTGGGCCGGGCCACGCGAGGTTGACGCGGACTGGGTGTGATCGCTGGGTGAAGACGTTCTTCTCACGCGGGCCGGCGGGCGGGGCGTTTCATTGGCCGCTGGAGTTTCCCGAAGTGCTCGGAGCGGGAGCGAAGGTGCGGGGATTTGACGCGGTGGTGGGGAATCCGCCGTTCCTGAATCAACTCGAATCGGCGAGCGCGCACACTCGCGGGCTGGCGGCGCTGTTGGCGGCGCGCACAGGCGGGGCGATCAAGGGGTACGCCGACACGTCCTCGGCCTTTCTGCTGACCGCGCTGCGGCTGGTGCGGCCCGGGGGGCGGGTGGCGCTGGTGATGCCGCAGTCGTTCCTGAGTTCGCGCGATGGCGCGCCGGTGCGGGCCGCGGCGCTGCAGCGGGCCGCGCTGACCGGGCTGTGGTGGTCGCGACGGCGGGTGTTTCGGCGGGCGAGCGTGTTTACGTGCGCGCCGACCTTCGAGGTGGGCGCGAAGGCTCGCAGCGAAGTCGTCCGGCGGCGGGAGCCGGACCTGGCGGAGGTTGCGAGCGTGAGCGTGGATCGGGCGGCGCTGGCGCGCGAGAGCACGTGGTCGCGGCTGATCGCCGAGCCCGAGGACCTGCCCGAGATTCGGGTGCTCAGCGGGCGGGTGCTGGGCGACATCGCCACGGCGACGGCGGACTTTCGCGATCAGTATTACGCGCTTCGCGGTCGGCTGGTGGAGGACGCGGCGCTCACGGCGGCGCAGCGGCGCTCGGGTGCGTTTCCGCCGGTGGTCACCACCGGGCTGATCGATCTGGCCCAGAACGTGTGGGGGCGCGGGCCCACGCGACTTCACAAACGCGTGTGGGCTGCGCCGCGGGTGGATCGGGCCGGGCTGGAAGAGCGGCCCGCCGATGCGGCGTGGCTTCGGGCTCGGCTGACACCCAAGGTGCTGCTGGCGACGCAGACCCGTGTTCTGGAAGCGGTGGCGGACCCGCTGGGGCGGCTGTTGCCCAGCACGCCGGTGATCTCGCTCATGCCGCGCGACGGCGGCGATGTATGGCGACTGGCGGCGGCGGTGTGCTCCCCGGTCTGCACGCTGATCGCGCGGCGGACGTACGCCGGCGCGGCACTGAGCACCGACGCGATCAAACTCAGCGCCAAGCAGGCGCTCGTGCTGCCCGCCCCCACCGACGATCTCGCGTGGAAAGCCGGCGCGGAAGCCTTTCGCGAAGCACAGACCGCGGGGGGGCAAGCCGAGCGCCGCGCCGCGCTGGATCGCTACGGCGCGGAGATGGCCGGGGCCTACGGCCTGCCGGCTGCGGCGGCGGCAAGGGTGCTGAAGTGGTGGTCAGCGCGGCTGGGCAAGGCCCGAGGTCAGCGCCGCATCGCCTCGCGAAGTTGATCGGCCAGCCCGGGCACCTCGGTGGTGTCGGCGATTTTCTGGAGCAGCGCGCGGGCGGCATCCTTGCCGCGGCGGGCCTCGACCACGCGGGCCAGTTCCTGCGCGTCGCGGACGCCCTGCTTGCCGCCCCCGCCGCGCACCAGCGCGGCGAGGATGTCCACCTGCTCGTCGGTGAGTTTGTCGCCGGCGACGTACGCGGCTTGCCAGGCCATGTCGAGGGCGTCGAGCCCGCCGGCGGCGGGGTCGCTCATCGGGTCAAGGCGGGGAGCGGCGATCTTGAGAAGCGTGAAGAACACGCGCTCGTCGCCCTCGCGGAAGGCGGAGCCCAGCGCGTCGAGCGCCATGTCGGGCGTGACATCGGCCGGGCGGTCATTGAGAGCGGCGGCGGCGAGTCGGGCGGCGTCCTTGTCGCGCCCCAGCAGCACGAGGGCGCGGAGCGCGGGGGCGAGGTTCTTGGCTTTCAGATCGTCGCGCATCTGGCGATCGAGCGGGGCGTAGCCCTCGCCGACCGTGAACGCGGCCCGCGCGGGGCGTCCGCCGGGCTTGAGCGTCAACAGGGGGTCGCCGATGAGGGCGATGCGCCAGGGCGGTGCGTCGCGGCGGATCGCCGCGCCCAGGGGCGTGCCGGCCATGACTGACCGCGCCAGCGCGGGCGTGGGGACGAACGCGGCGAGGAACGGTTCGTGGACCGAACCCACGAAGGCGTACGCCCCGCGCTCCATCCATCGGCCCGCGACCGTCCAGCGGTCCATGGGCGACACAGCGGCCCAGGAGTGGACCATCCACACCGCGGCGGGGCGGTCCAGCGCGGGCACGTCGCCACAGGTCACCGGCGCGTCGGCGAGGTTGAAGACGTCGCGCATGCCGTGGGAGTTGATGAGCACCAGATCGGCGGAAAGGCCTTTGCCCGTGGCGGTTCGCCAGTTCACGGGGCGGTTGTCCGGGCGGTCGAAGGACTCGACCTTGAGCCCCGCGCCGCGCAGTTCCTCGGCGGCGCGGGTGCCGTCGTAGTCGTCGAAGCCCGCGCCGGCGTTATAGCCGTCAAACACGAACGCGGAGGCTGGCTCCAGGAAGAGGGCGCACATGGCGCGATACGCCGAGTCGCTCAGCCCTCCGGGCGTCTGCCCGGCGACGCCCCACCGGGCGACGGTGACGGTGCCGCCCTGCGAGAGCCGCCCCAGCACGTCGGTGAGCGCGAGGCTCTCGCCGGGCTGGCAGACCATGGAGGCGACCGAGGGGACGCGCTCGCCGCCGGCGAGCTGGACGCGGGCGGGGGCGTTGAGCGCGAGCGTGACCGCCCGCATGGTGTTGGCCCGCGCCTTGTCGGGCATCCAGCCGCGGAAGACGGCGGAGGTGAGATCGACCAGGGGCATGGCCTCGGCGAGGCTGAGTGCGCCGTCGACCCCGCCCCAGGAGGCGGGCTTGTCGAAGCGGACGAGCAGTTGCCCTCGCCCCGCGGCGAGCGCAAGGGCGCCGGGCCAGGCGCGATCACGCGGGTCGAAGACCACCATGCCCGCGGGCAGATGGGTCGTCGCCCGCCAGCGATCCTCCAGAGCCTGAACATCGGGCACGCCCCACGAGGCCAAGTGAGCGGCGCGGATGGCGGTCTCCATCGCGGCGGGGTCGTCGACGGGGAGCGCCGCGCCGCCGGCGGCCCGCACCACCGCGGCGGGCTTGAACGCACGGATGAACCGGGCCGCGTTCTGCACGCTGGCGTACGAGCCGTCTTCGATGAGCACGGGAAAGCGCCGCGCGGGCGTCCAGCGCGAGACCTGCTCGATGAACGCCGCCGGGCCGTCGGCGAGCACCACCACGTTGAGCGTGGCGGGCGCGGCGGCGGGGTCGGGCGTGAGCGGGGCGGGCGGTGTTGACGGAGCGGCATCGCCGGCGGGCGAGGCCGCCAGCACACCCGCGAGGACCAGTCCCGCGCTCAGCGCGGTCAGCAGCGATCGGAGCATGAGCAAGCGTATCGGCCCGGCCGGGACGGGATTCGCCGGAAGCCCAGCAGCCAGAGATCCGCGCCCATCCGAGGGCCCCGCCTCAGTTGGGCATCTTCGCGAAGGCGTGGGCCTTGGCCGCGGAGAGGGCTTCCTTGACCTTGCCCAGGTCGGTGCCCCCGCCCTGGGCCAGATCAGGCTTGCCGCCGCCCTTGCCGCCCAGGGCCGCGGCGGTGACCTTGACCCAGTCGCCGGCGCTGAGCCCGCGCTTGATGGCGACGTCGGGGCAGGAGGCGATGACGGTGAGCTTGCCGGCGCTTTCGTCGGGGCTGATGAGCAGGACGGCGTGGCGCGGACGCTTGGCGCGGACGGCGTTGATCGCGGCGGTGAGCGCGTCCTTGTCGCTGCCGGCGTCGATGGTGGAGACCACGAAGGAGAACTGGTCCCACTCGGTGCTGTCGGCGAGCGCGCCGGCGGCCTTGGCCACCTCGGCGGCCTTGGCGGCGGAGGCCTGCTTGCCGGCGGCCTTGGACTTCTCGGCGAGCTGGTCCACCGCGGACCGCAGCGCGTGCTTGTCGGGGAGCGGGATCGTGAGCGCGTCGATCTGCTGGGTGAGTTCCTTGACCTCGGCGGCGAGGGCGGCGCCGTCGAGCCGTGCGGCCGCGGAGACGCGCGAGGCCACCTGCTTGCCCGCCTCGATCGCGGCCATGGCGGGCACGCCGGTGAGCGCGGTGAGGCGGCGCACGCCCTTGGCGACGGCCTCCTCGGCGGTGACCACGAACGCGCCGATGTCGCGCGTGTTGGCCACGTGGGTGCCGCCGCAGAACTCCGCGGAGTACGCCATCGCCCCGGCGGGGTCCTTGGTCATTTCCGCGGCGGTCTTGCCGATGCTGACCAGGCGAACCGGGTCGGGGTAGGTTTCGCCGAAGACGGCCCGCAGGCCCGGGACGGCCCGCCCCTTGTCGAGGGGGACGATCTCGGTGTGGACGGCAAGCCCGGCGGCGACGGCTTTCTGCACCTGGGATTGGATCGCGCCGATCTCCTCGGGCTTGACGGGCGCGCCGTGCGAGAAGTCAAAGCGGAGCTTGTCGGGGGCGACCTGCGAGCCCTTCTGGTCCACGCCCGCGCCCAGTGCGCCGCGCAGCGCCAGATTCAGAAGGTGCGTGGCGGTATGGTTGGAGGCCACCGCGCCGCGGCGTTGCCCGTCGAGCTCGATGGTGACGGTGTCGCCCACGCGGATCTCGCGGCGCGTGACCCGACCGATGTGAAGCACGTAACCCGCGAAGGCCTTGGCGTCCTCCACACGGAACTCGCCCCCGCCGCTGACGTGGGACGAGGCTTCGTCATTGTCCCGGATCGCGCTGCGCGACTCGCGGATGACGGAGACGGTGGCCTCGTCGGCGACCTGCCCGCCCATCTCGGCGTAGACGTTGGTCTTGTCGAGGATGACCGCGACGCGATCAATACCGGCGGAAACGGAGTGGTGCTCTTCGAAGTCGTGGCCGTTGAAGATGGCCTTGACGGTGGCGCGGACCTGGCGCCCGTGGAACTTGTCGAGGTCGTCGGTGGGCTCGATGCCCATGTGCTTCAGGCGCGCGATGGCGTCGGGGGAAAGGGTGAGCGCGCCGGTGCCGCCGGCGAACTTGCTGGCCCCGCGGGCTCGCTCCTTGGCCTCGTTCATCAGCTTTTCGAAGCCGGCTTTGTCGACGCGAAGACCGCGTTCGTCGGCCATGAGTTCCGTGAGGTCGAAGGGGAAGCCGTAGGTGTCGTAGAGCTTGAAGGCGTCCTCGGCGTCGATGCCGCGGGAGGGGCCGAAGTACGTGTCGGCCCAGGCCCGGGTGATTTCGTTGACCTTGGCCATCCCGTGCAGCCGGTGGCCGGCGGCGTCGTGGATGGCGACGGTCCAGCCGTCGGCGTCCTTGCTGCTGCTGACCTTGGCTCCGGCGGCCTGGAGGGTCGCGTCAAGCCGGGCCTTGGTGAAGGCCTTGACGCACGCCTCGTCGAAGAGCACGATGCCGCGAGACAGCGTGCGCCCGAAGGAGGCCTCCTCGTCCCGGATGACCTCGGCGACCTTGGCCGGGTCGGCCTGGAGTTCGGGGAAAAACCCGCCCATGCGCTCCACGACGGTGGGCACGAGGCGGCTGAGGAAGCCCGTCTCGGCGCCCAGCATCTGGCTGCCGTAGCGCACGGCCCGGCGGAGGATGCGGCGGAGGACGTAGCCGCGGCCTTCGTTGCTGGGCAGCGCGCCGTCGGTGATGGCGAAGGTGAGGGTGCGGATGTGGTCGGCGATGACGCGGTAGGCGGTGTCGGTGTTGTCCTTGTCGGCGTCGCCCAGACGGCCGGTGTAGGGCTTTCGTGCGCGGGTGACCTTCTCGATCGCCAGGAAGAGCGGCGCGAAGATGTCGGTGTCGTAGTTGCTGCGGACGTTCTGGAGCACGCTCGTCAGACGCTCAAAGCCCATGCCGGTGTCGACATGCTTGGCGGGCAGGGGGACGAGCTTGGTCGCGCTCTCGCGGTTGTACTGGATGAAGACGTGGTTCCAGATCTCCAGCACGTCGGGGTCGCCGGTGTTCACCAGGTCCGCGGCGTTGCGCCCGCCGATGCGGTCGAAGTGGATCTCGGAGCAGGGGCCGCAGGGGCCGGTGTCGCCCATCTCCCAGAAGTTGTCCTTCATGTTCCCGGGGAGCACGCGCGCCGGGGGCAGGAACTTCTTCCAGATCTCGCGGGCTTCCCAGTCGGGCTCGAGCCCCGCGGCGGGGCTGCCGGCGAAGTAGGTGACGTACAGCCGGTCCTCGGGGATGCCGTAGACTTTGGTGAGCAGTTCCCAGCCCCAGGAGATGCTCTCTTCCTTGAAGTAATCGCCGAAGGACCAGGTGCCCAGCATTTCGAAGAAGGTGTGGTGGTAGGTGTCCTTGCCCACGTCGTCGAGGTCGTTGTGCTTGCCGCCGGCGCGGATGCACTTCTGGCTGTTGACGGCTCGCTTGAGCTTGCTCATGGGCGAGCCGGGGGCGGCCTGCCCCAGGAACACCGGTTTGAACTGGTTCATCCCGGCGTTGGCGAAGAGCAGCGTGGGGTCGTCATGGGGCACGCACGGCGAAGAGGGCACGAAGGTGTGCGCGTGCTTCTTGGCGTAGAAGTCCATGAACTGCCGGCGGATTTGGTCGGACGTGAGCATCATCTCGGGTGTTCCCGGAGGGGCGAAAGGGCCAAGTATATGGTGCGCCCACGGGCTGCCCGCGCCGGCGAGGTCCGGCGGGTGTCCGGGGTCCGACCCTCATGATCCTGACCGTACTCATCGCGACGATCATCATCCTCCGGGTGACCGGGGTGATTCTGGCCGCCGACGCGGTGATGACCGCCCGCACGCCGCAGGGGTCGCTGGCCTGGGCGATGTCGCTGCTGGTGATCCCCGAAGTCGCCGTGTGGATCTACATCATGTTCGGGAGCCGGCGGTTCCTGGGGTACGTCAAGGCCCGTCGGCGCGGACGCGGCACGCTGGATCATCTGGCCGAGCGCCTGCTCGCCGAAGCCGCCCCGTTCGCCAACCGTTCCGCCGGGCCCGCGGAGATCTTCTCCACCATCGAGCGGCTCGTCGGGCAGCCCCCCACCACCGGGAACTCCGCGACCCTGCTGATCGACGGCGAACAGACTTTTTCGGCGATGTTTGAGGCCATCGCCGGCGCACGCGACTACCTGCTCATCTCGTTCTACATGTTCGAACGCGACGGGCTGGGCGAGCGCTTCCGCAAGGCCCTCATCGACGCGGGGCGGCGCGGCGTGCGGGTGTACGTCATCTACGCCGGGCATGCCTCGCTGAACCTTCCGGCGACGGCGCGCCGCGAGTATGACCAGGCCGGCGTGCGCTTCACGCCGTTCGTGAGCCGAAAGACCTTCCGCGGGTGGCTCAGCCTGATCGCGCCGTGGCGCAGGTTCCAGCTCAACTTCCGCAACCACCGCAAGATTGTGGTCGCCGACGGCGAGGTGGCCTTCATCGGCGGTCACAACGTGGGCGACGATTACATCGGCCAATCCCGCGACCAGCGCCTCAGGCCGTGGCGCGACACCCACATGAGCCTGCGCGGGCCCGCCGTCAAGGGCGTCCAGATGGCCTGGCTTGAGGACTGGGTGAGCACCGCCGGGGATGTCCCGTCCCTGAACTGGGATCTGGCCCGCGAGCCCGGCGGCTCGGCGACGGTGCAGATCGCGCCCACCGGCCCGGCCGACGAACTGGAGACGTGCGGGCTGATGTTCCACGAGCTCTTCACCCGCGTCCGCAAGCGCCTGTGGATCGCCACCCCGTACTTCGTCCCGGACATCGGCACCGTCCACGCCCTTCAGCTCGCCGCCCTGCGCGGGGTGGACGTGCGGATCATCATCCCCGAGAACTACGATGCCCGGCTGGTGTGGCTCTCGGCCTTCACGTACTACCACGAGATCGTCGACGCGGGGGTGAAGGTGTTCCGCTATCAGCCCGGCTTCATGCACCAGAAGGTCGCCCTGTGCGACGACTTGGCCCTGGTGGGCACCGCCAACATCGACAACCGCTCGTTCCGCATCAACTTCGAGATCAGTGCCTTGGTGCACGACACGGCGTTCACCGCCGCCGTCGAGGCGATGCTGCTGCGGGACCTCGAGCGTTGCCAACCGGTGAGTTCCGACGACTGGGACAAGCGCTCCTGGTGGTTCCGATTGCAGGCCATGACCGCGCGGCTGATGGCCCCGCTCCAGTGACCCCTCGCGTACCCTCTGGCGTGCGAAAGCCGCCCCGCACCCCGGGCAACTCCGTCAACCTGTGGCGCCGACTGGCGCTGTGGCGCGCCGGGCTCAACTCCAGCGTGCGCCGGTACAGCCGCGACGTGCTGGTCCGCCCGCCCGCGCTGCAGGCCCGTCTGGCCGCCGCGGTCACGGGGCATGACCTCGCCGAGCGCTGGCGCGAGTTGCCACAAGGGCCCGGTCTTGCCGGCGCGGCCTGGCTGGGGCACTGCACGGTGCTCTTGCGGATGGGCGGGCTCACGATCCTCACCGATCCGGTGCTTTCGCCCAAGATCGGGGTGCGGGTGGGGCCGGTGATGGTCGGCCCGCGCCGCCTGACCCCGGCGATTCCATTGAGCGCGCTGCCCCACATCGACCTCATCCTGCTCAGCCACTCGCACTTTGACCACTTCGACAAGCCCACCCTCCGCCTGTTGGCCTCGCCGCGAACTCGGGTGGTGACGGCCGCCAAGACCGCGGCGCTGGTCCCCCCGGGGTTCGGCAGCGTGCACGAACTGGACTGGGGCGGGGCGGCGGAGGCGGGCGGGGTGGTGATCGAGGCGCTCAAGCCGCGCCACTGGGGCGCTCGCGCCGCCTGGGACCGCCACCGCGGGTACAACAGTTACCTGCTGACCTCGCGCGATCGATCGCGCGTGCTCTTCGCGGGCGACACCGCCCACACCGACGCGTTTGACGGGCTGGGGCCGCTGGACCTGGCCATCATGGGCATCGGGGCGTACGACCCGTGGGAGCACGCCCACGCCACGCCGGAGCAGGCCCTGCTCATGGCTACCGCCGCCCAGGCCCGCTACCTCCTGCCGGTCCACCACTCCACGTTCCGGCTCAGCGACGAACCTGCCGGCGAGCCCATGGCCCGCCTGCTCGCGGCGGCCCGCCCGGACGGCCCGGCCGTGCTGCCCGCCCAGCCGGGACAGGTGCTGTCCCCCTGGCCGCCCGACAGACCGCAACCCTGACCACCACTCAACAGGGGGCTGCCGACAGCCGATAACTCACGGCATACTGATCCTTGCACCATCGGGCGGCCCTTGCGCCCTAGCACCCGCGAGACTCTCCATGCGTCATTGTGATCTGTGCGTGATCGGTTCGGGCCCGGGCGGGCAGAAGGCCGCCATCCAGGCCGCCAAGTTGGGCAAGGACGTGGTCCTCGTCGAGAAGATGGACAGCGTGGGCGGCGTGGCGCTGCACACCGGCACGATCCCCAGCAAGGCCCTGCGCGAGGCGGTGATCGCGGTGACCGGCGCCCGCAACATCGTCGAGGGCGTCACGGACGAACTGGCCTCATCGCGCGACGACCGGCTTCAGCGGCTGACCGACGCCTGCAAGCGCGTCATCAAGATCGAGACCGACCTCATCCGCTCGCAACTGCTGGGCAACGGGATCGAGATCATCCACGGGCACGGGTCGTTCCTGGATGCTCACAACGTGCAGGCCGACGGCCCGCGCGGGGTGGAGCGCATCTCGGCGAGCAACATCCTCGTCGCGGTGGGCACCAACCCCGCCCGCCCGCGCGACATCACCTTTGACAAAGAGAAGATCATCACCTCCGACGAGGTGCTGCACCTTCCCAAACTGCCCCGCACCATGATCGTGGTCGGCGGGGGCGTGATCGGCACCGAGTACGCCAGCATGCTCGCCGCGCTGGGCGTGCGCGTCACCCTGCTGGAGGCCCGTCCACGGCTGCTGGAGTTCATCGACCCCGAGATCGGCGAGGCCCTGCAGTATCACCTTCGGCAGATGGGCTGCACCCTGCGCCTGGGCGAGAAGGTCGTGAAGGTCAGCCTCATCGACCCGCCGCGCGGGGCCCGCTCGGTGGACGACAAACTCGTGCAGGCCACGCTGGAGTCGGGCAAGACGCTGGTCGCCGACTGCCTGCTGTACTCCATCGGCCGGCAGGGCGCCACCGCGGGCCTGAACCTGCAGGCCGCGGGTTTGTCCGCCGATGAACGCGGTCGCATCAAGGTGAACCAGAACTTCCAGACCAGCGCCCCGAACATTTACGCCGTGGGCGACGTCATCGGCTTCCCCGCGCTCGCCAGCACCAGCATGGAGCAGGGCCGGGCCGCCGCGCTGCACATGTTCGGCGAGCCCGTCGAGCAGCAGCCCGATCTGGTCCCCTACGGGATCTACAGCATCCCGGAGATTTCGATGGTGGGATGGACCGAGGACCGGCTGACGAAGGAAGCGGTGCCGTACGAGTCGGGGATCGCGCAGTACAGGGAAATCGCCCGCGGGCAACTGCTGCACGACGAGATCGGGATGCTCAAGTTGCTCATCCACCAGGAGACGCACTGCATCCTGGGCGTCCACGCGATCGGGACCAACGCGACCGAACTGATCCACATCGGACAGGCCGTGATGGCGTTTAAGGGCACGGCTGAGTACCTCGTCAATGCAGTTTTTAACTACCCCACGCTGGCCGAGTGCTACAAGGTGGCGGCGCTGAACGGGCTGAACAAGTTGAAGCATGTGTAGGAAGAGGGGAAGTGATCAGTGATCAGTGATTAGTGATTAGTGATCAGTGATCAGTGAACTGTTGTCAGTGATCACTGTTCACCGCTCACTGATCACTTCTTCACCCCCCCACCCGCTCAAACGTCCCCCGCTCCCGGTTCTTCACCACCCCCGGGAACCGCAGTACGCGCCCGTGGGCCGCGACGTAGACCCCCGCGGGCACCGCGCTGGTCGCCAGGATCGCCTCGGTGAGGTTCTGCAGCGCATCGGATCGCACCATCTCAAAGGGGCGCATCGCCCCGGTCAGCACCACCGGCACGGGCGCGCCGGGGGGCACCACCGCGCCGGGGCCCTCGCCCACCTTGGGCGTGCGCCCGGACAGGGCCGAGAGTTCGCGGTAGAGCAGTTCGCCCGTCTGGCAGAGGGTGTCGGTGCCGTGGAGGATCACGATGCCCATCGCCTCGCCCGCGGGCATGGGCGTGGTGACGCGGTGGACGACCTCGCGCGCGATCAGTTCGCGCTCCGCCTGCGTGATGTCCAGGCTGTCCTTGCTGAGCAGTTCCACGATCGTCACCCGCGTGTCCTCGAGCCGCAGCCTTCGCAGCATCCGCTGCACAACGCTCTTGCTGTTTTCGAGCAGGCCCGTGCGCTCGTTGTAGGTCTTCTCGATCGTTCCGCCGGTGGTGATGAGTGTGACGTGGCGCATGGGGCTGGGGTGCTTCCATCGGGTCAGAGTGCGTGGCGACTCGGGATGATCCTTGGCGCGCCCCGCCTCGCGCCGCCTCTTGGCCTTTCGCCCCCCCCACCCACCCCCACCCCCATCCCGTCCCTGTGTCCCTCCGCCCCCCCGTCCCTTCCTCTACCATTCCCCATGATCCCCGCGCACCTGACCATCGAGCGTCTGCTGATCGGCATGGGCAAGTACGGCGCGTCGGATCTTCACGTGAAGGTCGGTGTGGCCCCTGCCTACCGCATCAACGGCGTCCTCCGCCCCATCGGCGAAGAGCCCATGAGCGCCGACGAGGCCGACCACCTGCTCGACCCGATCGTCCCCGCTTCGCTCCGTCCGCGGTTCGAGCAGACCGGCGGGCTGGACTTCGCCGCCTACACCCCCGACGGCGACCGCTTCCGTGTGAACATGTACCGCGCCGGCGGGCACACCCACGCCGCCATCCGGCGCGTGAAGTCGGAGATCCCGACGTTTGAGTCGCTCCACCTGCCCGCGATCTACCGCACGCTGGTGGAGCAGACCAACGAGGGGCTCATCCTGGTGGTGGGCGTGACGGGCTGCGGCAAGAGCACCACGCTCGCGGCGATGGTGGAGCACCTCAACGCGACACAGGCGCTCAACATCATCACCATCGAGGACCCCGTCGAGTACCGCTTCGTGCCCAAGAAATCCATCGTCAGCCAGCGCGAGATCGGCATCGACGTGCCCGACTTCAAGACCGCCCTCCGCTTCATCGTCCGCCAGGACCCCGACGTGGTCTTCATCGGCGAACTCCGCGACCACGAGACCGTCCTCTCCGCCATCCAGGCCGCCGAGACGGGCCACCTCGTCTTCGCCAGCATGCACACCGCCGACACGATGCAGAGCCTGTCGCGCATCCTCGAGTTCTTCCCGCAGCACGAGCACGCCTTCATCCGCTCGGCGCTCTCCAAGTCGCTCAAGGCCGTGTGCGCCCAGCGGCTGCTGCCCGCCGCCGAGGGCTATACCGGGGCCGACGGCAAGCAGGTCGGCGTCGTCCCCGCCACCGAGGTGCTCATCGCCTCCCCGATCGTCCGCGAACGCATCCGCGAGCACGGCGGCGAGCAGGACATCCCCGCCATCATCAACGGCAGCCTCCACGACGGGATGCGCTCGTTCACACACTCGCTGGCCGAACTGGTGAACAAGGACATGGTCGCCAAGCGCGTGGCGATGGAATACGCCCCCAACCGCGAGGCCCTCGACAGCGAACTCAAGGGCGTCCAGGTGAAGGCCCAGACCATGGTCGGGCGGATCAAGAGCGGCGGGTGAGCCTTCGCCCACCCGCGCCGGTGAGGTTCGTCATGGGCAGCCATCGCTGAACGCATTCACGAACGCGATGATGTCATCGACGGTCAGTTGCCCGTCGGGCAGTTCGGGCGGGCCGCCGATGCCGGTGATGTCCGAGATGTTGCAAGGAGCGGGCCCCGGGCAGCCAGTGCCGGCGGAGAACTCGTTGACGAACAGGATGGTGTCGTCGACCGTGAGTTGGCCGTCGCAGGGCGGCCCGCTGCCGCCGATGGAGGTGATGTCCGCCACGTTGCAGCAACCGGTGCCGGCGCAGAAGACCGTCTGCACGCCCACGAAGCGGTGCTCGGCGGGCCAAAGCGTGGCCGCGGGGAAGGTGATCAGCAACGGGAGGTCGCGCGGCGGGTTGTCCGAGCGATCCTCTCGGATGTCGAGCGCCACCTCGGGGCAGCCGGTGAGCCCGAAGCTGTTGGTGCGAAGGAACAGGCCCTCTTCAGAGCCGAAGACGGCGGGCGAGGTGAGGAACCCGCTGAGCCCGAAGCCAAGGGTGCTGACTGGGTTGATCGTCACGCCCGTAGCCTCGCCAACGAGCGGAGCCGTCGCGAGCACGCCGCGATAGGCCCGCCCCCAGGAGATCGCGCCCGCGTCGTCAACGCGGAGCATCGCGGGGCTGTTTGTCACGCCGGTGAACGCGGGGAACCCGCCCGGGATGACCACACCCGCGCCGGGGCGGGCTTGATCGATGGCGGCCAGCGCGGGGATGAACCGTGCGAAGCGCGACCGCCAGGTCGTGGCCAGCACAGCGGAGTTGATCCGCTGCGCGTGCGTGCCGGTTATGGCCTGCCCGAGCGGCGTGGTCCAGCGTCCGTAGCCGTAGAAGATCGCGTCGCCCTGGGCGGCGGTGCCCACGGGCAACTCGACCCCCTCGCCCGTTTCCTGGTCGGGCTGGTTGGGGCTCAGGCTGGTGTCGTACCACGCGGCGGCCAGCGGGTTGCCCAGGGGATCGACGCGCATCGCGATCGGGTCAAGATCCGACCCGCCGGGCAGAGCGGTGAAGAAGCGTGCACGCGTGCCCACCAGCAGCAGATCGGCGTTGGACGGGGACTCACGAAGGTCAGCGAGCGCGAGGCGCGAGGGATCGCCCTGTGCATCGGCGTAGGCCCGCGAGGAGATGATCGCGCCGGTGAGGTCGACACGGTAGAAGACCGCCAGCTGGGTCGCGGCGCCCAGCTGCCGCCAGTAGCTGACGATGCCAAGCTGGTCCCCGCGAACGTTGCGGATGGACACGCCTGCGGAACGCTGCACCACCGCGAGCACGTTGTCGGTGAATCCGCCGCCCGAGAGCGCGCGGGCCCACTGGAAATTGCCCGCCGCGTCGAGCTTCACCAGCCCAAGGCCGAGTGGCTGTGGGGTGGACGTCTGCTCGCCGACGACAGCGAACCCAAGGTCGGGCGTCTGCGTGACGCTGAAGGCCTCGTCGCGCCCTGAGCCGCCGAAGCGCACGTTCCAGATCGGCGCGCCATCGGTGCGCAGGCGGACAACCCAGTAGTCGCGATTGGTCTGGCCGGTGGACTCGATGAAGTCGCGCCAGCCCGCCGCGATATACCCGTCCCAGACTCCGTTCTGATCCACCACCGGGCGGATGTCCTGGAGGCGCTCGGCGTTCGGAACGCCCAGCACGCGCTGGATCTCCTGCGCCCCGGCGCTGCCCGCGCACATGGCCACCGCGCCGATCAACACGAATCGGGAGAACGTTGACATGTCTTGGCTCCACTGTGGGCAGGTCCGCGAGGACCTGATGGCGCAATGTACCCGCGCTTCGGCGCGCGGCAACAGCACGAAGTACGAACCGTGCATGAATCGCGCATTGCGCTCGGACAAACCACAGTTGCCTAAGGCCCCCGATCGGGTGCGAAGTGCGCAACGGATGCGCCCGACAATCACCCCGGCTTCATCGCCTGCACGTTCAAGCTGATGCGACGCCCCAAGAACATCGCATCGGTGGTGTCATCGAACAAGCCGAATCGCTCGACGCGCCGGATGTTCACGAAGCCCGCCTCGAACAGATACTGCCCCAAGAGGTCGAACGTATAGCCCGAATAGTGATAGTCCCACTCGTCCACGTGCCCGCCATAGATCCGCCGCATGAGGTCGGCCTTGGACTGCACGTCGAGCCCCGGGGTCAGCAGCAGGCGGGCGATCGCTTCCATGTCGGGCACGCCGATGCGGATGAGCCCGCCGGGGATGAGCACGCGTTTGGCCTCGTCCATGGCCTTGGGAAACTCGACCATGTAGTCCAGGTGCTCGTAGATATGCGACGCGTAAATCTCGGTGACCGAAGCGTCCGCGAAGAGCGAAAGGTCGGTGGCGACGCCCACGTAGTCCACCGTGGGCCCGGGCTGCGAGTTGATGATCTTCCACCCGGCGCGGGGCTGCGTGCCGCCCACGTGCAGGCGGATGGCCTCTCCCCTCGCGGGCTTGATGGGCGGCCTGGGCGTGCCGGAAGGGTCGGTAGACATGATCCGGGATCATTGGCCCGGGGCACGGGGCGGGCGTTCAATAGCCCCATGCCCGAGTTCATCACCCCGCGCCTGCGCCCCTTCGGCACCAACATCTTCACCACCATGTCGCGCCTGGCGGCGCAGCACGACGCGGTGAACCTCTCCCAGGGCTTCCCCGACTTTGACGGGCCGGTCTTCATCAAGGACGCCGCCCGCGACGCGCTCTACGCCCATTCCAACCAGTACGCCCCCATGCCCGGCGTGCCCGCGCTGCGGCGCGCCCTGGCCGAGCGCTTCACCCGCGACACGGGGCTGCCCTGCGACGCGGACACGATGGTGACGGTGACCTGCGGCTGCACCGAGGCGCTGCCCGCCACCGTGCTGGGGCTGTGCGAGCCGGGCGACGAGGTGATCTTCTTCCAGCCCTACTTCGACATCCACAAGACCAGCGTGATCCTCGCGAACTGCGCGCCCAAGGTGGTCACGCTGCGCCGCCCGGACGCTTCGCACCCCGAGTTCTGGTTCGACGAGGCCGAGCTGCGCGGCGCCTTCACCCCGCGCACCCGCGCCATCGTGGTGAACACCCCCCACAACCCCACGGGCAAGGTCTTCACCCGCGCCGAACTGCAGCAGATCGCCGACCTGTGCATCCGCCACAACGTGACCGCCATCACCGACGAGGTCTATGAGCGGCTGGTCTACGAGCCCTCGCGCCCGCACGTGAGCCTCGCCTCGCTGCCGGGCATGGCCGAGCGGACGGTCACGCTCTCGTCGATGGGCAAGACCTTCAGCCTCACGGGCTGGAAGATCGGCTGGGCGATCGCGCCGGCGCCGCTGACGGCGGCGGTGCGCGCGGCCCACCAGTTCATGACCTTCTCGATCGCCACGCCTTTGCAGTATGCCGCGGCCGCCGCCATCGAGCGCGAGCAGGAGGCCCTGGGCCCGCTGCGCGAACTGCTCGTCAACTCGCGCGACCTGCTGAACGCGGCCCTGACCCGACTGGGGTTCAGGACCGAGCCCGCGCCGTCGGGGTACTTCATCCTCGCCGACTACACCCCGCTTCTGAAGGCCGGCGAGCCCGCGGACGATACCGCGTTCTCACGCCGGCTGATCGAACGCTGCCGCGTCGCGGCGATCCCCGCTTCGGTGTTCTACCACGACGCGGAACTGGGCCGTCCGCTGCTGCGATTCGCGTTCTGCAAGAAGGCCGACACGATCCGCGAGGCGATTCGGCGGCTGGAGACGATCAGCGGGGCATGATCGCGCCCGGTTCGGCTTCACTGCGCCCGCACGACCACCGTGACGCGCGTGCCGATCTTGGGCGTGGTCGCGGCGCGCGCGATCCACTCCGGCTGCTGGAGGGCCGAATCCGGCGACCACGCGGTGCTCCACGCGATGGTCTCGGACCCGAAGGTCGTGAGCCCCACCAGCGTGCCAGCGCCGTCGGCGTCATACACCTCGACCGCCTTGCCGCTCTCGGGGTCCGCCCGCTTCGCAAACCGCGAGCCGGCGAAGACGAAGCGGCCTTCCGGCCGCGCGTCCAGGACCTCGCCGCCGCGCACGATGCTCACCCACGACCACGGATCGTGCTCGACGGGTGCGCCATCGGGGCCCGCGGTGCGGAACAGCACCGAGACAGCGGGCCCAGAGGGCGCGATCGGACGCACCTCCTTGCCCGACCAATCAAAGCGACCGGGCGAACCGGGCTCCAGCCCCAGCATGAGCAGCGCGGCGTGAACATGCGACGCGCGGGCCCTCGTGATCACCAGCGACTCGTGCTCGCGCGTGTCGGGCGAGCAGACCATCACCTCCAGGTACACCCGCGGCGTGGCCTCGTCGTGAGCGTTGATCACCACCTCCCCGTCAAACTCCACCACGCGGTTCGTCAGGTCAAGCCGCACGCCGGGGAAGACCTCCCGCACGGTTGGCACGGAGAGCGGAGCGGCGGGCGCGGGAGTCGGCGCGGGCGCCGTCGCCGTTGCCGTTGCCGTCGGCGTGCTCGCGGGCGCCGGCGGTGCAGCCACGGGCGCGGCCTTTGGCGGCGGGGGCGGCTCGGACCTCGGCGCAGCACAACCTCCGGCCACCATCACCGCGAGCATCAGCCCGACCACACGTGTTCGAGATTGCCGGTTCATGTCCGTGCCCCTTGCGCCGCAGCC
The DNA here is from genome assembly GCA_022843545.1 of Phycisphaerales bacterium. Classification (GTDB taxonomy): domain Bacteria; phylum Planctomycetota; class Phycisphaerae; order Phycisphaerales; family UBA1924; genus JALHNL01. The sequence continues at coordinate 10,248 of JALHNL010000032.1, read as the reverse complement.
AGAGCGACAAACGCCTCGCCGCGGGCCTCGTAGTGCGCAAACTGGTCCCAACTGGCGCACGCCGGCGAGAGGAGGATCACGTCGCCCGCCCGCGCCCGCGCGGCGGCCGACGACACGGCCCTTTCCAGCGTGCCGCAGAGTTCAACGTGCCCGCCCTTGGCGTCCACGCTCGCCAGCGTGGGGCCGGTGTCGCCGATCGCGTAGAGCCCGGCCAGGCTTGGCGCCTTGAGCGCCACGGGCCACAGGTCCGAGCCCTTGTTGTAACCGCCCGCGATGAGATGCACGCGCGACAGGCCCACCGCCGGATCGTCGCCGAAGGCTTCGAGCGCGAGCAGGCAGGCCTCGGGCGTCGTGCATTTGCTGTCGTTGAAGTACCGCACGCCGCACGCCTCGCCCGCGAAGGCCAGCCTGTGGGGCAATCCCGGGAAGGCGGAGATGGCCCGGGCCACGCGCTCGGCCAGATCGGCCCCGCTCGCGGCTCGCCTCTGGGGTGGATCGTCCGCCATAAGCGCGCACAGCGCCGCCGCCGCCGCCACCCGCGCGTTCAGCCGGTTGTGAGCCCCCGGCAACCTCGGAGCAAGGTGCCGCGCCGCCGGGAAAGGGTCGGTGGCCGGGTCGCTGGGGTGCAGATGCACCAGCTGGGCCGCGGGCATTTCCCACCGCGAGAGCGCTTCGTTCCGCGCCGGGTCAAACACCGTGATGAACACGTCGCCCGCGACCTGCGAGCGCGTGATCTGCCGCTTGCTCTCGCTGTAGTGCCCCAGTTCCTTGTGCCAGTCCAGGTGATTGGGCGACAGGTTTGTCAGCACCGCCACCCGCGGCGAGAACCCGGCCGCGCCGGCATAGCCCGCCCCCGCCGACAACCAGTGGAGCTGGAACGACGACAACTCCAGCACCACCCAGTCGTCGGGCTTGATGCTCGGGAGGGTGTCGAGCAAAGAGCCGCCGATGTTGCCCCCCAGATGCACCCGCCCCGCGCCCGCCACCGACGCCAATCCTGCCGCGATCATCGCGCTCGTGGTGCTCTTGCCCGCCGTCCCGGTGATCCCGATCGTGCGGGCGCGATTGGGCAGGCGCTCGATGGCGAGGCGGATCTCGGTGGTCACCGGCACGCCCGCCTGGCCCGCCGCGTTCAGGAAGGGGTTCTTCCAAGGCTCGGGCACCGCCGGGTTGGCCACGACCAATTCGCACGACGTGAAGTCCTCAGGCTTGTGCTCACCCAGCCGGGTCGTGACGATGCCGCGGTCGATGAGGTCCTGGATGTCCGCCAGCGGCTCGGCGAGCTTGTCCGCCGGCTTCATGTCGGTGACGTGAACGCGGCACCCCTGCGCCGCCAGCCAGCGCGTCACGCCGACGCCCCCGCCGAAGCGACCCAGCCCCATCACGGTGACCCGCTTGCCGCGCACGTCGAGCATGCCCACAGCGTAGTGGCACGGGCTCGCCCGGGGAAGATCGACCGGGCCAATCAGCCCGGCAGCCGTTCATCATCTCCCGCGGCGATGATCGCGGCGAGCCTGGCGGCCAGCCGCCGGGCGTGCGGGCCCGGACTCGCGTCGCCCACGGGCACGCCGTCGAGGTGCGTCACCGAGCTGACCATGGTGGTGGTGCCGACAAGCAGGACCTCGCTCGCGATCCGCAGATCATCGGGCGTCACGCGTCCTTCTCGAATCGTCGGCTCATGGGCCAGCAGGATCTCGCGCGTGACGCCCGAGAGCAGCGGCGCGTCGGTCAGCGCTGGCGTCACCACCGCGCCCGACTGATTCACGATCACCACATTGGTGTACGTGCCTTCGGTGACCAGCACGCCCCCGGGCGTTTCGCGGAACAGGATCGCCTCGTCGGCCTGATGGTCCGCCGCGCCCATCGCCGCCAGCACGTTGCCCAGAAGGCTCGTGCTCTTGAGGGTGCCGCGCATCCACCGCAGATCAGGCTGAAGGCTGGCCCGCTTCACGCCGGGCTCGGGTGAGGCCAGCGAGAGCGGCGCCATCGCCGACGCATAGCCGAACACCGTGGGTCGCTCCCCCGCGCCCGGCACGCGGCTGCGCGCCGGCCCGCGCGAGAGGTCGGGCGTGCCGCGCGTGATCTGCCAGTAGACAAACGCGTCCTTCAGCCCGCTCGCTTCCAGCAGTTCGGCGGTGAGGGGCCCCAGTCGCGAGGCGTCCCACTCGATCCTCGCCTCGATCAGCCCGCGGCGCAGCCGCCGCGCGTGAGCCTCCAGGCCGATCACCCTCATCCGCCCCGTTCGCGTATCGGTGAACGCACGCAGCCCCTCGTACAGGCCGTCGCCGAAGATGAAGCCGCGATCAAACACTGAGACCGCGGCGCGGTCATGGGGCACGAGTTGGCCATTGAGGTGGACAAGCACGCGCAAGCGTAGAAGCAAGCCGTGGGCATCGCACGCTCACGCGCCGCGCACGCCGACCATCCGCGCCGCCAGCCGTATGGCGGCCTTCATCGATTCGGCGCTCGCCCGCCCCTGCCCCGCGATGTCAAACGCCGTGCCGTGCGCCGGGCTGGTGCGGACCACCGCCCGCCCGTTCCACGACAGCCCCGTGGTGACGTTTACAGCCGCCTCACGGTCAAGAAGCTTCACCGGGATGAGCCCCTGATCGTGGTACATCGCCACCACCGCGTCGTGATCACCCTTGGCGGTGGCCAGAAACACCGTGTCGCCCGGCCAGGGGCCCGAGGCGCTCAGCCCCTTCGCCCGCGCCGCCTCCACCGCCGGGCGGATGATCGCGTCGTCCTCGGGCCCGAAGAGCCCGCCCTCGCCCGCGTGCGGGTTGAGGCCCGCCACCGCCACCCGCGGGCCGGCGACCCCCAGCGCAACGCAGGCCTCATGGGCCAGTTCGATGCACTCCAGAATCCGCGCGGTGGTGAGCAACCCCGGCACCCGGCTCAGGGGCACATGGATCGTCGCGAGGATGACCCGCAGCTTGGGCCCGACGAACAGCATCGCGCTGCGGGGCGAGGCGAAGCGGTCCGCCAGCAGCTCGGTGTGCCCCGGGTATCGCACCCCCGCCAGCGACCACGACTCCTTGGCGATCGGCGCGGTCACCAGACCGTCCACCTCCCCGCGTTGCACGGCCCCGATCGCGTCGCACACCGCCGCGTGGCTGATCCGCCCGCCCTCGGCGCTCGCCCGGCCCATGGGCGCAAAGCCCGGGGCCGCGCCGAAGAGCACAAAGTCGGCGAGCGTCGCCACCCCCGGGTCCTGCAGCGCGGCCCGGGTGATCTCGGGCCCGATCCCCGCGGGGTCGCCCAGCGAAATGGCCAGTCGGGGGCGGGACATGCCCGACGTTAGGTCCGCCCTCACCACGCCGCCCCACTTCCGATAGGCTTACCCCGCATGTCCTGGTGGCGCACACTCTGGTCGTTCGGCTCCGCGGGCGGCACGCCCCGCGCCCGACTGATGCGCCGCCGCCAATGGCTGCTGGGCGGGCTGGCCACGCTGGCGGTGCTGGTGATCTGGATCGCGGGCCTGCTGGAACCCGTGGAGCGATGGTCGCTGGACGTTCGGGCGCGGACGTTCGACTCCGGCGCCGTCCCGCCCTCGCCCGCGCTGGCGCTGGTCGCGATCGACGACGCCGCCCAGTTCAGCATCGGGCGCTGGCCGTGGCGCCGATCAGTCATGGCCGACATCATCCGCGAACTCAAGCACGCCGGGGTCAAGGTGGTGGCCCTCGACGTGACGTTCGAGTTCCCCAGCGAGGTTGAGCGCGGGCTCGCCGAGGACGCCCGAGCCGGCGCGACCAGCCCCGACGACCAGGCGCTCGCCGACGCGGTGGGCGAGCACGGGATGGTCATCGCGGCTCTTCGCCTGCCGCTGCGCGAGGGTTCGGCCACGCCGGGCGACAAGAACCTCGTCGCCATCCCCATCGACCGGATGGTGACCGCGCTCTCGGAACGGCCCGACATCCGCGATCTGGAGCCCGAGCGCGCGGTCGACGCGCTGCGGAGCCTCATGCTCCCCGCGGCCATGCAGGCCTACACGCGCGGGCCCGAGATCGACGAACTGCGGCAGAAGTACCGCGCCGCGATGGCCATGCTCGAGGCCTCGCCGCGCTCATCGATCCTCGCGCCCGATTTCACCGCCTCCTGGCCCACCACCTTTGGGCCCACGCCGCCGCTGCGCGAGCTGAGCGCCAAGTCCGCCGACCTCGCCACCGTCACGTTCGATTCATTCGACCCCGACGGGCTGGTCCGCCGGGTGCCGCTGTTCATCCGCTACCGCGACCGCCTGTGGCCGGGCCTGGGTCTCATGGCCGCCCTGCGCTACATGGGCGTGCCGCTGGAAAGCGTGAAGATCGAGCGCGGTGCGGTGGTCATTGAGCCCCCGGGCCAGACCCCGCGGCGGCTTCCGCTCACCCGCGCCGAGGCCGGCGGCGATGTGGTCGACGGGCTGTATCTGGTGACCTGGCCCCGCGCCACCGCCAGCAAAACCCTCCCCGACAGCCAGGTCCGCGGTTGGCAGTGGCAGTTCTGGAACTCCGAGGAGCAGGTCGCCGCGGAGTTCCCCATCGGGCGCGTGTACGAGCCCGTCCGCATCGGCGAAGCGGTGATGGACAATCTGCGGGCCGTGCAGCGCGGGATGGACCTCGCGATGCTCGCGGGCAACCTGCGGATGCTGGGCGCTGAAGATCTGCCCAAGTGGAAGCAGGCCATGCCCGAGCTGCTCGCCACCCGACCCGACGACCCCGCCTTCGCACCGCGTCTGGCCGAGGTTGAACGCCTGGTCGCCGCCGCGGTCAAGGAGGCCGAGGGCTACCTCGAGATGATGGCCCCGCCCGACCTGGACCTCAAGACCCTGGCCCCCGCGGAGCGCGACCAGATCTTGAACCTTCGCGACGCCGCCAAGACCCTGCCCAAACTCACCACGCTCGCCCGGGAGGGGCTGAACCAGATCGCCGAACTCCGGGCCCAGGCCCGCGAGCGACTGGGCGGCAAGCTCGTCATCGTGGGCTGGACCGCCACCGGCGCCGCCGCCGACTTCGTCTCCACCAGCATCGACCCGCGCACGCCCGGGCCGCACGTGCACACCGCGGTCGCCAACGCGGTGCTCACGGGATTCGCCCGCCGCCCCGCCCCGGCGTGGGCGAATGTTCTGGCGATCATCGCGTTGGGCACGCTGGGGACGCTGGTGGGGATCCGGGCCACGGTGGTGCTCGCGCCCATCGGCGCCGCGGTGATCATGATGGGCTGGTTCCTGCTCTCGGGCGCGGTGATTTGGGATCACTGGTGGGTGATCACCTCGGTGGCCGGCCCGGGCGTCGCCGCCGCGGCGGGCGTGGGCGTGGTGATCCTGCACCGTCTGCTGGTCGAGCAGCGCTCGCGCCGCAAGACCGAGGAGCGGTTCAAGAGCTACCTCTCGCCCGCCGTCGTCGACATCCTCGTCAACAACCCCGAACTGGACAGCATGAAGCCCTGGCGCAAGACGCTGTCCATCATGTTCACCGACCTGGCCGGCTTCACGACGACCGCCGAGCGCCTGGGCGGAGACCGCACCGCCGAGGTGCTCGCCAAGTTCCTGGGCGGGATGACCGAGATCGTGCAGAGCACGGGCGCCACGCTCGACAAGTACATCGGCGACGCCATCATGGCCTTCTGGGGCGCGCCCATCGATGACGAGCAGCACGCACGCAACGCCTGCCGCGCCGCCGTCAAGATGATCCAGACCCTCGACGCTCAGAATGCCCGGGGCGACTTCGGCGACGCCGGCCCGCTCGTCATGCGCGTGGGCATCGCTTCGGGCGAGGTCATGGTCGGCGACTTCGGCAACCCCCCGCGCAACTCCTCCTACACCGTCATCGGTGACACCGCCAACCTCGCCTCTCGGCTCGAAGGCGCCAACAAGGCCTTCGGCTCGCGCATCCTCGTCTCGCAATCCACCCGCGAACTGGCGGGCGACGGCGAGTTCCTCTTCCGCCTCATCGGCGACGTGAAGGTGAAGGGCCGCAGCGCCGCAACCCGCCTCTTCGAACTCATCGCCGGCGAGCCCAAGGGCCCCCGCACCGCGGAATGGGTCGCGCTCACCGAAACGATGATTAACGAATTCCGAGCCCGGCGGTTCGCAGGGTGTTTGGAAGCCGCCGACCGGCTCGAAAAGGACTTCGGCGACCAGACCCTCGCCGGCCTTTATCGCGAGGAAGTACGGCTCTGGTCGGGCGAAGATGCTCCCGACAGTCCATTCGATGGAACCATCACGCTCACCGAGAAGTAGCGACTTGTGGTATGCTGATTCCGAACGCCCCCGTTTGGCGTTCGGTCGTAGGGTGGGGACCCTCCCTAACAACCCGCGCCCGGACGCTTTTTCTGGGGTACGCTTCTGTCAGCAGACTGCCCACGGGCCCACGTGCCCACGGAGGTTTCGATGGTCCGCTCTACTCGGACGATGGTTCTGACCGCCGCTCTTCTCATCGCCGGTGTTGCCGGCTCGACCAGCGCCGTCCTCGCCCAGCCCGCCAACACGCCCGCCCCGGTGGCTGACGCGGGCAGCGCTCTGCCCGCGATCGTGATCGCCGTGCAGGGCCGCGCCTTCTACAACGACGGCTCGGGCAACAAGAAGCTCGCCCAGGGCGTGGTGCTCAAGTCGGGCGACAAGATCCTGACGGGCCCCAACGGCGGCGCGATCATCCAGGTCGGCAGCACGCAGCAGATCACCATCGGCGCCAACACCAACCTGACGCTGAAGGAAATCCTGAACATCCAGGGCACCGAGACCTCGCGCCTCGACCTCAAGAGCGGGCGCGTCATCCTCGATGTCACCAGCGTGAACGTCAAGAACGACGTCACGGTCACCACCCCCGACGCCGTCGCCGCCGTCACGGGCACCCGCCTGGTCGTGCAGTACGGCGAGGGGTTCGGCACGTTCTCCGAGAACCAGCGCGGCTCGCACGTCGTGAACTATCGCGGCACGGGCATCCTCGCCACGCTCTTCCAGAACGACCAGGTCGATGCCAACTCGCAGGACCCGGTGGACAACGAGAAGGCCGGGCTGTACATCGAGACCAACGACGAGCGCTCGCTCGACGGCGATGAGAAGCTCTTCGTCACCGACTTCATCATCTACGGCCCCAGCGTGGGCGATCCGTTCTCCAATCCCGACGGGTTCCTGAAGCAGAAGGAGCCCACCTACCTCACGCTGAGCGACTCCGCCGATCTGCTGGAGCGCACCGACCTCTTCGGCATCACCTCCAACACGCGCAGCGGGCTCAAGGGCCTGTCCGGCGAGGCCACCGCGGGCACGCCGTTCTTCAGCCTCGCGCTGCAGCGTCTGGTCTTCCTGGCGCTCGAGAACATCGTCAATCCCGAGACCAGCCAGAACACCCCGGTCATCCACATCTTCGACCCGGTGACCAACTCCAAGCAGTTCCTCTCCTTCCTGTCGTTCCCGCCCGGCGGCATCTTCGGCGACGTGGAGTACAAGTTCGAAGGCATCGCCGGCGTGGGCGAGAAGCTCTACGCCCAGGGCTCCGTGGGCTTCGAGGACACCCCCGGGCAAATCTTCGAACTCCCCGTCAACCCGATCGACAACGGTGACGGCGGCGATGGCAGCGGCGGCAAGTTCCTGGCTCTGGGCGACAACCCCAATCCCACCAACCTGCCCACCCAGCTCATGACGCTCGGGATCAACTTCCAGCGCGGCCTCGCCGGCGACAACGCCCGCGGCACCGTCTACGTCGTGGGCTCGCTCCCGGGCAACTCCTTCGGCCTGGGCTCCGGCCAGCAGTTCATCATCGCCGAGGTTGATCCCCGGTCCAACTACCTGTCCCGCGCCTGGTCCAACGAGGGCGGCGCGCTCGAAGCCACCGGCGGCACCCAGTTCCTCAACAGCGGGATCGAGCTCTCCAAGCTCAACCAGGTCACGGGCCTCGCGATGGCCGGCGACACGCTCGTCATCACCGGCAAGACCAGCGACGGCAAGATGCTGGTCCTGCAGTACAACCCCAGCGCGGCAGGCACCAAGAGCGACCCCTACCTCAAGCGCGTCCGCATCGACGCCAAGCAGCTCTTCGCCGCCGGTTCGTTCAACAACGTGAGCGTGCCCCCCGCGGCCAGCCTCGACAAGCCCTCCCGCGAGATCGAGACCAGCGACATCAACCAGACCTGGGCCTTCATGGGCTACTCCTCGCAGGCGGTCCAGAGCGGCGTCGCCGAGCAGATGGCCCGCAGCCAGGTCCTCGTCTTCGCCCGCGACCCGCAGGGGTGCATCAACAGCGGCGCGCTGGCGCAGTTGCAGAACATCCTCCCGCAGTACACCAACCAGGTCGGCGGGTTCGGGCAGACCGTCGGCCAGTTCCGCGACAACCTCCGCAACGTCGACCCCGACCACCCCTGCCTCCCCGGCAAGGGCGGTGGCAAGACCATCGGCGACTGATCGCCGGGGTTGACCTGAGCAACCATGCATCACCCAAAGCCCGGGCCCGCGCCCGGGCTTTTTCGTTCCCCGCGCGCTAGGCTCTGCGCATGTCCACCGCACCCAAAGCCGCCCGCCCCGGCGATGAGATCGCTTGGCGCGAAGCCGTGATGCACCTCTACAAGCCCACCGACCCCACCACCGGTGTGATCGTGAAAAATGAGCCCTGCACCGCGGGCAAGAAGTCGGCCGGGTTCGTCCGCCACATCGAGATCGACGTGTCGGGCACCAACCTCGTCGGTCAGTGCCAGCCCGGGCAGTCCATCGGCGTGCTGCCGCCCGGGGTGGACACCGCGGGCAAGCCCCACAAGCTCCGCCTCTATTCGCTCGCCAGCCCCACGGGGGGCGAGGACGGCGCGGGCAAGATCATCTCCACGACCGTCAAGCGCACCATCGACGAGCACTGGGACTCGGGCAAGCTGTTCCTGGGCGTGTGCAGCAACTTCCTGTGCGACGCGCAGGTGGGCGACAAGGTCTCCCTCACCGGCCCCAGCGGCAAGAAGTTCATCCTGCCCAAGGACCCGGGCAACCACGACTTCCTCTTCTTCGCCACCGGCACCGGGATCGCGCCGTTCCGGGGCATGGTCATGGACCTGCTCCGCGACAGCCCGCGCAGCCGCGTCGCGCTCGTCATGGGCTCGCCCTACGCCACCGACCTCATCTACGACCGCGTGTTCCGCGACCTGGCCGCCAAGCACCCCAGCTTCACGTACCACACCGCCATCAGCCGCGAGGACAACGCCGGGCAGGGCCGGCTCTACGTGCAGGACCGCCTCCGCACCGATCGCGCGGCGCTGGAGCCCATGCTCACCAGCGGACGGACGCTGATCTACGTCTGCGGCATCGCGGGCATGGAACTGGGCATCCTGCAGGAACTGGCCCGCACGCTCCCGCCTTCGGCGCTTGAGCACTACATGGAGGTCGACCCGGCCGCGCGGGCCGACATCGGCTCGTGGAACCGCTCCATGTTGCACAAGCAGATCCACCTGACCCGCAAGGTGCTGCTCGAGGTGTACGCCTGATCGACCGCGCCTGGCACGCCCCTACCCTTGGGTGTGCATGACGACGATGAAGTGTGCCTGTGCTTCCACGTCAGCCTGCGGAAGGTCCGCTCCTTCCTCGCGCGCGAGAACCCGCCGGTGGCTTCGCTCATCTCCGAGTGCCTGGGCGCGGGCACGGGCTGCCAGTGGTGCGTGCCCTTTCTGAAGCACCTGCACCGCTGCCACGCCGAGGGCAAGCCGGTGGACCTGCGCGTGTCGCCCGAGCAGTACGCCCGTGAACGGCTGACCTTCCACAAGACCCATGTCCGCGATCGCGCCACCGTGGACGACGCGACCGCGCCGGACCCCAAAAACGCCGAGGGCCCGGAACATCCGGGCCCCCTCGGCGCGTGAGCTTCAACCGAGTCCGCGGGCGATTACAGCATCCGCGCCGTGATCCGCACGCCGGCGTCGCCGCCGTTCATGGAGACCACGCGGACGAAGTAGTTACCGGCGTTGCGCTGCGCCTCGTAGCGGAACGTGCCGCCCGCGTTGATCTGCTGCTGACGCAGCAGGTTGCCCGCGGCGTCCACGATCTGGACCGTCACCGGCGCGGTGACGCGCGAGATGTCGATCCGCATCCTGGCCGCACGCGACAGGCTGAAGCCGACGGTGGTGGCCTTGTTCACCGCCGAGAGCGTCCGGTCCACGTTCAGCGACGTGCGCGTCAGCGTCGCGATGATGGGCGCGGAAGCCAGTTGCGACTGCGTGGGCACGCTCAGGTCCGGGCCCGACGAGGGCGGCGTCGGCGGCTGCGCAGGCGCGGCTGGGGGAGCGGGCGGGGCGGGGGGA
>JALHNL010000031.1 GCA_022843545.1 Phycisphaerales bacterium | reverse complement strand
CCCGCTGCGCCGGGCAGCACGATCACGCCGCCCAGCGAGCAGCCCGACCGGCCTTCCCCCGCCACCCGGAGGCGGGCCGGGGTGTTCATCCCGAGCCACAGCTCCACTCTCCCTGAAGCCAGCACGTCTTCGAGCGGAGCGAGCGAGAGCGCGGCGAGCGCCTCGGGTTCGCCTGCGCTCATGAGCACGATCCGCGCCCTCACCGTGCCGGGGCGGTGCGAGGTGGCGCCGAAGAGCCAGCGGATGAACAGCGGCGTGTGCAGCCCGTCGAGGTAGAACGGTCCGTCGTGTGCCGACACGTTCGCCAGCCCCGCGGAGAGCGCGGGATCGTTGACGAACAGCCCCCAGCCAGCCCGCTCGCGAAGCACCGTCACGCCCGAACCGGTGCGGAAGGCCTCGGGCTGCGGACCCTCGGCCCACGGCTCCATGGCTGCGTGTAGGCGGTCGCCGACTTCGCCCTTGATCGCACTGAGGTTGCCGCGCAGAGTGGCCAGCCGCTGGGCAAGCGGCACGGCGTCGGGGGCCAGCGCCTCGACCATCGCCCGCAAGCGGGAAGCCGCGGGGTGGGGGTTGCTCAGCGCGTCGAGGTGCCAGAGCGCCACCGTCCGCAACCCCAGGCGGGCGAGCGCGACGGCGCTGGCCAGGCGCAGGTCATCCATCGCGGACGCGGGCAGCCCCGGCTGGGCCAGGCGGGCCTCCGCCGCGGGCACAAACGCCCACGGGTCGGCGGACGTGGCCTGATGCACGAGTCCCGCACCCCCGGAACTCGCCACCCCGCCCGCACTTCCGACCAGCGAGCGGATCTGGATGAGTTCGGGTTCGGTAAGCATTCTGGGGGGATATCGACCTCTCCCGCGAGCGGGCAGGAAAAAACTGCGCGAGGTCTGCGGTGTGTGATCGCGCGGACCCCAGGGTGCACACCCCCCCGCGCGCGGGCCGATGAACAGGCCCATGGGTGCAGCGTCCGAAAACCTGTTGCCGAGAGGGCACGGCGAGGGCTTCCGCTCCAAGATTCTCAGCCCGGGTGAACTGCTGCGCCGTCGCGAGCAGGCCCGACGGCAGGGCAAGTTGGTGGTGCAGTGCCACGGGTGCTTCGACATCGTCCACCCCGGACACATCCGCCACCTGCGGCAGGCCCGCGCCCATGGCGACATTTTGCTCGTGACGATCACGGGCGACGCGGCCTGGACCAAGCGGGCCGGCGCGCCGCTGATCCCTCAGGAACTGCGCGCCGAGAACCTCGCCGAACTGGACTGCGTGGACTGGGTGTGCATCGAGCCGCGCCCCACGGCGAAGGAACTGCTGGAGCAGGTTCGCCCGGACGTGTACGTGAAGGGCAAGGAGTACGAGCGCAGCGACGACCCGCGCTTCATGGAAGAGCGGCGCGTGGTGGAGGCGCACGGCGGGCGCGTGGTCTTCAGCAGCGGCGACGTGGTGTTCTCGTCCACCGCGCTCATCGCTTCGCTGGAGGCGGTGGCCGATCCGTACCACGCGCGCCTGGCCCAGTTGCTCGCCATGCCGGAACTCGACGGCGCGGCGCTCAGCGCTCACGTCTCGGCGTTCCGGGGCAAGCGTGTGCTGGTCGTCGGCGAGACCATCATCGACACTTACTGGCTCTGCGACCAGCCCGAGATCGCCAGCGAATCGCCCGTGATGACGCTGCGGCCCTTGGAGAAGAGGCACTACGACGGCGGCGCGGCGGTCATCGCGCGCCACCTCGCGGCGATGGGCGCGCGGCCCGTGCTGCTCACCGCCCTGCCCGCTCGCACCGAGTCGGAGCAGCTCCGGCGCCGGCTGGAGAGCGAGGGTGTGCAGGTCGAGTCCGTCACCACCGACCAGCCCATCGCGGAGAAGCAGCGGTTCCTGGTGGGCGCGCAGAAGGTGATGAAGGTCAACTCGTTCCAGCCGCTGGCCGTGGACGTGGAGCGCCAGGATCGGCTCATTGACATGGCCGCGAGCCTCGCCGGGGGGTTTGACGCGGGGATGGTCGTGGATTTCGGCAACGGGCTGCTCTCGCCCGTGACGCTGGAGCGGCTGTCGGCGGCTTTGCGCCCGCGGGTGGGGGTTCTCTCGGGCGATGTGTCGGGCCGGCGCGCCGCGCTGCGTCACTTCAAGAACTTCGATCTGCTCGCGCCCTCCGAGGCGGAGGCCCGCGGCGCGATGCAGTGCTTTGACGAGAGCCTCCCGGTGGTCGCGTGGCGGCTCTTCCAGGAAACCGGCGCCCGACACGCGATGATCACGCTCGGGGCTGAGGGGCTGGTCGCCTGTTCGCGCCGTCCCGCCGCGGAGGGGCTGCCCGCCGGCGAGCACGTCTCCCGCGTCACCAGCGAGCACGTGCCCTCGCTTGTGGCTCACGCGCTGGATCCGCTGGGTTGCGGCGACACGCTGCTCGCCGCCGCCACGCTTGCGATGACCGTCGGCGCTTCGCCCCTGGCGGGCGCGTTCCTGGGCACCGCGGCCGCCGCGGTGCAGGCTCGACGTCTGGGCAACGTGCCGGTGAGCGCGACGGACCTGCGCCACGCCATCGCCCGCGTGCACACAGCGCGACTGGTCTATGCGCCGGGCGAGGACGCCGGGGCGGGCCGCCACGCCGCGATTGCCGGGCGAGCCACGCCGTGATTTCGTATGTCCTGCCCACGCACGCCCGGCCCGCGGTGCTCGCCGAGACGCTCGCGAGCCTGGGCGAACTGGAGCCGCACGACGCCCGGCTCATCATCGCCGACAACGCCTCCAGCCCGCCGGTGAGCGCACCGTCGCGGCTGGTGAACGGCGTGGAGGTCGAGGTTCTGCGGCTGGAGGCGAACATCAGTTCCGCGGCCCGCAACGCCGCCGCGGACCGCGCCATCGCCCTCGCGGGGCTCCGCGGCCACTGGATCGTGATGCTTGACGACGACAGTTCGCCCGTCAGCACGGGCTTTCTTGAAGCGCTGGACGCCGCCCCGACTGACGTGGGCGTGGTCGCCGCGGAGGTCGTGCTGCCCGGGGGCCGCCACGAGGCGGGCGGGCTGCCCGAGGTGTTCATCGGTTGCGGCGCGGCGATTCGGGCCGAGGCGTGGAGCACGGTGGGGGGGTATGACGCGGACTTCGACTACTACGCCGAGGAGTACGACCTGTGCGCCCGGCTGATCCTGGCGGGCCTGCGCGTGGCGCATGACCGTCGCTTCACCGTCGCCCATCGCAAGGTGGCCGAGGGGCGCGACATGAACCGCATCCTCGCGAATCTCGTGCGCAACAACGGCTGGGTCATGGCGCGCTACGCGCCGCAGGCGGTCCGCGACGAACTCATCCGGGAGCAGATCACGCGCTACGCGCTCATCGCCGCCAAGGAGAACGCCGTGGAGGGCTACGAGCGCGGGCTGGCGCGGCTGCGGCTGACTCTTGATCGCCAGCCGCGCAGCCCGATGAGCGACGAACAGTGGGGCCGCTTCACCGGCTACGCCGCGGCGCTGGCCCACCTTGCGCCGCGATCATCGGCGATGGGGCGTGCGGCCATCGTGCAGCCCGGCAAGAACTCGGCGGAAGTCGTCCGCGCCGCGCGCGACGCGGGCGTGAATCTCGTCAGCGATGAACGCGAAGCCGACGCGCTGCTGGTCGGAACGCTCTCTCCGGGCCCGATGCTCGACGCCCGCGCCGACTTGGAGGGGCGGCAGACGCGACCCGTGATCACGCCGTGGGAACCGCGCGGGGCGCCGGTCGTCGCTGCGACTCGGGCCTGAGTCAGCCCGTCTTGCTCCGCCCGCGGACGGTGGGCACCGTGAGCGACTTGCACGAAGGGCCCGCCCGCGTGCTGCTCTCGAGCACCTCGGCCAGCGACGTGTCGCGGAACGAGGCCTGCAACAGGCCCAGCGCGTCGTCGAGCCGGCGGTGCAGCGGGCACAGCGCCAGGTGCGCGGGATTGCCCAGCGGGCACTTGGTGATTCGCCGGAGCGGGTCGACAGCGTCCACGACATCCAGGATCGAGATGTCGGCGGCCACGCGTGCGAGTGTGAAGCCGCCGCTGGGACCGCGCTGAGAGGTCACCAGGCCCGCCACCACCAGATCGCGCATGATCTTGGAAAGGTAACCGCGCGGGACCCGCGTCCGATCCGCGATCACCTCGCTGCTCGCGGTGCTCTGCGGCGGGAGGGAGGCCAGATGGATCATGGCCCGCAACGCATACTCGATTGTCTGGGAGAGCATGAACGCCCCGTTCTAGTCTGCGCGGCAGGCGACGATCACTCGTCGGTCCCTCGCAACGGAACCAGCGTAGCGATCATTGCACGAGCCTGCAACAACGCTTTTTTCGGGGTCTGGCCAAAGTGACCGTCATATGCGGGGCCACCCCCGCTTTTTTGGCATCCGCCCGGCATCACACCGGCTCCGCCTCGTCCAGCCCGCCGAAGCGGCGGCTGCGTTTGGCGTAGTCGCGGATCGCGGCGTGCAGGTTGGCGGCCCCGAAGTCGGGCCACAGCACGTCGGTGACGTAGAGCTCGGCGTACGAAATCTGCCACAGCAGGTAGTTGCTCACACGCATCTCGCCGCCGGTGCGGATGAGCAGGTCCGGGTCGGGCAGGCCGCCGGTATACAGCTCGCGGCCGATCGCCGCTTCGTCGATCTGCTCGGGCTTCAGTTCGCCCCTTTCGACGCGCCGCGCCAGCGCCCGCACCGCGTCGGTGATCTCGGCCCGGCTGCCGTAGTTCACCGCGAGGCACAGCGTCGCGGCGGAGTTGGCGCGGGTGAGGGCCTCGGTCTCGTCGACCATCTTGAGCACGGGCGCGGGCAGGCCGTCGCGGCGCCCGATCTGGCGGAACCGCAGGCCATCGGCCATCATCTTGGGGCGCTGCGAGACGATGTACTGCCCGTAAATCTCCATGATCGCGTCGATCTCGTCGGCGGGGCGCTTCCAGTTCTCCAGCGAGAACGAGTAGAGCGTGACCACCTCCACGCCCAGGTCGGTGCACTGCTCGATGATGTCCTTGGCGACCTCGGCTCCGTGGCGGTGGCCGATGATCCGCGGGAAGCCGCGCCGCGTGGCCCAGCGACCGTTGCCGTCCATGATGATGGCGACGTGCCGGGGGATGCGGCGAGGATGAACGTCGGGCAGCAGTTCCAGAGGCCGGGCCTTGGAGTTGCGGGCCTGCATCTCGCGCTGAGTCGCCAGCGCCGACGCGTCCGCCGGCGGCGCGGCGGGCCCCGGGTTGGTGGACGACGAAATGCCCGACGCCGCGATGGTCATGACGGATGATCTTTGGCGGGCAAGCCGCGTGCCGGCGGACCCCGGCTGGCCTGGCCTCGGAAGTGGTGAATCACCGCTCCGCGGGCCGAGCGGCCCGGCGGCCCATCCAGTACGCCGCGGGGCCTGTTCAGGATCGGATTCTGGCGACCTCAACCAACTTTCCGTTCTCGATCCGGATCACGATCGGGGTCGCGATCCGGTAGTTCCGGCCCTCGGGCAGGCTGATCAGGTCGCACTCGGCGCACTGGATCGGCGCCAGGGCGGCCCTCTGCTCGGGGGTCAGGGGCGGGTCGGCGGGCACCAGCACCGCCACCACGCGCCGCCCGCTTGGCGTGGAGAACTGCGAGCGGAAAAGCGTGTGGCAGACCTCGCAGGTGTCGCGGTAGATGACCCAGGTCTGGACGCTCTCGGGGAAGTCGGCGGGGGTCTTGGGCGTCTGCGAGAACAGCATCACCTCGCGCCAGTCCCGCCCGGTGGAGCGGAGCAGGTTGATCTCCACCAGCCGGGCCGGGTCGCCCAGTCGCCCCACCCAGTCGCGCGAGAAAGCCAGCCAGGTCGCCCCGATCAGCAAGCCCGCCGTGAGCGTGATCGCCAGCCATCGCGCCGATGACACGGGCGGGCGGCCCGCGCCCGCCCGACCGGGCAGCAGCAGAACGCCAAGCAGCAGCGCGGCGTCGATCGCCAGCATCAGCCACAGCGGCAGGGTCACCGTGCCCAGGCACCCGCAGGTGCCCGTCCCGGCCCGCATCTGCACCAGCACCACCGCGCAGAACGCGATGAGGGTGAGCGTCGCCAGCGGTCGGGCCAGCCCGCGGTGAAGGGCGATCAGCGTCGCCAGCGCATACTCCAGCGCGATTACCAGCATGAACACCTGCCAGCCCGCGTTGGCACCCGCGGGCAAGATGCCCGCGTTGTGCAGCGTGAGCGGAAGGTTGAGGATGAAGTCGGGCAGGTCCAGCGGCGAGCCCGTGAGCAGTTTGAGCGTCGCGCCCGCGAAGATCCAGGTCGGCACGATCACGCGAACCACCACGTCGCCGGGCTTCATGTGGGCCATGCCGCAGGGTAGTGGCCCGGGAGGGCCCGCGCTCCGCGAGGTGGCGCGGTCGCAGACACCGCCCCAAAAACACAGAGGGGAAGGCCCCGGGCCTTCCCCTCTGAGAGTTCATGTCAGGCGGACAGTGCGATTACATCCAGTCGCCGTAGGTGTTCACGAAGAGGATGACGTCATCCACGGTGAGCTGCCCGTCGGGGATGGGCTGAAGGCCGATGTTCGCCACGTCGGCGAGCAGGTTGCCGTCGCCATAGGCGTTGACGAACGCGATGATGTCGTCGACGGTGGGCTGGCCGTCGGGCAGGGCGGGGGGCCCGCCCAAGCCGGTGACGTCGCACGGCGCCTTGGGCACGCTCACGCGGGCCGTCATGGTCTGGATCGTGCCGCCCGAGCGGTAGGGGGTGATGACCGCCGAGCCGTTCATCCGCGGCGGGAAGTTGCTGGTGTACCAGTAGGTGTACATGGTGCCCCAGCGGATGGTGTTGGGCAGGGTGGGGTTGGTGGGGGAGGGCGGGCTGGCGTTGTCGGCGACGGGCACCGGGGCGAGCATGAGCGCGTCCTTGGTGTTGTCGATCGACATGGTCCAGGGCGAGTTGTCGATCCAGCGCTGGCGGGCGCCGGTGATCACGCCGGAGGTGTTGGTGATCGGATCAAGCCACAGCGTCTGCTGGCGCGGGCGCCAGGTGTTCATGCCCGACATCTCGGCGATGCTGGGCACGGGGATCTCGACGCCGCCGACCTGGCGGTACAGGTCCATGTTGTACACGTTGTACTCGTAGCGCCACTGCCCGTTGCCGAGGTTCACGACGCGCGAGGCGACGTACACCGAGCCCTCGGAGCTGGGCTGGGCCAGTTGCTGCTGATCGCCCCAGGTCATGATGGGCGGGCCGAAGGTGTGCGGGCCGTCAAACGCGAACGCGGAAGTCGCGGGGACCACCTCGTTGCCGCCCGAGTTGGCCGGCTGGGTGTAGCGGAAGCGCCGCCACGCGTGGTTGTTCATCTTCGACACGTCGCCGTTCAAGACGTAGTACGACTCCATCAGCACACGCCCGCTGGGGCCCAGCGCGGCGGTGTTGATCTCGTCGGTGCGGATCATGTTGAGCTTCCACGGGGTGTTGGTGGAGCCCGTGGTGTAGGACTTGACGCCGTCGGCCGCGGCGGTGCCCTGGGTGTCGGAGCCCGCGCTGCCCTGGAAGAGGTCAAAGAACGACCCGCGCGGGTTGTAGCCCAGCCAGGTGCGCCCCGCGGGCAGCGGCTCGTTGATGTCCACGTTGATGCCCACGTCGTTGGGCACCACCTCGCCGCGCGGGGCCAGGTTGCTCATGCCCAGATTCAGGCCCGACGAATACGTGTCGGAGCAGTTCAGGCCCATGATCGGGCCGGAGCCCGTCCCGCATGAGCCCGTGCCGCAGGCGGGCTGCCCGTTGGGGCCCGGCACCGCGGACTGAGAGGCGGAGGCGGACGAGAAGGCGTGCTTGATCCACGCGGCGGTGAGTTGCTCGAGGCGTCCCTGGGCGTTGATCCGGTACACGTTGGTGGCGATGTACGGGTGGTTGTAGCTCATCGGGTTGGTGTTCACCGACTGGAACGGGATGCGGATCGTGCCCACGTTGCACGACACCGTGCCCATCGCCATCCCGAAGAACCGCGCCGCGGGGTTGTCCGCCGGCGCGCCGGGCACGCCCGCGGTCACGATCTGAATGTCCGGGCTGCTGGCCGACGTGCTCGTCGCGACCGCCGACACCGACAGGTCAAGCCCGCTGGCCGCGCCGCCGTCGCCGTCACCGCCCAAGGACATCGTGGCGGAGATCGTCAGGCCGGCCAAGGCAACCAGGCACGCGGCGGGAACAAGGCGGGTCTTCACGCGAGTTCTCCCATGGCAATGGATGATGCACCAACACTCCGGGCACCGGCTTCCTGAGCGGAACAAACTCCGCCTTGCCAGCGCGCGGACTCACCCGAACGGGTCCTAGAGCCTACCTCAGATTTCGGTCCTTCGCCCGGATTCTCCAAAGTGGAGAACTTGGGAGGGATCGGGCCTTCGCCATCCCCGCCCCGGGTTCGCTATCGTCACCCCATGAGCCGCCCACCGGCCCCCCCCGACGCCGCCATCGCCTCCCGCCCCCGCCCCCGCGTGGCTCTGGAGTCCACACTCCTCCTTCACGGGGTGCCCAAGTCGGCCGCGCTGGGGCTTCATGATGAACTGGACGCGATCGTCCGCGGCGCCGGAGCCCAGCCGGCTCTGGTCGCGGTCATCAACGGCCAGCCCACCGTGGGCGTGTCGCGTGCGGAGCTTGAGGCACTCCTCAGCCGTGGGACGCCCAAGCTCAACACCTCCAGCCTCGGCGTCTCCATATTTAGGGGTTTGTCCGGGGCGACCACCGTAAGCACCACCATGGAACTGGCCGCTCGCGCCGGGGTTCGTGTGTTCGCCACGGGCGGCCTGGGCGGTGTTCATCGCGGGTACTCCCAGCGGCTGGACATCTCCACCGACCTCTTCGCCCTCACCCGCTTCCCGGTCGCGGTGGTCGCCAGCGGGTGCAAGTCCATTCTGGACGTTCCCTCCACCCGCGAACTGCTCGAGACGCTGGGCGTGCCGGTCATTGGCTGGCGGACCGACCGCTTCCCGGCCTTCTACCAGCGCGACGGCGGCGTGGGCGTGGACGCGCGGTTTGACGACGTGAGCGAGCTCGGGCGGTTTGTCCGGGGCGAACTGGTCCGCTCCGGGCGCGGGATGATCATCGCCAACCCGGTGCCCGAGGCCGACGAGATCCCGCCCTCGCAGTGGCTGATGTGGCTGGCGGAGGCCGAGAAGCGCGCGGCCGCGGGCGGGGCCCACGGGCGCGATGTGACCCCTGCGCTTCTGGCGGCGGTGCACGAGATCAGCGGCGGGGCCACGCTGCGGACGAACATCGCGCTGGTGAAGAGCAACGCGGAGTTGGCTGGTCGGGTGGCGTGCGAAGTGGATCGATGATCAACCCGGCAGCGAACCGGGCTGGTCCCGCGCCACCTCCAGAATCCTCATCGCCAACCGCGCCGTCCCTTCCGGCAAGGGCTCCAGTGCGCTCAAGAGGGCGAAGGTCGACTTCGCGTACCGCGTCTTCTTCTCGTCGGTCCACCCGATCATCCCCGAGATGTTGTCCAGCCGGTCGGCGAGTTTGATCCACTTGGCGTGCATGCTCATGTGGGCGGCGTGCTCGCGGAGGCGGGCCTGCTTGGCTTCCATGCTGGCCTCGGGGCCGAAGTAGTTGGTGACCTCGCGGACCAGTTCGCCCACCACCGGCCCGAAGTCGCGGGCGATCATGCGCAGCAGCGCCTGGCACCCGGCCTCATCGGTCGGGCAGTCTTCGGGCACGTCGTGCAGCCACGCCGCGGCGATCACTTCTTCGGGGAGGCCGTTGTCCGTGAGCGTCTGGGCGACGCGCTCGGGGTGATGCCAGTAGGGCTCGCCACCTGAGCGGGTGTGCCCCGCGGCATCGTGCAGAGCCATGGCCAGGGCCCGGGCGCGGGGGACGAGTGAGGTCGCGTGGTGCATGGTTCATGCTAGAAGCGTCGACCAGCCCGCAACCGCTCCTCGCCCGCCCGTCGTATCGCTGGGCATGGGCCGCCTGATCCAGTACGTCGAAGACGTGCCGGCGCACTGCCGCCACTGCCGGTACTACCTCGCCGGCCTGCCCCATGTGGGCGTGTGCCCCGAGTGCGGGCGTGCTTATGACAAGAGCGAACCCGTCCCCATGACGATGGGCGAGGCGGCCCGCGACCTGCCACGGGCGCTGGTGGTGTGGCTGCGCGACAGTCGCCGCCGGCTCGCGGTGTGGGTGCTGGCCAACGTTCGGGCCCTGTGGATCACGGCGGTGATCCTGGGAACCAGCGCGGTGGTGATCGTCTTCGGAGCGGTCGCGTGGGCGAAGTTCTTCGCCCGGATCACGGCGCCGTAGGCCTCGCCGGGGTGCATCACGCCCCTGTTGGGGGAGAGGCGGGCCATTCCCGGCAACCCGCGGCGCCAAGCAGCCGAATACACAAGCATGATCCGCCCACTCGCCGGTCTCGTCGCCGTCCTGCTCCTGCCTGCCCTCGCCCTGGCCCAGTCCGGGCGGACGGTCGACCTTCGCCCCAAGTGGACCAAGGGCGCCGAGTCCACGGTGGTGATGACCATCGACTCCAAGAACACCGTGACCAGCCCGATGGGTCTGGGCGAGAGTGACCAGAACATGAAGCAGGAGATCACTCTCCGCGAGAAGGTTCTGGAGGTGGATCCGGAGCGCGGCGCGGTGGTGGAACTGACGTACGAGCGCGTCAAGGTGAAGTTTGACGCTGATGCGGGCTCGTTCGAGTTCGACTCCGCCGACCCCCAGGGCAAGAACAGCACCGCCCCCAAGCCCCGCCCACAGGGTGACGGCATGGATTTCATCGACGACATCGCCAAGAACGCCATGGTGCCCCACCTGCAGAAAATCGCCGGCACCAAGCTCAAGGTCACCTTCGACGGTGACGGCAAGATCATCTCGGTTGACGGCGGGCAGAACCTCGCCGTGCCGGGTCTGACCGGGCCGGTGGGGGGCCTGGCCCCGACGCCCAAGGGCCTCGACGGGCTGTTTGGGCCGATCAGTTCGTTCACCAAGGGCGATCCCGCGCGCGTGAAGCAGGGCGAGTCGTGGACGCACAACGACCAACTCGAACTGCAGCCCTTCGGCGGTCTGAAGATGACCACCAGGCACACCGTCAAGAAGATCACCGGCGACAACGCCGAGATCGCCGTCATCGGGAATGTGGAGCCCGCGTCGATCGCGCCGGGTGCGCCCTTCCGGCTCAACGGCGCGACGTACGACGGGTCGTACCAGTGGGACGGGCGGGCGGGCCGCCTCCGCGAGATGACGCTGAGGCAAGAGACCAACGTCGAGACCACCGGGGCCAGTTCCACCGCGATGAAGAGCTCTTCAACCATGAAGGTTGAGCGACGCTCCGGGCCCCCGGGCAAGGGGAAGTAGGGCTGAGCGGCCCTTGGCACGGCGGAACGGGGTAGCCACGTGGGAAGGCGGGCGCGTTCGGCTGGGGCCTGAACGCGCTATCATTCTCTTTCCGGTCTGTTCGCACTCCGTAAGGCATTTCGACGATGTACATC
This sequence comes from Phycisphaerales bacterium, assembly GCA_022843545.1. Classification (GTDB taxonomy): domain Bacteria; phylum Planctomycetota; class Phycisphaerae; order Phycisphaerales; family UBA1924; genus JALHNL01. The sequence goes on along the minus strand of JALHNL010000031.1, from coordinate 20,387 downwards.
GCCAACACCTGCCCCAAGCCCGACTTCCGCAAGACTCTCCCCAGCCGCGAGGGTGATCGCCTCCTGCAGTTCCGCGAGGCCCTGCGCGAGGCGATGACGGAGGAGATGCGCCGCGACGATCGCGTCTTCCTCATGGGCGAGGAGGTCGCGTACTACAACGGTGCGTACAAGGTCAGCCAGGGCATGCTCGACGAGTTCGGGCCCAAGCGGATCATCGACGCCCCGATCAGCGAGAACGGCTTTGCCGGTCTGGCGGTGGGCGCGGCGATGTACGGCCTGCGCCCGATCATCGAGTTCATGTCATGGTCCTTCTCGCTGGTGGCGGCGGACCAGATCCTGAACAACGCGCCCAAGATGCTGTACATGTCGGGCGGGCAGTGGAACATGCCGATCGTCTTCCGCGGCAACGACGGCGCGGGCGGGCAGCTGGGCAGCACGCACTCCTGGTGCGTCGAAGGCCTGTACGCCAACGTGCCCGGTCTGAAGATGGCGATCCCCAGCAATCCCTACGACGCCAAGGGCCTGCTCAAGAGCGCGATCATCGACGACGACCCGGTGTTCTTCCTCGAGAGCGAGCGCATGCTGGCCGACAAGGCCCACGTGCCCGCCGAGGAGTACTACATCCCCTTCGGCCAGGCCCGCCTGGCCCGCGAGGGCGCCGACTGCACGCTGGTGTCGTTCGGGCGCCCGGTGAACTTCTGCCTCGACGCGGCGGAGGAACTGGCGAAGGAAGGGATCGACGTCGATGTGCTCGACATGCGGACCATCCGCCCGCTGGACAAAGACTCGATCATCCGCTCGCTCAAGAAGACGGGGCGCGTGGTGGTGGTGGACCAGTGCTGGCCCTTCGCCAGCGTGGCCAGCGAGGTGATCACGCAGGTGGTGGAGCACGCGTTTGACTACCTCGACCACCAGCCCATCCGCGTGAACAGCGACGACGTGCCCACGCCGTATGCCAAGAGCCTGGAAGCGGAGTATCTGCCGCACAAGGGGAAGATCATCCGGGCGGTGAAGGCCAGTCTGCACCGACTGTGAAAGCACACAGCGAAGCTCGTCCGGCTGACCTCTTCGCCTGAATGTGTGCTGTGTGATGTGAACTGTGCCTTGTCGTCGGTTGATTGGAAGCGAACCATGCCCAAGAACCTCACCATGCCCCGCCTCTCCGACACCATGGAGCAAGGCACCATCATCAAGTGGCACGTCAAGCCCGGCCAGAAGGTCAAGTCCGGCGAGGTCGTCGCCGACATCGAGACCGACAAGGCCACGATGGAGCTCCAGTCCTTTGAGGACGGCGTGGTCAGCGCCACGAACGTGAAGGAAGGCCAGGCCGTGCCGGTCGGCACGCTCATCCTGTCTTGGGAGGGCGGCACCGGCGGGGCTGAGGTGAAGAGCGCCCCCGCCGCCAAGGCCGAGCCGGCTCAGCAGGTCGCTTCCGCCGGTTCGCCCACCGTGGCGATGCCCGCCGCGGCCACCGCCGTCGCTGCGCCCGAGCCCGCCCATGCCAACGGTCATCGCGACCGTGTCTTCGCGTCGCCCCTGGCTCGCAAGATGGCCGCCGACGCGGGGCTTGATCTGAACCACCTGGAGGGCACGGGCCCCAGCGGGCGCATCGTCCGCAAGGACGTGGAGGCCGCGCTTTCGGGCGGGGCCCGCCCGTCCGCCGTGCCGAGCCTGTCGCCGGTCGAGACCAAGCCGCTGCCGGCCCCGGCTCCGCGCCCCGCGCCGGTCACGGCCACGGGCCTGTCGCGCAAGACCTGGGCGCTCAACAACATGCGGACCACCATCGCCAAGCGACTGGTGGAGAGCAAGACCACGATCCCGCACTACCAGGTGACCACCGCCGTCCGCATGGACGCGCTGCTGACCCTGCGCCAGCAGCTCAACGACCAGCTCGCGTCCCAGGGCGTCAAGCTGAGCGTCAACGACTTCATCGTCCGGGCGTGCGCCCTGGCCATGCACCAGCATCCGTACGTCAACACGCGGTGGGTCGCCGGCAGCGCGCCCAGCGTCGAGTTCCTGGATCGCGTGAACATCGGCGTCGCCATCGCCCTGCCCGTGAATGCCGACGGCACCGGCGGCGGGCTGGTCGTCGCCACGCTGCGCGATGCCGACCACATGGGACTGCGGCAGATCTCCGCCGGCACCAAGGCCTTCGCCGACAAGGCGCGCTCCAAGGGCCTCTCGGTCGAGGACATGAGCGACTCGACCTTCACCATCAGCAACCTGGGCATGTACGGCGTCGAGCACTTCACCGCGATCATCAACCCGCCCAACACCGCGATCCTCGCGGTGGGGGCCGCGGTCAAGAAGCCCGTGGTCGAGACCCGCAACGGGAAGGACGAGCTGGTCGTCGGTCACGAGATGCAGATGACCATGTCCAGCGATCACCGCGTGGTGGACGGCGCGATGGCGGCGCAGTATCTCGCCACCGTCAAGAGCCTGCTCGAGCGGCCCGCCACCCTGCTGGTGTGAGTGGGGGCGAGTTTGGCCGTGCGGTCTATCGCTCCTCCGGCCTTGCCCAACCCGCCGTGCTCGGCGGCTGGTGCTGCGCCATGGCGTCCAGCAGCGCCGTTGCGTCGGCGTCGGCCTTCACCAGCCCGCGGAAGGTGGGCTTGATGAAGCCCGCGACGGTCACGCTGTCCAGAAACCCCAGCAGGGGCGACCAGAATCCGTCAACATTCAGCAGGCCCACGGGCTTGCGGTGGATGCCCAGCTGGGCCCAGGTGATGGCCTCGAAGAGCTCGTCGAACGTGCCGTAGCCGCCGGGCAGCGCGACGAAGCCGTCGCTCAGATCGACCATGAGCTGTTTGCGTTCGTGCATGGTGGTGACGACGCGCAGTTCGGTGAGCCCGGTGTGCCCGCGCTCGGCCTCGATCATCGCCCGCGGGATGACGCCGATGACCTTGCCCCCCGCCGTCAGCGCGCCGTCGGCCACCGCGCCCATCAGCCCTACGCGCCCGCCGCCGTAGACGACGGTGATCCCGCGCCGGGCGAGCAGCGAGCCGAAGGCCGCGGCGTGCTCGCGCCATCGCGGGGAGGAGCCATCGCTGCTGGCGCAGAAGACGGCGATGGAGCGGAGGGGCGTGGTCATGGGGCGATGATTGGCGCGCCCGAGTACCCGGACTCTCCGAGCCGGGTCTGGCTCGACTCGCGTCCCTTTGCCAACGCTTCAGGCTCGTCAGGGACGCCCTGGCGGTGCGGAGTAAACTCCCGCCCATGCCCGCGCCCGATCTTCCGCCGCCGCCCGCCGCCGATCATCCGCGCTGCGTGTACGTCCACCTCACGCCCGCCGAAGTGGAGCCGGAGGAGTTTGAGGGCTGCTGCGCCGTCGTCATTGACGTGCTCCGCGCCACCACCACCATGGTCGCCGCGCTTCACGCGGGCGCGAGGTGCATCCTGCCGGTGCTCACGGTCGACGACGCCCGCGCCGCGTTTGCCCGGCTCGCCCCGGGTGCTGGCGTGCGCGGGGGCGAGCGCGGCGGCGTGCGCATCGAGGGCTTCGAGCTCGACAACTCCCCCCGCGCCTACACGTCCGCGGCGGTGGGGGGCAAGGACGTGGTCTTCACCAGCACCAACGGGACCGCCGCGATCCTGCACGCCGCGAGGGCGCGGCGCGTGCTCGTCGCGGGCTTCGCGAACCTGATGGCCACCTGCCGGGCGATCGTGGACGAGCCCGGGCCCGTGCGGATTCTGTGCGCCGGGACGCGCGGCGCGGTGAGCCTTGAGGACGCGCTGGTGGCGGGCGCGATGGTGGACCTGCTCTCTCCCGTCCGCCCGCTCAGCGAGCGCGACGAGGGCCGGCTGGCGCTGGAAGCGTGGCGCTGCACACTCGCCCAGCCCGGCGGGCTCATGCGGTCCATGCGGTTCAGCCGCGGCGGGCGCAACCTGCTGCGACTGGGTTACGACGCTGATGTGGACTTCTGCGCCGGCATCGACATCTTCCCGCTGGTGGCGGAGTACGACCCGGCTACCGCGCGGGTGACGCGGACGGATCGCTCGCCCCCGGTTCCCGGCGCTTCTCGCTGAGCCACTGCCGCCACTGCGCCGCGTCTTCGGGCTTGCCCCAGGCGGTGTAGAGGTCGACGAGTCGCTGCCCGCCGGCGATCGCGTCGGGCAGTTCGATCTCGCGACCGAGCGAGATGAGCGTGCCGTGGAGGAGTTGAGAGGCTTCCTCGAAGCGCCGCAGGCGGATCAGCGCCTCGCCCAGCCAGGCCTGGGGCGCGTGGCGCTGGGAGACGAACGGCACCTGCGTCCGCCGCGCGATCGTGAGCGCGGCGCGCAGCGTTGCTTCGGCCTCGCTCGCGTGCCCCTGGCGCAGGCGCGAGCCCCCGATGATCACCAGCGCGTCCGCGTGCGCCTGGGTGCCCAGCCGCTTGGGCGTCCGCAGGATGAGGTCCAGGATCTCGCGCCCCACGCGCTCCGCCTCGGGGTAGCGTTCGCTGTCCAGGAGTGCAAAGCCCGCCTGCCGACCGCGGGCGAGATACTCGTCGGGCTTGAACTCCCGGGTCTGGCGCGCCGCGTCAAAGGCCACGAGCCGCGCCTGCGCCGCGTACCGCGGGAAGCGCTCGAAGAGGTCCGCCGCCGCGCCCTCGTGCGTGGCCACCATGGCCGGGAAGGAGTCGTCCACCCGCACCTGTGGCCCCGCCGCGGCCTCGGCGAAGAGTCGGAACGCGTTGCCCGCCTCCTCGCGCCGCCCGGCGCGCCACAGCATCGTCGCCTGGCCCAGGCGCGCCGCCAGCGTCTGACCGTGCCCCGGGCCCAGCACGCTCGACGCCGCGTCAACCAGGTCGGCGTACAGCGGCGCCGCCGCGCGGACGTCGTTCAGCCTGCGCTGAACGAACGCGACGTAGTCGCTCATGAACCGCATGCCCGCCATGGTGCGGAAGCCGGTCGTCCGCTCCATCGCCTGGTGCACCGCTTCAAACTCGCCCTGCGCCTCATCGGTGAATGCCGACTCGGCCAGCCACGACGCGAAGCGCGACCGCAGTTCGGTCGTCCGCGTGTTCTCCGGTCCGTACGCCGAGCGATACGCCTTGACCGCCATGGCGTACGTGTCCTTCGCCGCCGTCCGATACTCCGGGTCGCTGCGGGCGAGCGTCACGCGGGCCGAGAGCAGCAGCGTGAGCGCGTCGGCGTACTGGTCGCTCTTCTCGCCGTACTGATCGCGGGTCACCTCCAGCGCCCGAGCCAGCACCGGCTCGGCCTTGCCCGGCTCCCGTGCCTCCTGCAGCGCCTGCCCCAGACGCATGAGCGACCCCGCCAGCAGCGGCTTGTTGCCCAGTTCTTCCAGTTCCGACACGGCCTGGCTCAGGATGGGCACCGCCGAGTCCGCCTGCTGACGCTTGAAGAGCAGGTCCGCCCGCGCCAAGAGCACCATCACCCCGATGGGCTTGCCGGGGAACAGGTTTGCCGCCTCGCGCCGCAGGTCCGACACCTCCGCGGGCCCCAGGTTGCCCCCGCCCTCGCCCCCGGTCACCACCAGCCGCTCCAGGAAGTCGCTCGCCCGCGCCAGCCGCGCCGATTCGCGCTGCGCCCGCACGAAGCCGATCCCCGTCCCGATGATGCCCAGGATCAGCGCGATCAGCACCGCCGCCGCCGCGATCACCGCGGTGCGGTACCGCGTCACGAACTTGCGGACCTTGTACCCCGTGCTGGGCGGCGCGGCCAGAACCGTCTGCCCCTTGAGGTAGCGGTCCAGGTCGTCCACCAGTTCGTTGACGGTCTGGTACCGCCGCGCCCGGTCCTTCTCCAGGCACTTCATTACGATCCAGTCCAGTTCGCCCCGCAGCACGCCCGCCAGCGACTGCGGCGCGGTCCGGCGGCGCTGCGCCACGTCCGAGAGCGTCGTCAGCCCCGTGAGGCGCGCGCTGGGCCGCGGCGGCTCATCCTCGCGGATGATCCGCTGCAGTTCCATGAACGACGCGGAGCGCAGCTTGCGGCTGTCCAGCGGCGTGGTGCTGGTGAGCAGTTCGTAGAGCATCACGCCCAGCGAGTAGATGTCCGTCCGCGTGTCGATGTCGATGCCGCCGCCCGCCTGCTCGGGAGACATGTACTCGGGCGTGCCGATCATCTGGCGGAAGTCGGTGAAGACCGTGCGATCGGTGAGTTCGATGCTGGCGGCCTTGGCGATCCCGAAGTCGATGACTTTGGGCACGGGCTTGCCGTCGGTGAGTTCCACCAGCACGTTGGTGGGCTTCAGGTCGCGGTGGATGATGCCCTTGCTGTGGGCGTGCTGCACCGCCAGCGCCACGCTGCGGATGAGCTCGATCCGCTGGCGCGTGTCCAGCTTCTCGCGGTCCGCGAACTGGTTCAGCGGTTCGCCCCGCACCAGTTCCATCACGAAGAACGGCCGCCCCGAGGGTGTGGCGCCGCCGTCCAGCACCCGCGCGATGTGCGGGTGGTCCATCATCCCCAGGGCCTGCCGCTCAGCCTCGAAGCGCCCGACGATCTGCTTGGTGTCCATCCCGGGCTTGAGGATCTTGAGGGCGACGCGCCGCTTGATGGGCTCGGTCTGCTGGGCCATGTACACCACGCCGAAGCCGCCCTCGCCGATCCGCTGCAGGATCTTGTACCGCCCGATCATCGCCCCTTCAGGCTCGGAGCCCGCCGCGGCGATGCTCGCCGGCCCCAGCGCCTCGGTGGGCTGGTCAAACCCCGAGGCGGGGTCGCTGGAGCGCAGGATGGGGCGGAGCCAGCCCATGGGTGCAAGGGTATAACGACCGGCGCGGTTCCGGATGAGGCTTGCGGAAGCCCGGGCGGTATCGCCCCGCCCGCCCGGGGCATCCTACAAGTTCACCCAGAGGCCGACTTGCATGAACCACTCCACGCGCACCTACGACTCGGTCCTGGACCTGCTCCCCAGCGAGCACAACCCCACGCCCATCGTCCGCATCAACGCCCTGGCTCCCGTGCCGGGCTTCACGCTGTTTGCCAAGCTCGAGTGGATGAACCCCTTCGGCTCCGTCAAGGACCGCGCCGCCTGGGAGATGATTCAGGACCTCGAGGCCCGCGGCGTCCTCAGCCCGCAGCGCCCCGAGAAGGGCCTCGTCGAGCCCACCAGCGGCAACACCGGGCTGTCCCTCGCCGCCATCTGCGGCGTCCGCGGTTATCCGATGCGGGCCGTCGTCCCCTCCAAAGTGCCCGCTGAGAAGAAGATGCTCCTCAAGCTCTTCGGCGCTGAGCTTGACGTGGTCTCCGACGCGCTCTGCCCGCTCCCGGGCAGCGAGGACGGTTCCGTCGGCCTCGCCCGTACCTACGCCCGCGCCCAGAGCGACAAGTACGCGATGCCCAACCAGTACGAGAACCGGGCCAACGTCGCCGCTCACGTCCGCACCACCGGCCCCGAGATCTGGCGCCAGACCGAAGGCCGCGTCACGCACGTCTTCACCACGCTGGGCACCTGCGGCACGGTCACCGGGCTGGCGACCTTCCTGAAGCAGAAGAACCCCAAGGTCAAGATCATCGCCGTGCAGCCCTCGCCCGGGCACGACATCCCCGGCGTGCGCAACATGCTCGAGCTGGAAGTGACCCGCCTGTATGACCCCAGCCTCATCGACGAAGTGATCGAGGTGGATTTCAAGCGTGCCTATCCCACCGTCGCGGAACTCTGCCGCCGCGAAGGTCTGATGGCCGGCCCCTCCAGCGCGCTCATCTTCGAGGGTGCGCGGCAGTACCTCCGGCGGGAGCACGAGGCCAAGAGGCTGCCCGTGGCCGAGGGCGGGGCGGGAGCGGGTGTGGGGGTCATGATCTTCTGCGACAGTGTGCTGAAGTACATGAGCAACCTTGCCAAGCACCTTCCCCAGATCGCGGAGGCGTAACTCCGCGTCGCTCCCCGGCGTCCTACCTTTCGCCATGAAGCGTTGCCGCTTCCATCTCGGCTGTTGGGGCTGTCAAGGCTGTTGTTCGGGCCATTGAGCCCCGCCCCTGCGCCCCTTTCGTTGCACGTTCCCGTCAACCACCTTTACAATCACCTTCGTGCCCCGCTCCGTGCGAGCCGAGGGCCGCTCCGCCTCCTCTTCAAGCCAGGACCACACCCATGAGTTACGCCCATCCTGAAGTGCTCGTCTCCACCGACTGGGTCGCCGCCAACCTCAAGACCCCCGGTGTGCGCATCGTGGAGGTCGACGTCGATCCCAAGCAGTACGCCGCCGGTCACATCCCCGGGGCGATCGGCTGGGACTGGAACAAAGACCTGCAGGACCAGGTCCGCCGCGACGTCCCGTCGCCCGAGGCGATCAGCGAACTGCTCTCGCGCAGCGGCATTTCTCCCGCCGACACGGTGGTGCTCTATGGCGACGCGAGCAACTGGTTCGCCGCGTACGCCTTCTGGGTCCTCAAGATGTACGGGCATAAGGACGTGCGGCTGATGAACGGCGGGCGGGCCAAGTGGCTGAACGAAGAGACCCGCCCCATGACCGCGGAGCCCACGCCCGTGTCGCGGTCGAAGTACACCGCTTCCGCGCCCGACCACTCGCTCCGCGCGTTCCTGCCCGAGATTCTCGACATCGCCCGCACCAAGAGCCACAACCTGGTGGACGTGCGCTCGCCCGACGAATTCACGGGCAAGGTCATCGCCCCGCCCGGCATGACCGAAACCGCCCAGCGCGCCGGGCACGTTCCCGGCGCCCGGTCCGTGCCCTGGGCCACCGCCGTCAACCCCGACGGCACCTTCAAGAGCGTCGAAGAGCTCAAGGGCATCTACCTGCAGAACGCGGGGCTCGACTCCGCCAAGCCCACCGTCGCCTACTGCCGCATCGGCGAGCGCAGCAGCCACACCTGGTTCGTGCTGCGCTACCTGCTGGGGCTCAAGAACGTGCGCAACTACGACGGCTCGTGGACCGAGTACGGCTCGGTCATCGGCGCGCCCATCGAGAAGTAACCGGTGTCCGGCCGCGGGGGCGAACTGGCCCCCGCGATCACGAGATCGTGATGCCCGAGCCGCTCAGCATGGTGCGGAAGGCCTCGCCGAACACGAAGTTGTGCTCGGGGAAGTCGACGCCGCTCACGCCCGCGCCGCCCATGCTGCCGTCGAGGTGGCTGAACATCATCTCCACCGTGCCGATCTCCACGAACCCGTCGCGCAGGCGCGTGGGCTCCAGCAGCGCGATGTGACCCGCGATCGACGAGCCCTGCTCGTCCATCCGCAGCACCGTCGCCGTGTAGCGGAGCACACACCCCGGCGTGGCCTCGCGGCGGATTTCGTACTTGCTCACTTTGCCCAGCACGATCTTGTAGCGGAACTCCTCCGCCTGGCCGACCAGCACGCCGCCCGTCTGCGCCATCCCCTCCAGGATCAGGCTCGCGGGCATCACCGGCAGCGCGGGCAGGCCGGGCTCCGCCGGGAAGTGGTCGTGGAGGTGCTCCTCCGCCATCGAGACGTTCTTCACGGCCACAAGCCTCTTGCGAGGCTCGATCTCGACGACGCGATCAATCCACATCCAGCGCATAAAGGCCCGAGGCGTGAGATTGGAGACGTGACACGAGGCACGAGTCGTGAGACGCAGACGCTCGGCCGGTCGCCGCGCGGCGTGCGCCTCTGGCAACCGTGTTTACGACAGCTTCTTCTCAACGAACCGGACGATCGTGTCCACGGTGAACATCTCGGCCAGCTTGCCCAGGGCCGGGTCCGATTCCCACTTTTCGAAGTTCAGGTGCGGGAGTTTGCTCTTGAGCTCGGAGATGCCCTTGGGCGTCACCTTGCCCGCCTGCACGTACTCGGGGTTCTGGGCCACGTTCTCAGGGAAGAGCTCGCCCTGGGCGATCTTGAACCCGAACGTCTGCTCGAGCTTGAAGACGATGTCGAGGAAGTCGATCGACTCCGCCCCCAAGTCCTTGATCAACGAGGCCTGCGACGACACCTCATCCTCGTCCACCGCCAGGGCGTCCACCAGAACCGTCTTCACCTTCTGAAAGATCTCGTCGCGGGTCATCGTCGCGGCCATGGGGGCCTCCTGGGATTGCATCCAAGCCTCGCCACCCGGGGGCCGGCTCCGCCGGTCGGGACGCGGGTAAGGGCGGATGATACCCGGTTCAAGCCGCGGGGGCAGCCCCCCTCAGGCCACCACCGCCGGCCTCAGGGTAAATCGCCCGGAGACCGCCACCGCCGCCTCCCCGTCGCTGATCCCCGGGTCAAGTGGTCCGTGAACCGTCGCCTCACCCTTGAATTCAAACCGCCCCCCGTCCAGTTCCTTCAGCAGCGACACGCTCACCCGCATCCGCGAGCCGGGCTTCACAAACCGGCCGTACTTCAGCGCCCGCGCCTCGCCCAGCACCAGCCGCGACGCCCCCGGCTTGTCGCGAAGCAGTTCCCGCGCCGCCTGAACCATGGATTCCAGCATCAGCACGCCCGGCAGCACCGGGAACCCCGGGAAGTGGTCCTGCAGATACTCCTCCGCCGCCGACACCTGCTTCAGCGTCACGATGTGCTTGGGCGACCGCTCGACCACGGAGTCCACGAGGTTAAAGTGCATGCGGCCAGTGTAGGGACCCACCCCCGCGCCGCTTGTGATCCGCGAGCCGCGCCGCTACGCTCCCGCGCCCACCCGTTCGGACGCCTCCCCGCATGCCCGGCCCCCGTTCATCCAGCACCCGCTCCGCCTGGGCGGGCCGCGAGGCCCGCGGCAAGCCCGCGCGCCCTGGCGCCAGCGGTGGGGGAGGTGGCTGGGGTGGGGGTGAGGACTACTGGAAGCTCTCCGCAAGGCCCCTGGCCTCTCTCGTCCTGCTCCTGCCCCTCATCGTCTTCTACGAACTCGGCTCGCTCTGGTACCTGACCGACAACAGCACCGGCGCCCAGCAGACCATCCGCGCCGAGAAGCTGATGCACGGCTTTTTCGACCTCTTCGGCGTCCTGGGTGTCATGGCCCCGGGCCTGGCCATCGTCGCCGTACTGCTCGCCTGGCACGTCCTGGCGCGCCACCCCTGGCGGATTCGACCTCTGGTCATCACCGGCATGGCGCTGGAGGCCGCCCTGTGGAGCCTCCCGCTTCTGGTCTTCGGTGCCCTAATGCAGCGACTGGGTCAGATGAGCACAGGCCTTGAGGCCGCCGCCGCGCTAGGCGGTGTGGGTGAGCTCGGCTGGCAGGCCCGCCTGACCATCTCCATCGGGGCGGGGCTTTACGAAGAACTGCTCTTCCGCATGCTGGCTATCGCCGCCCTCCACCTGATCGTGAAGGACCTCCTGCAGGCCGGCGAGGGTCTGGCCCGCGTCGCGGCCGTCGTGGGGTCCGCCGTCGCCTTCGCGCTGTACCACGACCAGGTCTACGCCGGAGCCGCCGCCGACCCAAGCGCCGCCTCGTTCCTGGGCCTGCTCATCCAGCCGTTCATCTTCTACACCGCCGCCGGGGTCTTCTTTGCGATCCTCTACCTGCTCCGCGGCTTTGGGGTGGTGGCGGCGGCCCATGCGGTGTACGACATTCTGGTCCTGGTCATCCTCGCCCGATAGCCGGGTACGTCGGCACTCTGGGCCGACGCCTCTCGTCAACCCGCGTGCCATCCGCCCCGCCCTGGGCTATACTGGCCCCGTCGGGCGATTGGCGCAGTTGGCTAGCGCGCTACAATGACACTGTAGAGGTCACTGGTTCGAGTCCAGTATCGCCCATTTCCCTTCACCACCAGCCCGCCGGCTTAGCTCAGCTGGTAGAGCAGCGCTTTTGTAAAGCGCAGGTCGTCGGTTCGAGTCCGACCGCCGGCTTTGCCCCCGCGCTGGGCAACCGCCCATCCCCCGCCTAACATCCCGGCCCCGGGCGGACAGCCGCCCGAGGATCCCGGGCGAGTGCCGGAGTGGCCAATCGGGACAGACTGTAAATCTGTTGGCTTAACGCCTTCGGGGGTTCGAATCCCTCCTCGCCCACTTTCCTTTTTTTCTGAGTTCGGGCCTACGGCCTTATCGCCCGCGGGTTTGCGGACACGGCCCTCGGCCCGAGGAGGCCCAGGCGGGTGGCCCGGCGTCATTCCCCGCGGCGGCAGCGCTGCGCCGCGCGGGCGATCCGCGGCCCGCCGCGAGGCTCATCGAGGCTGAGACTCGGGACGCGACGCGGCTCGTGAGCGAGCGGTCTTCGCCTCTCTCCCCGCCGCATGGGGCCATAGCCCCCACCTGCCTCGGTGGCGTCCTCGGCGGAATTGAGATCGACAAGGTCCTTCAGGCACGCCAGAGCGTCCTCATGCGTCAACGCGACGCCGCGTGCGGGACTCGCCCCCCGAGGTATCTGCACACAAGTGATTCAACAGCGGCGAGTGCCGATGGACGAATGAACCTCGCATTGGAGTAAGCTCGGGGGTGCTCGCTGTTCGCAGCGGGCTCGCCTGGAGTCTTATCTTCTGACGCGGGGCGGAGCATCATCTCCGGGGAGAGTTTTCCGGTTGGGGCGAGGGCTCTTCAAGAACGCTGACCTGAGAGGGATCAGTGATCGTGATCTGGAGGCGGGACTTCCAGCTGGGGCTGCGCCCGCCATAAGGCGTGACGACCCCGCGGACGCGGAGCATGCGGCCGTCGAGAGCGGCGGTAGCGTTCCCGTTGAAGGCGGCATCCATGTTCGGAAGGCTGATGCGGTCAACCCAGAGCATCAAGCGTGTGGCTTCTGGACCTTCGAATTCGACGTTGATCGCGTCGCCGGTTCTGGTGGGAACGATGCGACTCACGCGGCCGAAGACCGAGACTTCACGCCCGATCTGTTCGTTGAGCTTCGGCAAATCGCGCACATCGATCGCATCGTCCGGGCGTGCGGAGGTGAGAGCCGAGGTCGCCGACGGCGGTGGCCTGGAGAGAAGTGGGGGAAGGCCCTCGGCGGGCGCAGGCGAGATGTGGTCGGCCGCGAGGGCTTTGGACAGATCCGCAGGGCTGATCGCCCGGTCGATGGAAAGGAGCCACCGGCTCGTCTGCGAAACGATGGTCGTTCCCTCGCGACTGAACGCGGCCCAGCCCCGGAGGGGGACTCCGGTGGCGAGCACCACTTTCGGAGGTGAGCCGGCCAGGTCGGCGACGACCGTGTCGGATTCGGGCTGTCCCTCTGTTCGGCGCGTCGCCACCATCTGCGTCGCGCCGGGCTGGCTCTCATTCAGCGTCTGCATCGCGATCGGTTCGAGGGGCGATGACAGTCGCAGAACGCTCGAACCATCGGGAACGCGAAGAACATCGATCACCAGGTCCCCGCCGGCATGCCCGGATGCCACAGCGACATGCCCGCCGTCCGCGGAGAACGCGGGCTGCCCGCGCGCGTTGAGACCTTCGCGCAGCGGAGTGACGGTGCCGGACTCGAGGTCGAGCAATCGAAGGACTCCGCGCGAGCTGTCCAATCCGGCCATGCGTCGATTGGTGGGATCGGCCGCTGCGGAATCGCCGAAGAAGCTGGCTCCCATCGGCGTCCCCGCCGGCAACGAGAAGCGATGGGCCTGGCCCGTCCAAGAAGTCCAGTAGGTGACGGAAGAAGCGTCGGGCGAGAGACCCAAGAGCCTCGGTTGCCAAGGTGCCTGAGGCGACGGCACGTCCAAAGTCACTTCAGCGATGGGCTGGAGTGGGGTCGCGGCCGAGGCGGGTGAGGATCGGCGGTAGAGTCGAACTCGGGTCTGGCCGAGCCTGTCACCGATGCGGTTGAGCGCTTCGGATTCTTGCATGAGCACGGCCACAGTCAGACCGTCGGGTGTAACGGCCAGCGCCCACGGGTACCACGGGCGATCCATGGGCCAGTCCAGGGGCTGGGAGGTGCTGGAACCGATGCGGGAGAGGGGGTGCGTGATGAGTGTGGGCCGCAAACCCTGCGCGTTGACTCTCAGGAGCACATCGCCCGCGACGACGGCGCAGAAGTCCGACACGTCAAGTTGCCCCGACGGCGGGGACGCGGCGTAGATCGTCACTTCCGAATCCCTGCGGACGGCGAGGAGCCCCAAGGACTCTCGGCAAGCCAGCAGGTGAGGAGCGCTGCGTTCTTGGGGTTCGAGGTTCGCGAGTCGGAGTCCGGCGTGACCTTGAGCTCGCGAAGGCTGCAAAGTGAGAATCCCGGACTGCCCGATGAGCGTGACGATCGGGGAGCCCGGGCCGGCACGCCGGGCTTGCAGCCAGCGAGCGACGCCCGTCGTGCCGGCGGTGATGCCATAGATCGGTGCGACGGCGGGCTCGGGCTTGGTGAGGTCCCAAACTTGAACGTCGTCCGGGTAAGAGGAGTTCCCGGCCTCAGGCTGGAACCACGTGACGAGCGATCGATCGTCGGCAAACGCGAGGCGGGACACGCGGGCGGCGAGTGAGGTGACGTTCTTCCCATCGGCGTCGGCCCAGCGCCACAGCACGAGCGGGCGCCACCAGGGCCGCTCGTGCACCGCCACGAGAGAGCCATCGGGCGAGATGTCGGCTTGGACGGGTTGGTTTCGTGTATCCGGGTCGGGTGTGAGCTCGCGGAACATGCGACGGGCGCGGTCCGTGAGCGTCGGCCGATCCAGCACGATAACGGTGCCCTGCCGGTCCAGTGCGACCACGCCCCCGTCGGATCCGGCGGCGAAAGTCATGTCGGGGATGGCGACGCGGGCCAGGACCTGGAGCGTCGCGGAATCCATCCGGATCAGGCCGTCTCGCGTTTGGGCGATCACGTCGCCACCCGATCCGCCCGAGTCAGCGATGAAGCCCGTGACGGCCTCAGGGAGCCTGACCGAGGCCTTATGTTCACCGGAGATCGCGTCAAATGCGCGGACGCCGCCGAGTTCAGCGAGCACAAGGGTCGACGGCGGCACGAAAGCGGCGCTCGACGGGCGGCCGGGCAACCGGAGGCGAGCCACCGGCGACCAGCGTTCGCGGGCGGCCTTGAAGACCTGATAGTTGAGCAAGCCTTGATCAAGACCGTCAGAGAGAGCGGAGGCTCGTGATGCGTGCCTGAAGGCCTCCGGCAGCGATCCGCGGGACAGCGCATATCGAGCATCGGTGACCGAGGCCGAAAGCTCGGCCGATCGAGCGGCGGCTTCGGCGCGGGTGCGCTCGGCGGACATTTCCTCTCGGGCTCGAGCCTCGGCGGCGGCCGAAGCACGCTGCTCGGCTTCCGCTTGCCGGGCGCGAGTGGCTTCGATCCGCGCGAGATTGGTCTGCCACAGCGCTGTCCCGAACCCCACCATCAGCGCCAGAGCGACCGCGCCAACCGCCGCTACCTGCACACTGTTGCGACGGACGAACTTCCGCAACAGGTATCCCCGGCTCTCCGGCGCCGCCTCCAGCGGCTTGCCGTCGAGGTAGCGTCGCACGTCGGCGCCGAGCGACTCGGAGCTGGCGTACCGACGTGTGCGGTCCTTGCGCAGGGCCTTGAGCGGTATCCACTCCAGTTCGCGCCGCAGTTCGCCCGCAATCTTCTCGCGCTCGGCCTGACGGGCCTTGGCGATGGTGGCACCGATCTGGTCGTCCGCCGTACTGAGCTTCGTGCTCGGCCTGGGGGCTTCCACTTCGCGGATGATCCGCTGAACCTCTGCGTATCCCGCGCTGCGCAGCGTCCTGGCATCGAACGGCAGCGTGCCGCTGAGCAGTTCGTAAAGGACCACGCCCAGCGAGTAGACGTCCGTCCGTGTGTCGATGTCGGTCGCGCCCATCTCGGCCTGCTCGGGGCTCATGTACTCGGGTGTCCCGATGATCTGGCCCTGCTCTGTGAAAATGGTCCGGTCGGTCAACGTGTGCGAGATCGCCTTGGCGACGCCGAAGTCGATGACCTTGACGATGGGCGCGCCGCCTTCGTGCCCAGGCGAAACGAGGATGTTGGAGGGTTTGATGTCGCGGTGGATGATGCCCTTCATGTGCGCGTGCTGCACCGCCTCGCACACCGGCAGAAAGAGTTCCAGTCGCTGCCTGATCGTGAGGCGGTGCCGGTCGGCGAAGACCGTGATGGGTTCGCCCTTGACGTGCTCCATCACAAAGTACGGCAAACCGCGATCAGTGACGCCGCCGTCAAAGACCTTGGCGACGTTGGGGTGATCCATCACCGCCAGGGCCTGGCGCTCTTGGTCAAAGCGCGCGACGACCGACGCGCTGTCCATCCCCGGCTTGATGATCTTGAGCGCGACGCGCTGCACCATCGGCTCGCGCCGCTCGGCGAGCCAGACGACGCCGAAGCCGCCCTCGCCGATGACTTCGCGCAGCGTGTATGGCCCAACGCGGTCGCCGGGTGAGAGGCCGAGGGTTGAGGGCGAGCGTGCGGACTCGTTACCCACGGGCGAGGCGCCCGAGGGCAACGTGGGCCCGGGCTGCGAGGCCTTGGGCGCGGGCGGCGGATCGGGCTCGGGGCTCGTGGGCGACGGATCGGGCATGGCGACAGACTACCGAAATGGGGTGGTCTGTCAAGCCCGTCGTTCAGCCACCTCGCGAAGAACTTACAAGCAGGTCGGGCGGACTCTGGTCCACCCGGCGCCACCTCATTTCTTAGCCGACTTTTCGAAGAACGCCGCGATCGCCGCCTTACCCGCCGGCTCGTTGCGCAGCCGGTTCAGTTCGCGACGCTCCACCTCCAGCGCCGCGGCCCAGCCTGACTGCAGCCCCGCATCAATGGCTCGCAAGCACGCCCGCGCCGGGTCCGAGGTCAGTTCATCGCGCAGACCGGGCAGCGCGGCTAGCGTCCGCGTGCGGTGCGGCTCGCGCCCCAGCCAGCGCCTGGGCAAGTCGTCATGCTCCCCCGGCTCGCGCACGCGCTGCTGCGCCACCACCCACGCCGTCGCGAACGGCAGCAGATCCGCCGGCGTCGGCGCGACGGCGTCAAACACACCCGCGGTGATCGCCTCGTCGAGCGTCATGGGCTTGCCTGTGCACGTCCGACGGATGGCGTCCGAGGGGGCCATGCGCGCCGGCAGGAGGTTCGTGCCACCCCACCCCGGGCAGATCGACAGCCCCGCCTCGGGCAGGCCCACCGGGTACGGCTTGCCCCCTTCCGCGGGCTTGGCCGCGATCAGTGCGTCGCAGTGCATGGCCAGTTCCAGCCCGCCGCCGAGGGCCGCGCCGTTGATGGCCGCCGCGGTGGGGCACTTGAGGCTCGCGATCATCCCGAACACGCGCTGCCCGTACGCGAGGTACTCGTCCAGTTCCGGCACGCTCATCGCGACGATCGACTTGAGGTCGGCCCCCGCGACGAAGACCCGCGGCGAGCCCGAGGCGAGGATGAATCCCTTGGCATCGCCCGGCACCAGCCGAAGCGAGGCTTCAATGCGCTGGATGAGCGGGCGATCCAGGATCACCATCGGGCCCTGATTGGGCTCCAGGGTCAGCGTCACGATGCCGGTCGCGGGGTCGGTGGTCAGGGGAAGCGGGCTGGACATGCCGCCATGGTACCGGCGACGGCTCCGGGTGGCCCGGGGCTCGAACCCGGGTTCTTCGGGCACCTCTTCGGCTCCGGTGGTGGATGGCCCCAGCGGTCGCTACCATGCGGCCCATGCGCCGTAGCCTCCTGTCGTCGCTCGTCGTCTTCGCGGTCGTGCTGGTGTCGCCACTGGCGGCCTTGGCCGATCAGTTCGTGGACAAACTCAACGCGCTGTACAAGACCATCCCCGATGCGCGCCGGACCGATGAGACGCTCTTCCCCGTGCTGGCCAAGATGGCCGATCCGCCGCCGGGGCTGACCGACCTCATCCAGTCGGCGCTGGTGCCCGCGACGGCGCCCGAGTTCGCCAAGTTCGCCGAGTGGGCGCAGGGCGAGCCGCAGAAGGCGGTCATCGAGGCGATCAAGAAGTGCACCGCCGAGGAAGGCCGCGGCAAGACCTGGGAGATCGGCCAGCCCTACGGCGCGGTCGACGCCAACCCGGACATGGTGATGGTCGGGATGTACACCGAACTGGGCGACCCGCCGCTGCTCGCCCAGGCCGAGATCAAGTGGCTGCCGCGGATGCAGGCCGCCCTCACGCTGGTGCAGATCGAGGCCACCCGCCTGCAGGCCGAGGGCAAGCCCGCCGAGGCGATGGACCTGGTCCTCCGGGGCGTCTTCCTGGGCCGGCAGCTCGCGGGGCGAGGCCTGTTCGCCGAGATGAACCTCGGGTTTGAGGCCATGGTCGTGGGCCTCGCCCGGCTGCGTGACCTGGCTTATCAGGACATGCGCGCCGACCAGCCCAAGCTCACCCCCGAGCAGATCCGCGACCTGATCGCCCGCATGCGCGACCGCAACGGCGTGCTGCAGATCGACCGCATCGAGCTGCCCCTGGGCGACCGCCTCGCGGCCGAGCAGCTCATCTCGCGCATCATGAAGGCCGACGGCTCGGTCGAGCCCGACGCCTTTGCCCGCACGCTCTCGCGGATCGCCGCCCGCCAGCGGGCCATGCGGCTCTTCAGCGAAGACGCCAAGTGGTCCGCCATCGCCAAGCTCCACGCCGACGGCAAGGCCAGCATCGGCGCCATCGAGCAGGTCTTCGGCGACTGGGAGAAGCGCTGGCGTCTGAACCTCTGGGACCCGGTGCTGAAGCTGCCCACCGACTTCAGCCGCCTCTCCCGCACCAAGTTCGCCGCGGTCGAGGTCTTCCTCGCCGACGTGGGCGTGCTCTTCTCGCGCCGCACCGAGCTGCAGGTGGAGCTCGTCGGAACCCGCAGCGCCCTGGGTCACTACGGCTACTTCCTGCAGATGCGTCGCTTCGCCCCCGACTCCGCCTCCATCAAGCCCGCCTTCGTGCCCGGCAACGAACTGGACCCCTTTGACCCCACCATCTCGCAGTGGATGACGCTCATGGTCCCCGGGCGCGGCGCCGCCTCGCCGATCCGCGCCGCGGTCTTCCCTCGCCTGCTCAGCGTGTCCTACACGCAGTTTGAAGTCTCCTTCGGCCCCGAGACCTTCGTGATGTACTCCATGGGCCCCAAGGCCAGCCGTGCCGGCGGCAAGCGCTTCACCCAGATGACCTTCGACAACCAGGGCGACTATCTCATCTGGCCGCCCATGCTTTCGCTCATCCGCCAGAACCAGTCCGACCTTGGCCGCTGGAAGTGACGCCCCGCCGCCCTAAGCATCCAACTTGCCCATGACCGCCAGCGACACCCACAAGCTCGTCATCATCGGTTCCGGCCCCGCCGGCTGGACCGCCGCGATCTACGCCGCCCGCGCTCAGCTCGAGCCGGTCGTCTACGTCGGCGTCCCCAAGCAGGACCCCGGCCCCGTCCTCCCCGGCGGGCAGCTCATGCTCACCACCGAGGTCGAGAACTACCCCGGATTCCCGCACGGCGTCACCGGTCCCAAGATGATGGAGGACTTCCAGAAGCAGGCCGAGCGCTTCGGGACCCGGGTCATCGGCGAGGACATCGCCCGCGTCGAGTTCTCGCGCACGCCCGGCGTGCCCCACGTGCTGCACACCAGCGAGGGCGTCGTCGTCAAGGCCCACGCTGTCATCATCGCCACCGGCGCAGTTGCCAACTGGATCGGCCTGCCCAACGAGATGCGGCTTGCGCGCACCGGCGGCGGCGTCTCTGCCTGCGCCGTCTGTGACGGCGCGCTCCCCGGCTTCCGCAACCAGCCCCTCGCGGTCGTGGGCGGCGGCGACACCGCGATGGAGGAAGCCTCCTACCTCACCAAGTTCGCCAGCACCGTCTACGTCATCCACCGCCGCGACACGCTCCGCGCCAGCAAGATCATGCAGCAGCGGTTCCTCTCGCGCCCCAACGCCAAGGTGCTGTGGAACAAGGTGGTCGTCGATGTTCTGGGCGACGAGGTCATCTCGGGCGTCATGCTCGAAGACACCGTCACCCAGGAGCGCAGCCGCCTGGACGTCCGCGGGCTCTTCATCGCCATTGGGCACACCCCGGCGACGCGCTTCCTCAAGGACTCGGGCCTCGAGTTCACCGAGAAGGGCTATGTCGCGCTCAAGCGACGCGACAGCTACACGAACATCCCCGGCGTTTTTGCCGCGGGTGACGTCGCCGATGAGCACTACCGCCAGGCCGTCACCGCCGCCGGCATGGGCTGCACGGCCGCCCTCGACGCGGAGCGCTGGCTCGCCGCGCACAACGTGCACTGACGCGCCCGCACGCGGGCTCAGTGCCCGCCGCCGTGGCCATCGTCCTTCTTGGCGGCCTTGTGGTCGTCCTTCTTGGCCGCGCCGCCGCCGTGGCCGTCGTCCTTCTTGCCGCCGTGGTCGTCCTTGGCTTCGGCCTTGGGGGGCGGGGGCGGCTCTTTGCCCACGACCGGCACCACCGGCTTGCCGTGCTCATCCACCAGCGTGGGCTGCTTGCCGATCGGCTCGTCGTACGCCGGCGCCGACTTGAGCATGACATACGCCCACACCGCGCCCGCGTTGAAGAGCGTCAGCACCGCGATCCAGCCCGCCGTCTGGTGAACGCTCCGCGGCAACTTGCCGAGCTGGACCGCGAAAGGCTCGATCAACTTGGCCAGCATCTCGGCCGCGCGAGTGAGCACGCCGGGCGACGGGGCCGCAGCAGCGGCTGCGACGGGGGCGGCGGGGGCCGGCGC
>JALHNL010000030.1 GCA_022843545.1 Phycisphaerales bacterium | reverse complement strand
CGCCGCGGCGCAGGCGCACGCGGATGTCGGGCTCGCCCGCCACGCCGGGAAGGGCGATGGAGCTCACGCCCGCGCTCGCGGCCGCCGCCCCGAAGGTCCGGATCGCCGGCAACGTCGCCTGCGACGTGGAGGTGACGCGTCCTGAACTCTCGCACGCCGCCAGGCCCATGATGCCAAGGGCCGCCGCCGCGCCGAGCCCCAGCCCCGTTCCGCGAAGGCCCCGCCCACACCGATCGCGCCGATCAACCTGCCCCTGCATCCGGAATCCCCTTGGCGCCCGCCAGCCCCCCGCGCTACGCGAGCGTGGGTATATCGACCACCGCGCCGCGTCGTGGCGACAATCCGATGGCCCCTTTGCGCCCACGCACCCCTCGGGTACACTGCTCCCGCACCGATGCCGAATCCCACGCCGCCCAACCTCGTCGACGTGCTCGCGCTCACGCTGATCCCGGGCCTTGGCCCGGTGCTCATCAGCCGCGCCCTGCGCGCCCTGGGCGGGCCCGCCGGCGTGCTCTCGGCCACCCCCGAGCGCCTGCGGACCGTTCCCGGCGTGGGGCCCGAGCGCGCCAAGTTGTTCGCCCAGCATCGGGCGGAGGCCGAGCGCAAGGCCGCTGTGGAGGCGGCCCGCGCGGCGGACCTGGGCGTGGGCCTGGTGGCCCTGGGCATGGACGGCTATCCGCCCCTGCTGGCGGAGATGCCCGACGCCCCACCCGTCCTCTACGTGCGCGGGCGGCTGGAGCCCGAGGGGGCCGATCGCTACTCCGTCGCCATCGTGGGTTCGCGCGATTGCACGCCCTATGGCCGTGAGCAGGCGGCGCGATTCGCGGGAGGGCTGGCGCAGGCCGGGCTCACGGTCGTCTCGGGCGGGGCGCGGGGCATCGACTCCGCCGCGCACCGCGCCGCGCTGCAGGCGGGCGGGCGGACGATCATCGTCCTGGGCAGCGGCGCCAACGTGCCTTACCCGCCGGAGAACGCGGGGTTCTTCGACGAAGCGGCGGCGGCGGGCAGCGCGGTGATCTCTGAACTGCCGCTGGACACGCCACCATCGCCCGAGACGTTCCCGAACCGAAACCGAGTGATCGCGGGGCTCAGCCTGGGCGTGCTGGTGATCGAGGCGGCCCAGCGGTCGGGGGCGCTCATCACCGCGCGCCTGGCCGCCGAAGACCTTGGGCGCGAGGTTTTCGCGCTGCCGGGGCGAGTGGACTCGTCCGCCTCCGCCGGCTCGCTGAACTTGCTGAAGGCGGGCGGGGCGCATCTGGTGACCGCGCCGGCAGACGTGCTGGAAATCCTGCGCGAGCCCGCGCGGCATCATCACGGCGGCACCCACGCGGACCGCTTCCTGCCCCTGGCCGAGCCCGAAGACGCCCCAGAGCCCGCGCTCTTTGAGAGCAAGCCCGACGCGCAGCCCGCGAAGGGCAACGACCTGCGCACCGCCGGCCTCACGGACCGACAGCGCGCGGTGCTCGACGCGCTGGTGGAACCCCGGACGGTGGATGACCTCTGCCGCGCCCTGAACACCGACCCGGCCACGCTCCGGGCCGACCTGACCATGCTGGAACTTCGCCGGTGCATCGCCCGAGAGGGATCGAGGGTGGCCCGGCGGGCCGGCGGGTGATCGCGCGCAAGTGTTTGCGGATAATGGCTTTGCGCCGCGTGGCGGGCTTCTGCCAGGAAGCCGGCTGGCGCGGCTCATGACTTTGTTCAGTTTTTGTTCAAGGACACGCTTGCCGTGTGGTCGATGATCGGGTATCATCTACCGAACGGACCGACAGGAAAGAGTGCGGCATGTTGGAAGGATTCGCCGATCATCCTGAAGTCGGAGTCGCGGCGGTGGCCCGTCGCGGTGTCCGAGTGTTCGCCGGAGGGCGAGCGCGGATCGGCCATGGGTGGAACCCTGAAGGCGAGCGCGGCCCGCGCGATGCGGCCCGGCGCGATCGGGAGGTTGCCCATGATCCCTCTTCTGAAGCGATTGGCGGCTCTGGCCACGTCGATCTCCCCGGCGGCGACGCTCTCCATGGGCGGGTCGGCGGCGGGTTCGGCGGGCGGGGCTCCGTGCGACGTGGCTTCTCAGCCGCTGGTCTGTCTTGGCCCGGGCGGCGTCTATCAGGTGGGCCTGATGGCGACCGGGGGCGGTCAGATCGCCTCGGTGCCGCAGGCGGCTCCGTTGACGACCCCGGCCGGGACGGAATCGGCGGCGGAGGCCGCGCTCGCGGGTACCGCGGCGAAGGCGGGCGAGTCTTCGCCCGTGCCGCTGGTGCTGGCGGTGGCGGCCGACGTGATGGCGGCGGCGGCGCTGGTGCGCGAGCAAACGCGTCGGCTGTCGGAATGCACGGACCTGATCGGGACTCTTCTGGTGAACCTCGACGCCCCGGCCGGCGGCCGGACGCCCGCGCGTCACAACCGAATCCCCCTCGTGGAGACCTCTCATGAACCTGACCCCCAAGCAACTCCGCATCCTGTCCCTGATCCGCGACTGGCGCGTTCGCCATGGCTATTCGCCGACGATGCAGGAGCTCGCGGACGAGATCGGCGTAAGCAAGGTCACCGTGTTCGAGCACGTGGAGGCGCTCATCAAGAAAGGCGCCCTGGTCCGCGAGGCCAACAAGGCTCGCTCTTTGTCGATCGCTGATGGGATCGCGGTGCCCGACGAGGCGCGGCCCATGCGCTTCCCGCTGGTGGGCAAGATCGCCGCGGGCTACCCCATCGAGAAGGTCGCCGAGCAGGACGAACTGGACATCATGAACTACCTGGGCCCGCGCCCGGGCAAGGCTGGCAGCACCTTCGCCCTCAAGGTCGAGGGCGACAGCATGAAGGACGAGGGCATCCTCGACGGCGACTTCGTGCTCATCGAGCGCACCGAGACCGCCGGCAACGGTGACCGCGTGGTGGCCCTGCTCCCCGACGGGCAGACCACCCTCAAGACCTTCTACAAGGAGGCGGATCACATCCGCCTGCAGCCCGCCAACTCCGCTTTCGCCCCCATCGTGGTGCGCGATTGCAAGATCCAGGGCATCGTCCGCGGCGTGGTCCGGCGGTATTGATCGGGCCATCGGTCGCATAGGCCTGTCGGCTAGCGGCTTGGGCCGCAGGGTCGTGAGGTGCGCGAACGCGGGTGCAGCCGCAGACTTGGCGCGGTGAACTGGTTGGTGGGCCGCCGTGCTGTTTGGGCACTGAGCCTCGCAGCGCGCGGGGCCGGGGTGGTGTTGGGGCCGAGCCGGGGTGCCGGTTCATGGGCCCGGGCGGCGGGGGAGTTCAGGCATGGGCGATGAGCGCTGCACCTTTGAGGTCTTCCAGACCGCCTTGGGCTGGTTCGGCGTGACCGTGAGCGAGGCCGGCGAGGTGATGACGGCGGACATCGCCGATCAGGAGCCTTCGCCAGCCATGATCGCGGCGCGGTTGCCCGCGGGGGTCGCCCTTGGCGGGCGTGATTCGGGCGCGACCCGGGGAGTGCGCGAAGAGATCGAGCGTTACGCCGCGGGCGAGCTGACGGAGTTCGCCGTGCCGGTGCGGCTGTTTGGCACGCCCTTTCAATTGGATGCGTGGCGCGCGCTGCGGGGGATCCCGTTCGGCGAGACGCGGTCGTACACGCAGCAGGCGGCGGCCATCGGGCGCGCCGCGGCGGTTCGCGCGGTGGGCGCGGCCAACGGCCGCAACCGCATCGCCGTGATCGTGCCTTGCCACCGCGTGATCGGTTCCGGCGGCGCGCTGGTGGGCTTTGCGGGGGGCGTGCAGATCAAGAAGCGACTGCTGGAGCACGAGCATGCGGTGGCGGCGCGTTGGGTTGCGCCAGTGGGCGCGAGATCAGCCGGCCGGTTGGCCACGTCCCGTGAAGCGCTCATGATGCGCGCGGCGCCGGCGGGTGCTTAGGTGCGAACGCCCTCGGGCTCCTGCCAAGCTTCCGGCGGCATGCGCTTCTCCATCCAGCGCTGCGCATCGACCGGTTGGTAGCCGAACTGCGCGTACAGCCCGTGCGCGTCGCGCGTGGCGAGGCACCAGCGACGAAGGGTGCGGAGGCGAGGGTGGGATTCGAGCGCGTGCAGCAGTCGCTTGGAGAGCCCGCGCCCGCGGTGCGGCTCGGCGACGAAGACATCGCAGAGCCAGGCGAATGTGGCGTAGTCGGTGACCGCGCGCGCCAGGCCCACGATCGCGCCCGCCTGGTCGTCGATGGCGAGCGCGACCAGACTGTTGCGAAGGGCCTCCTCGACCACCTCGCGCCGGATCCGGGACGACCAATAGGTTTCGCGCAGCATCGCGTGGATCGCGACGGCGTCGATGCGGGCCGGGTCGGTGGTGATCGTGTACGCCATGGCCGAGCGTAACCGGGCGCGAGCGCGGCGGCGGTCCCAGCGGTGGGTGCAACCGCGCGGGGGCGGCGTGCGGATCATCCCGTGCGGGCCCGCGCACGCGAGCGGGTCGCGGCGGGCCGGGCGGGGGCATTCGTGGGAGGCGCTATGGCCGTGCGATGCGGACAGGCGGTGTGGCTGCGCTGGATGAACCGCGCCGGGATGATCGCGGCGAAGGTCGCGCTGATCGCGCTGGCGCTGCTGCTGCCGGCGAGCGACGCGCGCGGCGATGGCAAGGTGTTCCCGCTCGTTGACCACACCGCCTCGATCCCGGATCAGCAGGCGCTGGTGGTGTGGGACGACGCGGCCAAGACGCAGACGCTGATCATCGAGACGCGGTTCATCGGCACCGGCCCCGGCGCCGCGTGGGTGGTGCCCGTGCCCAGCGTGCCCGTGGTGAGCGAGGCGAGCAAGGGGCTGTTCCCGACGCTTCGGGTGATCACCGCGCCGCGGATCAGTGAGGGTGAGGGGTGGTTCGCGCTGCTCGTGCTCTCGGGCGCGGGGTGGGCGGGTTTGGCGCTGGCGCTTTCGCCGCGGAGGCTGGTGCTCTTGCATGTGCTGTGGGGCGCGCTGCTGGTGGTGGCGGCGGGCGCGCTGCTGCTGCCGGCGCTGGGCACGGCCCGTAGCACGGTCTTGCAAAGCTCGGTGGAGGTGGTGGAGCGGCGGATCGTGGGCGCGTTCGACATCGCGGTGATCCGCGGGAGCGACGGCGCGGAGCTGCAGGCGTGGCTGAAGGAGAACGGCTACGCCGCCGACCCTGCGTGCGCGCCGGTGATCAGCGATTACGCGAAGGGCGGCTGGGTGTTCGTGGCGTCGCGCCTGCGCGACGAGGGTGCCGCGGCGGGCGCGGTACGCACGCCGCATCCGCTGGCGTTCACGTTCGCGAGCGAGCGGCCGGTGTACCCGATGCGATTGACGGGCGTGGGCGCGGAGTCGCTGGGATTGGATCTGTACGTGCTGGCTCGCGGCGGGGCGGAGGTTCAGGGTTTGGATGTTCGTTGGCGGCAGGACGTGTTTGTTCCGGGCGTGGGCAACACGGCCGACCACTCCGGGCGCGCGATTGAGCACCCGTCGCTGAAGCCGCTGGTCATGAACGGCGCGGTGCTCACACGGCTGTCGGGAGTGCTGAGCGCCGAGCAGATGACGCGGGACATGGATATCGCGATCACCACGCAAGCCGGTGAGTTCAGGTCCGATGCGCTGACCGCGGGCGGGGCGGTTTGGCGTGCGTGGGCGCTGGCGTCGTGCGCGGGTCTGGTGGTGATGGCTGTGGGGTGTGCGACGCGCCCGGGCGCGCGTGCGTCGCGGCGGCGGCTGGCGTGGGCGGGCGTGTGCGCGCTCGCGGCGGGAGGCGCGGCATGGGTGGGCGCGAGGTTGACGCAAGAGGTGGTGGCGACTTCGAGCACGAGGTGGCGCGAGATGTTCGTGGCCAAAGGGCTGGCCGACCAGCTGTACAGGCTGGTTGAGACGGATGAGGCGCTGCGACGCGACCTGCGGATGGCGGATGACGACGCGGCCCGGCTCGCGCTGCTGCGGGAGCGCGCGAAGCGGCTCTGGCTCGATGAGTTCAACGCTGACCCATACACCTTGCCCCCAGAGACCGACGCGCCGGGCGGCTACACGATCGGCCTCGAGGGCGACGAGGTGATCATCCGGTGGTATGACGCGCGGGCGTGGACCGTGATCGAGCACCGCGCCCGGCTGCGCTAAGCGGCGTGCTCACACCTGCCCGGCCAGCATCGCCTCCGCCGCGGCTTCGGCGGCCTTGGCGGCTTCGGCCTCGGCGGCCGCGCTGCCCATAGCGAGCACCCGCTGGCGTTGGTCGCCGATGAAGGTGATGCGGATGCCGAAGTTCTCGCCGACCTTCACGGCCCGGCCCACGCCGATGGCCTTGTTGTTGACGAGCAGTTCCAGTTCGTCGTCGGCGGGCTTGGGGAGTTCGATGATCGCGCCGGGGGAGAGTTTGACGACCTCGGCGACGGGCATCTGGCGTTCGCCCAGCAGCACGATGACGGGCACTTCGAGCTTCAGGATGGCGTCAACCTTCGCGCTCACCCGGCAAGCATCGGCCGGGCGCGGGCTTTGCGCTTAGAAACCCGGGGGCCGGGGTCAGGCGGCGAGCAGCAGGTCGGCCAGCCCGGCGGCCCCCAGCAGGCAACTGACCACGCCGTTGAGCGTGAAGAAGACCAGCGGCAGCCCGGCCAGCCCGCGCCGCTGGAGGATGACGTGCTCGGCGACGAGCACGCCCGCGACCACGGCGACGGTGGGGGGGAAGAGGGTTCGCAGGCGGGGCTCAAGAAGGATGACCGCGACCAGCGCACCGACCGCCAGCGCGTGCAAGGCCCGGCTGAGCAGCACGGCCCGGGACTTGCCCATCGCGGCGGGGATGCTGTGCAGCCCGGCGGATCGGTCGAAGGCTTCGTCCTGCAGGGCGTAGACGATGTCGAACCCGGCGACCCAGAGGGTGACCATCGCGCTGAGGGCGAAGAGGGCCGGCACGCGGGTGAGGGCGGCGGGATCAACGGCGATGGCGGCGGCCAGGGGCGAGATGGCCAGCGCGGTGCCCAGCAGCACGTGGCACCAGGCGGTGAAGCGCTTGGCGTAGCTGTATAGAGCGAGCCAGCCCAGCACCAGCGGCGAGAGGGCCACGGGCCAGGGGTTGGTGAAGAGGACCCAGAACAGCCCGCAGCAGGCGACAAAGGCGAGGGCCGCGGCGGCGGCGAGCAGGCGCGCATCGCGGACGCTGAGCCGGCCGGAAGCAACGGCCCGGCGGGCGGTGCGCGGGTTGGCGGCGTCAAAGCCGGCGTCGGCTAGGCGGTTGACCAGCATCGCCCAGGTGCGGGCGGCGACCATGCATGCAACCACCAGGGCCAGTTGACCGGCGAAGCGCCCGGCGGTGGACGCGGCGGGCATGGCCAAGAACGCCCCGAGGACCGCGAAAGGCAGGGCAAAGACGGAGTGGTGCAGTTTGATGTCCGCGGCGGCGAGCGACAGCTTCGCGCCCAGCGTGGTGGCTGGGGCTGGCGTGGGGGGCGCGGGCGGGGCACCGGGCAGGACGCTCATCCGCGCAGGTTATTCCGCCGATTTGACCGGATCACCCAGACAGCCCCCTTGCTCCGGGCGCGGGATTGTCCGAGGACGCTTGATTTCGCCTGAATGTTTGCTGGTATCAACCCCGGCTGGCCGTATGTTCTGGCTATGAAGTCACTGGTGCATCGGGTGAGGCTGAGCCTCACGGCTATCGCGTTCTCGGTCCTGGCCCTGCTGAGCCCCGCCTCGGCGCAGCCGCAAAGCGCCGACGGCGTGTGGCTGGGTCTGCCCAATGGGCTGCCCCGGGAGATCGAGGCCGGCGAAGTGAACATGCGCCCGATCAAGTCCACGGCGTGGTACCTGGACGTGGAGGCTCTGCGTCAGCGGCTGGTCACGGCGCCGATGGAGGACACCCCGGAGGCGGAGCGGAACCCGCTGATCCTGGAGATCCCGATGCCCGACGGGCGGCTGGCGACCTTCGCGGCGGTGAACTCGCCGGTGATGGAGCCGGAACTGGCGGCGAGGCTGCCCGAGGTGACGGGGACGTACTTCGTGCGCGGGGTGGACGACCCCTCGATGACCGGGCGGATCGATCTGACGGTGCACGGGTTCCACGGGATGATCTTCACGTCCCACGGAACGGCGTGGATGGACCCGTACAACAAGCGCGAGCCGTCGTTCATCGCGTCGTACTGGCGGCACGACTACGCCCGCAACCCCCAGCCGCTGCACTGCCTGGTGGACGAGAACACGCCCAACAACAACCCCGAGCCGCCCGAGGGCTATGGCGCCGCGCGGCAGAACCACGCGATCGCCCAGCGCTCCGGCGCCACCCGGCGGACGTACCGGCTGGCCATGGCGGGCACGGCGGAGTGGACGGCGGTGAACGGGGGCACGGCGGCGGCGGGCCAGGCCACGATGGTGACGGCGACCAACCGCGTCACGGGCATCTACGAGCGTGACATGGCGATCCGCCTGACGCTGGTGGCGAACAACATCAACCTCATCTTCACCAACACCGCCACCGACGGCTACACCAACGGCGCGGCGAGCACGATGCTTGCCGAGAACCAGACGCGGGTCGACGCCGTCATCGGGAGCGCCAACTACGACGTCGGCCACGTGGTGGGCACGGCCTCCGGGGCCAACGGTGTGGCGGGGTCGATCGGCAACGTCTGCTCGACCTCCAAGGCGCAGGGCGTGTCCATCTCCACGTCGGTGGCGATGGCCGACACGTTCATCGTGGACTACATCGCCCACGAGATGGGGCACCAGTTCGGCGGTCGGCACAACTTCGGCAACTGCAGCGGCGGCGCGGGCGACTCGGCCAGCCTGGCGGTGGAGCCGGGCTCGGGCAGCACGATCATGGGCTACGCGGGCATCTGCCCCTCCTCGAACCCCACCGGGGGCAACAACCTGCAGCCCAACAGCCACGACTACTTCAACGTGCTGAACATCGACCAGATCATCACCTATGTCTCCTCGGGCACGGGTTCGACGTGCGCTGCCAGCGCCGCGACGGGCAACAGCGCCCCCAGCGTGAGCGCGGGGCTGGACTACACCATCCCGCACAGCACGCCGTACATCCTGACCGCCACGGGCAGCGACCCCAACAGCAACCCGCTCACGTACTGCTGGGAGCAGGCCGACGGGGGCGCGGGGCGGGCGCTCTCCACCACCAGCGGGACGGCGCTGCTGAGCGGGCCGATCGTGCGGTCGCGGCTGCCCGTGAGCAGCCCGGTGCGCAACGTGCCCCCGGCGGCGAACGTGCTGAACAACACGCTCAACGCCCAGGAACTGCTGGCGGGGGGCGCGCGGGTGATGAATTGGCGCGTCACCGCCCGCGACGGGCTGGGCGGCGTGTGGGATGACGCGATGGTGCTGAACGTGGCCGCCACCGGGCCCTTCCGTGTCACGAATCCCAACACCGCGGGCACCTTCAGCGGGCCCGTCACCGTCACCTGGGATCTGGGCGGGTCCAACGCCTCGCCCATCAACACCGCCAACGTCCGCATCCTGCTCTCCACCGACGGCGGAAGCACCTTCCCCACCGTGCTCAGCAGCAGCACGCCCAACACCGGCAGCGCGTCGGTGACCCTGCCCAACCTCACCACCAGCGCCGCCCGCGTGCGCATCGAGCCGATCGGGAACATCTACTACGACGTCTCGGACGCGAACTTCTCGATCACGCCCAACGTCCCGGTGGTGAACCTGACCCTGGGCACGCAGACGCTGGCGGACATCGTTCCCAACGGCAACGCCAACACCCGGGCCGACCCGGGCGAGAGCAGCCTCGAGATCACCGCCCAGGTCGTCAACAACGGCACGCTGGGCGCCACCGGCGTTTCCGGCACGCTCAGCTCGCTCACCGCGACCGCGAGCATCGTCCCCGCGAGCGCCACGCAGCCCTACCCGAACCTGGCCTCCGGCGGTGGATCGGGCACCAACGCCTCGCCGTTCATCCTCTCGGTGGACTCCTCGCACCCCTGCGGTGTGCCGGTGAGCCTGCGGCTGACGGTGAACGCGACGGGCGAGCCCGCGCGGACGTTCGATTTCGCCGTGCCGGTGGGCCAGTCGGGCGGCCCGGTGACGCAGACGTTCTCGTACACCACTCCGCGGGTCGTGATCCCCTCGACCGGCACGCCCGCGGTGATCAACCTCCCGGTGAGCGGGATCACCGGGACGGTCACCGACGTGCGGTTCCGCTTCGACGGCTCGCTGTGCTCCACCGTCGCGGGCAGCGCCACGGTGGGCCTTGACCACACCTGGGTCGGCGACCTCGTGATCACGCTCACCAACCCGCAGGGCACGGTGGTGTCGCTCATCAACCGTCCGGGCGGGGGCACCGTGGGCTCCAGCGGCAACAACTTCTGCCAGACCGTGCTCGACGACGCCGCGACCAACCTCATTCAGGGCATCGTCTCCACCGACGCGCCGCACACCGGCAACTGGCGCCCCGCCGGCACGCTGGCGTCGTTTGACGGTCAGAACCCCAACGGCAACTGGGTGCTCACGGTCACCGACGCCTTCACCGCCAGCGACAACGGCAGCGTGCGGGCGTTCTCGATCCTGATCACCTCTACGACTTCGCCGATCTGCGACCCGCCCGTGAACCCGCCGGCGGCCTGCAACCTGTCCGACGTGACGGACGTGGGCGACACCGGCGCGGGCCCCGACGGGCAGCTCACCGTGGACGACGTGATCACGTTCGTGAACACGTTCTCCGACGGGGTCGGGTGCCCGGGTTCGGCGCCGTGCAACCTGGCCGACGTGACGGACGTGGGCGAAACCGGAGCCGGGCCCGACGGGCAACTCACCGTGGACGACGTGATCGCGTTCTTCAACGCGTTCTCGGATGGCTGCCTGCCGTGAGGCGGCTCAGCGCCGCCCGCGCAGCTGCGCCATGGTGATGAACGGCTCGGGGTCCACGAACCACTCCCCGTTGATCCGCTTCATGCGGAAGGTGATCTCGTCGCCGCCGAACTGCGCCATGAGCAGGCGATGATCGCCTGTGCAGTCGTCCGGCTTGGCGATGCCCATCTCGCCCACTGGCCAGGGGTAGCGCTCGCCGGCGGCCAGCTCGATCATGGGCATGTTGGCGCAGACATCCTCATACACCCCGTGTTCGCCGGAGGGGGCCCCGCTTTGGGTGAGCAGATCGATGCCTTCGCGGAAGAAGCAGGTCTTGCTGAGCAGTTCGTCGTCGCCGGTGACCATCGCGTACAGCGCCATCCGGGCTTTCTGGAACAGTTCGGTGGGCGGCTCGGTGGCGACCATCCACCAGCGCATGTCGGCCTTCCACGCGCCGGATTCGTCGGGCCTCAGCGTGATGGGCATGATGCAGCCCAGGAAGAAGGCATGGGCGATGACGTGCCCGTCTGGGTAGCGGGCGATCTCGTGCATCTGGAGCTCCTCGAGCCGCCGGTCCAGATCTTCCACCGGGGGGCGCATGGTGACGAGCCGGACCAGATCCGGATGCGGAAGGGCGTCACGCTGCAGGCCGGCCAGGTCGCCGGAGAAGATCGACCTGAACACGCGGTGGATCACCTCGCCGATTTCGGGAGCGATGCTCATGGGGGGTTGTAGGCCTGCCGCGCTCAAGTCCCCTACGCTCCGTCCTCATGACCAAGGGCTTCATTCGCTGGGGTCTGATGCTCGCGGCGGTCTTCGCCGTCGGGCCGGTGGCCTACATGCTGGTGGGCACGCTCAGCGGCGCCGACGGCGGGCGCGGGCACACCACGCTGGTGTCGCAGACGCCCGCGATGGGGCTGCTGCGCGGGCTGCTGGCGGTGCTGCTGTGCTGCGGCTTCGGGCTGCTGGTCCGCCGGCTGGTCACGCCCAGGTGGGCGTACTTCTGCGCCGGGCTGGCGCTGGCCTGGGCGGCGTATGGCACCGGCACGCTGACGGAGGTTCTGCGGGCCGAGCCGGGCGACAAGACGCTGTGGATGCTCGCGGTGGAGGCCCTGGTCCTGGGCTTGCCGGTGGCGGCTTTCGCGTGGCTGGCGCTGCCGCACTCGCCCCTCGCCAAGCCGCCGGCGTGGAGCAACCGGGCCAAGCCCGGTCTGGGTGACCCGCAGCCGGTGGTGGTGGGGACGGTGGCGTTTCTGATCGCGATCGCGGGCGCGGTGGTGGGCGCGTGGCTGATGGCGCAGCATCTGATGAAGGGCCAGACGATCGCCGCCGCGATGGTGGGCGGGCTCATCGGCGCGATGGCGGGGCACATCGCCGCGCCGACCGCGCCGCCCTGGGCGTTTGTCGCGGGCATCGTGGCGGTGGCTGTGGCGGGCCCGGCGGTGGCGACCTTTGTCGAGAAGAGCGGGCCTGATCTGCTGCAGGCCTCTTTCACCGCCTCGGTGATCCCGCCGTTGCGGGTGTTGCCCCTGGACTGGCTGGCCGGCGGGCTGATCGGGGTCCCGCTGGGCCTGGCTTTCGCGGCGGGATTCGTGGACAAAAAGCCCGCGGGGCAGGCGGCCTGAACCGCTTACCCTTGGGCGTGGCCCTTGACCTTCCCAACCCGCTGGGCTTGACGGCGCATGAGTTCGCCCGGGCGTGGGCGCGCGCGGGCGCGCCCGGCGGCGCGGCGGCGGGCCTGGAGCGCTACGCGAGGTTCTTCCGCGAGGGGCTGGCCAGCGGTGAGGGGCTGGATGTGCCCGTCGCCCCGGTCGTGCGCGAGCACCGATCCGAGTCGGGCGAGGGCACGGTGGTGAAGTTCTGCCAGCGCGTGCCGGGCCCCCCGGGCGCGCCGGCGGACAAGGCGTACGAGACCGAGTCGGTGCTGATCCCGATGATCGGGAAGAAGCGGGTGCGGTCGTACACCCTGTGCGTGTCGTCGCAGGTGGGCTGCGCGATGGGCTGTGTGTTCTGCCAGACGGCGCAGATGGGGCTCATCCGCTCGCTGAGCGCCGAGGAGATCGTGGCCCAGTGGTTCGCGGCGCGGCACCTGGTGAGCCGCCCGGACCCGGAGGCGGCGATCGCGAACATCGTGTTCATGGGCATGGGCGAGCCGACGGACAACCTCGACGAGGTGATCCGCGCCGTGAGCGTGCTCATCGACCACCGCGGGCCCAGCATCGCCACCAGCAAGATCACGATTTCGACCGTGGGCAACCCCGCGGGCATCGCGCGGCTGGCGGAGGTGGTGAAGCGTCCCGGGTGGCACCGCCTGGGCCTGGCGCTGTCGCTGAACGCGCCGAATGACGAGGTCCGGTCGAAGATCATGCCGGTGAACCGCGCGTGGCCGCTGGCCTCGCTGCGCGCGGCGCTGGGGCACTGGCCGCTTCACGGCGGGGCGCACCTGTGCCTGGAGTACGTGCTGATCCCCGGC
Source organism: Phycisphaerales bacterium (assembly GCA_022843545.1). Lineage (GTDB taxonomy): Bacteria > Planctomycetota > Phycisphaerae > Phycisphaerales > UBA1924 > JALHNL01. The sequence continues at coordinate 18,830 of JALHNL010000030.1, read as the reverse complement.
GTGAACGACGCGCCCGAGCACGCCGACGAACTGGCGTCGTTCGTGTTGGGCGAGGAGTACGAGGCCCGTGCGCCCGGATCGCGGCGCAATGTGCCGCGCTATGCGGGCGCGCCGCTGAAGGGGCTGGTGAACGTGATCCCCTATAACCCGCGCGACCACTCGCCCTGGCCCGCGCCCAGCGAAGAGATGATCGTGGACTTCGTCGCGAGGCTCACGGCGACCAGCGTGTACGTGAAGCGCCGGCGGACCAAGGGGCGCGACCAGATGGCCGCCTGCGGGCAACTGGGCAACCCCGCGCTGCGACGCACACGCGTGGGCGTGACGGTGGGCGAGTCGGCGCGGTGAATACAGGATCGGTGATCGCGACGGCAAAGCCGTCGTGGTGAGTAGCCGTGCGTCGCCGCGCAGTGGCACACCCGGCCACTGACCTCAAGGGCTTCGCGCTTCACGGAGTCCGCGTGTCGGAGGCACGGCGCGGGGTGAGGAGGAACTTGGTGACGCCAGCCCTTACTGAGGTTCTCAGACACCCATTCATGGTGCCCCTTGGCGTGCTCGCCGCCGTGCGGGATGCGCACCAGATTGCTGGTGTGACTGAAATCGAAGTCGGTCAGGCCGTTGTCCGGCTGCAGCGCCCAGTGCTCGTCCAGGTTGTCAAAGAACAGGCCCTTGTGCCCGGCGAAAACCGGCTCGTGCCCGCCATTGTACAGCACCGCCGAGAGCACCGCGCCGTAGGCGTCGTAGGTTAGCGCATGCCCGCCACAGCTGGATGGCTATCCGCCGGAGTAGCCGGTTCTCAGGTACTTCAAGATCCAGTTCGCAAAGCTGCGGGCGATGAGCCGCGGCTTCTGCTTCGGCGGATCGGGATGCTCGTGATCCCAGAACACCACCGGACACTCCTTCCCCTCGCGCCGATCGGTGTCAAGGCAGAAGATGTCGCCTCGGCCATTTTGTGCGATGCAGACGTGCCCGACGTGACCATTGCACAACTGAAACAGCCCGTTGAAACTCTCCGTCCCGGTGGCATCGATGACGTTCAGATGTCGCGGCAGACTCTCGCCAAGGCCATAGATGTCGTTCGAGTGGATCTCAGCGGTGCCGTACCTGAGCAGAAACTCGCGGTAGCTCAGCGGGAGCCTGCTACTCAGAATGCGCTCTGCTTCGCGCACGACTTCCTCGGTGACTCCAACCCCAAGCCGAACGCTTGGGTGGACCGCCAATGCATCGATCATTTCCTGCGAGCGCTCTCGTTGTGCCTTGAGCATGTCTACTTCCTGTGGCAGGTGGCACCTAAGTCTAGAGCCTATCCGTAAACCTGTTTGAGCAGGATGATGGAACATCCGAGGTGCAGGAACCCCTGGAACAGCAGGGCGGACTTCTCGTAGCGGATGCACAGGCGGCGGAAGTTCTGGAACCACGAGATCGTGCGTTCCACGGTCCAGCGGCGCTTGTACCGCCGCAGCGGCCGGCCGTCCTGAGTGGCGTTCCGCGGCGTGCGATTGGACCGGTGCGGCGCGATCCTCTGGATGCCCTCGTCGTCGAGGTCTTCGTCGAGCTGGTCGCTGTCGTACGCCTTGTCGCCGATGATGCGCGTCGGCGTGTCGAGCGTGAGCATGAAGTCGAAGAGCCCCTGCACGAGCTTGGATTCGTGCGGGCTGGCGCTGCCGGTCGTCACCGCCACGGGCAGGCCGCGGGCATCGACGAGCACCATGATTTTCACGCCTTTGCCGGCTTTGGTGACGCCCACGCCGTCGCCGCCGCTCTTGGCCTTGCTGAAGGTCGCGTCGATGAAGCACTCGTAGAGGCGGTAGCCGCCGCGCTCTTCGACGAGTTGGCCGGCGTCGCGCATGATGTTCTCGAAGACCCGCTCGCGCGTCCAGCGCTGGAAGTAAGCGTGCACCGCGCTGCGCGAGCCGAAGTGCCGTGGCAGGTCCTTCCACTTAGCGCCGTTGTCGAGCACCCAGAAGATGGCCGCGATGACCTTCCGGCGGTCCATCGGCGGCCGCCCGTCCTTGGGCCGCGCGGGCGCCTCGGGCAGCCGCGCACACAACCAGTCCAACTGCTGCTCGGTCAGTCGCATCGCCATGCAAGGCTATTCGCGCCCCGACGATCGCCGGATGCGCGGTTTACGGATAGGCTCTAGCGTTTAGTGACGCTTCCTCATATCGCTAACGTTGCCTTTGGTGCGCGGACTACAAATAGTAGCGAGAATGCAAAAAATAGTCGCGCGGATGCTTCAAGCTGCCCCTAGCCCAGTCACGTATCAAGAGGAACGAATGCGAGCTTTCGACACAGTCGTCGTCTAGAACAACCTTACGCACCCATTCGGGGTCGGCCAGGAATGTATCGATTTCAGCGATCAGCCAAGCAACTGGCCTCAGCATCGCTCTAGCATGCAAACGATCGCTGTATGCTCTTTCGCAGTTCGCGAACGCTGTCGAGTACGGACCTTCCCAAGTTGTTGCACGCAGACGTAGACCCAAATAGCTAGACCCGGGCGGGTAGCTCTTTGTGACCATTACTGTTGGGATGACGCCAAAATTAAAATAGACTCCTGTCCCCCGTCGACTACGTTGAATGTGCAGGATGCGAGTCAGTTCAGGGGCTCGTATCCAAAACAGGTACCCGCGCCTAGAATAGCCTCGCGGCTTGGTCACTTCGCTGACAATCTGGAGGAGTGCAGTCGTAGCCATGGCTTCAGTAATCGTAAGAATCCAGATATCCGGTCCAGTGTTTGCCTGTTTTCAGCTCTAGCTCGCCAATGTACCTCAGCAGCTGGCGAATGCCTTTGGCACGCCCTGTCGGTGTGTTGGGCTTCAGCTCTCTGACAATACACCTGTCAAAGTCCATGGCGTCGACTCTACCCACGCCAGCGATCGTTTCTTCGAACCTCCACGGGGGTGTGCGAAGCCCTAGTTTGCCACACGCATCTCGGTATTGCATGTGTATTTTCTGCCCGCGGAGAGCGGCAACCTGAATGCCACTGTTTAGTGAGCCGCGCTTGACCGCCTTCGCGCCTCTACTGGCCTGCCCTGACTTCTTCCCCCCCACCGCCGACGCAAACGCGTCCAGTGGTTTGACCGTCGCATCAGAGAACGGCAAACCGATCTCGAACGCATCGTACAGACCACGCCCTAAGGACAGCGCAACCCAGGTGTTATCCGTTCGGCTGTGGTCGTCGTCGGAGAGCGACCAGTCCATCGCCCAATCGACGTCGAAGTCGAGGTTAGCGGAATAGTCACCGACCAGCGCGCTGGCCATTCCACGAATGAAATCGACCGGCGTTGGCACGGGGCTCAGAAGGCTCAGAATGTCATTGACATCTTCGAGTGCTTCTTCCGGGTCATACCCATCATCAAGATTGTAAAGTCCCAGCGGATCGCCATTTCGCCATCCGTTGCTTCCCACGTACTGCTGCAGACTGAACCCGTCGCGGTGGAGCGACGACAAGTCGAACCCGTCCGCGCCCGCGCCGATGCGCCCTCCGTGATAAGCGAGCGCCCCATGCACCACGACCCCGCTCGCGTTCGGATCGCGCTGCAACCACCGCCCGTGCCGCGGCATCATCGCGCGGTTGCGGACGTGGTACACCGGGTCGGCCCACGGCACCAGCCGGTGCTCGCGTTCGCCGAGGAGCAAATGCGACAGCGACAGCCAGATCGGCGCCGCGCCCAGCCCCTCGCCTCCCTGCAACGCGAAGTGCTCGTCCAGGTTGTCAAAGAACAGGCCCTTGTGACCGGCGAAGACCGGCTCGTGGCCGCCACTCTACCGCACGGGACGGCGACCCGCCCAATGCCGCGCCACTCGTCACCCTCAGTCACTAGAATTCGACCAGCGGGAGCCCGAACGCTCTCGCTATCTCGTTCTCGAACGACCCTAGGCCTTCGTAGCCCATCTCGCGGCAGGGGTTGTACCTTCGGGATAGCGGCTCGCCGTGTTCATTGTAGTAGCTCGTACTGGCCCGGCGCCCATTTTCAATGTCTTCGACGGTGCGTCCAGTTCGATAAAAGCAATGAACTCGTAGAACATCTCTCTCCGTAAGCACGTCCACGCGGATCTTCAGGAAGTACCCTAGCGTCCAACCGAATCCGAACATAAGCATCGGGGGAGTGATGAGACGCTTGGGTGACAATGAAGGCACGGTGTCGAGTGTCTGGGCTACCTCCGCGTACACGTAGAGCAGGTACACTCCTTTAAGCTCTGAGTACAGTCGAGGGTCTTTGGTCGTGACGTTGTACCCACAGTTCTCACGCACCACGCGGCCAAACAAATAGCCCATTCCTCGGAACTTGATAGCGAAGAGTTCCCCCACGCTACGAGGACCACGACTCACACGCTGCTTCTCCAGATACCTCGGCTTGTACGACATGGGATACTCCTCACGACTGTTCAGGGAATCTTGATGCCGAACTGCTTCACCGCGGACTCAGCCCACTCCTCGGCCCACCTTGCGAATCGATGGTTGTGCGCCATGCTCTGACTCTGGTTGTCAAGATGCGTGCCACGCTTAATGAGGTAGTTCTCGATGGTACGGTAGACTCGTCCTATGACTTTAATGCCACCTGCCGCCTGCGTGTCGATCGGATCGACCACCACTTCCTGAACCCGCCGCGAGCCGTCGTAGTAGAACCGCTCGCCGCGCACGTACCCCGCCGACGCGACCTCCGGGCTCGGCCACGGCGACAGCGTCCGCACCAACCGGCCCACGCCGTCGTAGGTGTACGCCTTGATCAGCGGGCCGATTCGCGATGCCCGCTAGGACTTCTTCTTGGTCTTCTTCTTCGTCACCCGGCCATGCCGAGCGACCTTGGGGATCAACGGGATTTCGCCCTTGGGCCTGGATCGGTCCGGCGGGTTGAACGGGATGCGGTCCGGGTCGTCGTAGACGGCGATGCGATCGAATCGCAAGCCGGTGAAGCCGGCCTTCTTCAGTTTCAGGCGGAGATCGTTGCTGATCAGCACCATCGGCTCGTAGCCGCGGATGATGCCGATTTGGTCGCGGGCGGGGATGCGATGCACATCGATGATCGGGTACTGCACACGGCGATCACCGTGGTCATACAGAACATACTCCCCGTTCTCGTCCTTGTCGAACGACTCCTCGGCCAGACAGTCGATGGTGCGCGGCCACTTGATGGCCCAGTACACGCCGGTGTCCCGGCCGGACTCGTCTTGCACGAGGACGCGGACGAACTCACAGCAGCCCGGCGCTTCGACCTCCAGGAACAGGCGAAGACGGTCGGACACCACTTCGCTCGGGCGAACCAGGCTCGGATAGTCAGTCACGCCACGTTTGAGCGGGCAACTCGCCCGGTAAACCGGCGGGGGGTCCGGCCACCCAACCTCCTCAGGCGAGCACTGCGTGCGCAGCCGCCAAGCGATCGGCCCGATCAGAATCCCCTTGGGCTCGATGAAGGAGAAGTTCGCACGTTCGCCGTGCTCCAGCGCCCAATACTTCAAGTGACCTCCTGTTCACCGCGGCATGGGGAAGTCGTAGTGCCCACGCCGGTTCTTCTTCACGTGGTGACGCATGCCGTTCCACAGCGTCTTCTGGCGGCCGGCCGAGTCGTAGCAGATGGAGGGGTTCTCGGCCATGAACTTTCCGAGTCTGGTTGGTTCAGCGTACGACGCGTTGGTAGCTTCCGTACCGGTCTACCGCCTGACTTGGGTAGCTCGCCTCTCAGCCTCCTCCTGCGAGCACAACCTCTCGACAAACTTCTGGAATGACGGCGCGAGCTTGAACATCGCATCGGTCGGCTTGGACGTCGAGCCGGACGCGTCGGGGAGAAGGTCCCAGTCCTTTAGCCAGACCTGGCCACGCCGTGGGCCCAGCGTGTACAGCAAGATGCTGCAACCACCTCCCGTGGAGCCGCAAGCGAAGCAGCCGGCTGGAACGGCTTCGCCCTCCGCAGCATACCGCGACAGCATCGCACGCTGCCCGCGCAGACTCAGCGCATCGATCTTCGAGGAATTGATCTGGCAGAAATCGGCTACCCAAACGATTTGTCGTTCTTTGCCTGCTCGCAGCACAAAGTAGCATTCCCTCGGCTTGCCACTATTGTGGACGAGCAGAAACCGCCGGTAGTCAGGCGGGAACTTCACCCCCAGCGCCGCCTTTGCGCGGCGGATCGCCGCCGGCGAGAGGCGCCTGCCGGGGCGATCCATCGACATGCTGTGGTAGATGGCCATCGCGGAAGTTACTTCAGTATTCCCATAATGTTTTGCAAGGTGACATTGAAGTCTACGCCGACCAGCATCGTGCCCCGTATCGCGTACCACTGGATTCCTAGCGGCCTTGGGCGAGGGCTTCGGTGTCCTGCTTCGCCCCCGAACTCAGAAGCATGGATGGGCTTCAAAGAGTTCGCGTATCGGCGGTCCGCGAAGCGGTGGGGGGGGAGAGGACTTTGTTGCCACCAGGCCGATCATCGCCGCGCCGGCGGTCCTCGGGCCCTTCCGCATACCCTCCCCCCATGTCCTCTCCGACCCTCAGCGCCACATCCGCGGCCGCACTACGCGGTCTTATTGCGCAGGAGTTGCCCGGGCTCCGCGACTTTCGCCGCGACCTGCACGCGCATCCGGAACTGGCGTATCAGGAGCAGCGGACCTCGCGCCGCGTGCAGGAAGAACTGGGCAAGCTCGGCATCGCCTTCAAGGCCGGTCTGGCCGGGGGGACGGGCGTGGTCGCCCATCTGCCGGCGAGCGACGGCTCGGGCGGCGGCGCGATCGGCCTGCGCGCCGACATGGACGCGCTGCCCATCGACGAGCAGACCGGCGTGCCCTACGCCTCGCGCACGCCCGGCGTCATGCACGCTTGCGGGCACGACGGGCACACCGCGATCCTGCTTGGCGCGGCCCGCGTGCTGAGCAAGATCCACCGCCCGCGGCCCGTCACGCTGGTCTTTCAGCCGGCGGAAGAGGGCGGCGGCGGGGCTGATCGGCTGTGCCAGGAGGGCGTGCTCGATGGCGCGGTGATCGGGCCGAGGGTGGAGCGGATGTACGGCCTGCACGGCGGGCCCGACTACGCCCTGGGCACCGTGGCCTCGCGCCCCGGCCCGCTGCTGGCGAGCACCGATGAGATCGACATCACCGTGCGCGGCGTGCAGTGCCACGGCGCGTATCCGCATTACGGGCGCGACGCGATCACCGCGGCGGGGCACATCATCGTCGCGCTGCAGACGGTGGTGAGCCGCAACGTGGGCCCCGCCGACGCGGTGGTGGTCTCGCTGGGGATGATCCACGCGGGCAGCGCGACGAACGTGATCCCCGAGCGGGTGCACATGATGGGCACGATCCGGTCGCTGACGCCGCAGACGCGCGAACTGGCGCGAAGGCGCGTGCGCGAGATCGCGGAGAACACGGCGCGGGCGCTGGGCTGCGAGGCGGAGGTGACGCTCGACCCCGGCTACCCCGTCACGTTCAACGATCCGGCGCACACCGAGGCATGGTTTGATCTGGCGCGCCGCACGCTGGGCGACGAGCGCGTCGCGCAGGTGGCGCACCCCACCATGGGCGGCGAGGACTTCTCGTACTACGCGCAGCGCGTGCCCGCCGTCTTCTTCTGGCTCGGGCTCAAGCGCCCGGGGCAGGATCGCTTCCCCACCCTGCACCAGCCCGACTTCGATTTCAACGACGACGCCATCCCCACCGGCGTGGAGATGTTCGTGCGCCTCGCGGGCGTGCCGGCGGCGTGAGGCAAAGGACGCCGATGCGAGTGCTCATCACCGGGGCGACGGGGTTCATCGGCGGCGCGGTGGCGCGCCGCCTCTTGGCGGATGGTCACGGCGTGACCGCGCTGGCGCGCAATCCGCGCCGCGCCGACCACTTGGCCCGGCTCGGCGCCGCTGTGGCCCCCGGCGATGTCACCGACGCGATGAGCGTGGAGCGGGCCGCCGCGGGGTGCGACGCGGTGATCCACGCGGCGGGCGTGCCCCGCCCGGCGCCCGTGCGCGTCTTTGAAGCCGTCCACATTCAGGGCACCATCAACGTGACCCGCGCGGCGCGGGCCGCCGGCGCTCGGCGCGTGTTGAACATCGCCTCGCAGGCCGTGCTCTTCGGCGGGCGCGACCTCATCAACGCCACCGACGACCAGCCCTACCCCGTGCGGTTCGTGGACCCGTACTCGCGCACCAAAGCCCAGGGCGAGCAGGCGGCGCTGAGCGAGAACGGCGCGGGCCTGGAAGTCACCAGCCTGCGCCCCGCCGTGGTGTGGGGCCCGGGCGACACCACGATCCTGCCCATCATGGCCAAACTCACCCGGTCGCCACTGGGCATCCCGCTTTGCGGCGACGGCACCGCGATCGAGGCCACCACGTACATCGACCACATCGTGGACGTGACTGCGCGCGCGCTGACCGCACCCGCCGCGCCGGGGCGGACGTATCTGATCGTCGACGGCTTCCGGATCGCGGGGCGCGAACTGCTGTCGCGCCAGATGACCGCGGCGGGGCTCAAGCCGCGCTTCACGCGTGTGCCCCGGGTGATCGCGGAGAACATGGGGTTCGTGATCGACCAGGTGGCGACGCTGCTGGGCGTGACGGTGCCGCTGGCGTTTTTCGGCGCGCGAACGGCGCAGACCTCGCGGGTGTTCATCGCGACACGGGCCCGAGAAGACCTGGGCTATCAGCCCACGGTGACGCTCGACGAGGGCATGGCGCGCCTGGCGGCGTGGGTGCGCGAGATGGGCGGCGTGGACAAGATCGCCTGATGCGCGGGAAAAACAAAGCGGGCGGGCCCGTGAGCCCGCCCGCGTGAGTGTGTCGTGCGCTGCCGCCCGAGAGCGGTTTACTTCTTCTCTTCGGTCTTCTTCTCGTCCTTCTTCTCGCCGTGGCCCTCGCCCTCGGCATGGTTGTGCCCGGCGTGGAGCGGGTCCTTGCCGGCGAGCACGGCCTCGAGCTCCAGCGTCAACTGCTTCTCGAGGTTCGGGATGAGCCCGACGTGGACCTGGCGGATCACGCCCTTCTTGTCGATGATCACGGTGTGGGGGATGCCCTCGACCTTGTACTTCTCGCTCAACTTGTTGTCCTGGTCGGACACGGCGGTGAAGCCCCAGGTCTTCTTCTCCATGAACGCCTTGACCTTCTCGGGCTCCTCGCCCACGTTCACGGCGTAGAACACGACGTTCTTGTCCTTGAACGCGTCGGCGACCTTGGTGACGATCGGCAGGCCCTTGATGCACGGCCCGCACCAGGTGGCCCAGAAGTCCAGGATCACGACGTCCTTGTCCTTGTGCTTGGACAGGTCAAACTCGCCCGAGCCGCCGGTGATGTAGGGGAGCTTCACCGCGGGGGCGTCCTGGCCGACGGTTTCGTGGGCCTGGCCGTGGCCATGGTCGTCGGCCGCCGCGCCGCCGCCCATGTCGCCGAACATCTCGCGGCTGCCCTTGACGGCCTTGAGGCCCTCGGGAGCCTTGAACTCGAACACGGTGTCGGAGGGCTTCTCGTCGGCCCACGCCATGTCGAGCTGCATGCTCATCTTCTCATCACCCTCGCCCTCGGTGAAGGCGATGCGGCGGAGCCAGGGCTTGTCGCCGGTCTGGATGAGCATGTGCCCGGTGCTGCCCTCGGCGGTGAGGGTGAACTTCTGCACCTCGACGCCGTCCACCATTTCGGGCGCGCCCATGGACAGGGCTTCCATGTCGCTGGTCATCTGCTCGAGCATGTCCGCGCGGGTGAGCATGATGGGGAGCATCGCGCCGGGCCCGCCCGACATGGCGGCCATCATCAGGTCGGGATCCTGCGCAAGGTCATCGAACGAGGCCGGGGCCTCGCGGTCGAGGTACGAGCCCATCTGCCCGTACATGCCGCCCGAGGCGCGGAGGGCCTTGCCGTCGCTGACGACCAGGAACTGCTGGTCCTTCGCGGCGTCCTTGCCCGACTCCAGCCGCAGCTTGTTGGGGCTGGCCATCACGAGCGACGAGGTGCTCTTGCCCTCGCCGGGCATGCCCTTCATCTCGGCGGTGGTGGTGACGCTGAAGTGCTTGAGGCCCTTGTAGAAGTCGGTCATCGCCTTCAGCCGGTCCAACGCGGCCTTGTCCAGCTTGGCCTCGGGGGCCTTCTGAGCCTCGCCCTTGGCGGCCTCGGGGGCCTTGGCCTCGGGCTCCATCGCGGCCACGGGGGCGCCCGCGAAGACGAACAACGACAGGGCGGACACTCCGACGCGTGCGATCCAACGATTCATGACAGACTCCTCGGGAGGGGTGTTCGGGTGTTATACCGGGTCCGGCCCCAGCCGTTGCTGAGTTCGATGCCGGCGTCTCAGATCAGTTCGCTGAACTCGGCGGGTTGGGTGCGGGCGGTGGCTCGCTGGGTGCGCCCCCCCCCCCCGCCTCACGGATACCGAAGTTCGTCTTCACACGCCCGAACATCCTCTTGGGGGGCAGTTTGGTCGGCACGATCCCGCCCGGGAACTTGGACGGGTCGGGCCCGACGGCGGGCTTGGCCGGGACACCCGGCGCGGCGGGGCTGGCGGCGGTGGCGGCGACGGGGAGCGTGGGGTTCACCGTTGCGGCGTAGCGGTTGACCGGCGCGGGCTTGGGCTCGCGCGACACGCTGGGGCCACCGGGCGCGCCGTCGCCGAAGCGGCCGGCCGAGGGCTTGAAGTCCGGGTAGTCCAGCTTGGGGACTTCCATGTTGATCAGCATCTCGATGTTCGTGAGCATCTCGCCCTGCTCGGGCGTCACGAACGTCCAGGCGACGCCCTCGCGCCCGATGCGGGCGGTGCGTCCGATGCGGTGGACGTAGACCTCCGGGTCCTCGGGCAGGTCGTAGTTGATGACGTGGGTGATGCCCTCGATGTCCAGCCCGCGGCTGGCCAGGTCGCTGGCGACCAGCACCGCCAGGTCGCCCTTGTGCAGCCGGTCGATCACGCGGTTGCGCTTGTTCTGCATCATGTCGCCGTGCATGGCGTGGGCGTCGACCTTGTGCTGCATGAGATACTTGCAGACCTCATCGACGGTGCGCTTCATGCGGCAGAAGACGACGGTGAGCGCGGGCTCCTCGTGGGTGAGAAGGTGGAGGAGCAGGCGGCGCTTGTCCCAGGGGTTGACCGCGAGGTAGAACTGCTTGACCAGGGCGGTGGTGAGCGCGCCCTTGGTGATCGCGATGACCTTCTGCGCCTCGTGGCTGTGCCTGCGGGCCAGGCCTTCGATCTCGTGGCTGATCGTGGCCGAGACGAAGATCGTCTGACGCCCCCCGGGCCCGGGCGGCGGGCACTTGCTGAGGATCCGCCGGATGTCGTCGCGGAAGCCGATGTCGAGCATCCGGTCGACTTCGTCGAGCACGGCGAACTTGACGTTGTTGAGGTGCAGGTGCCCGCGCTCGACCATGTCCATCAGGCGTCCGGGTGTGCTGACGATGATCTGCGGCCCCTTGGCCAGCGCGTCAACCTGCGACTTGATGCGCTCGCCGCCATAGACCGAGAGCGCGCGGATGGGCGTGGCCTGGCCCAGGTCGTTGATCTCGCGGGCCACCTGGAGGCACAGTTCACGGGTGGGGACCAGGACCAGAGCCCCGAACGGCACGTCCTTGTCGGCCTTGTGCAGGATGGGCAGGCCGAAGGCGGCGGTCTTGCCCGTGCCGGTCTTGGCCTGGCCCAGCACGTCCTTGCCCTCCAGGATGGCCGGGATGAGCATGGACTGGATCTTGGTGGGGTGGACGAAGCCGAGTTCCTTGAGACCCTTGAGCACGCTCCCGCGCAGGCCCAGGTCCTCAAACGTCTGCTTGGACTCGAAGACGTCGTCCTTCACATCGGCGGGCACGCTGGCCCAGTTCTGCTGCGCCGAGTCGGCGGGCGCGGGGGCCTGCGGCGGGTGGGGGGGCGGAGTCTGGGCGGGATGGTGACCGTCGGTCGGCTGGTTGGGCATAGAGAAAAACCGGGGTTGCGGGCCGACGCATCGGCGGAAAAGGGTCGCGCCGCGGGAAGTGCCGCCGGACGCCTCGGAGGTTGATCGTAGAATCACCCGGCGGTCGATACAACCCGGGGCGTTTTGGCGCGTCGCGCCGCCCCCACCTCATCGCCCGGGCCCGAGGGCCCGTCCGGAGCCAACGGTGCCGACCTCACGCCTCGAAATCGACCTCGGCGCCATCGACCGCAACATCGCGCGTCTCAAGGCCATCGCCGCGCCCGCCGACCCCAAGCAGCAGGTCGGCTTCTGCGCCGTCATCAAGCAGGACGGGTACGGGCTGGGCTCGGCCCGTCTGGCCAAGCACCTGGCCGCCGCGGGGGTGGACCTGGTCGCGGTCTACAGCCTCGACGAGGCCCGCGCCCTGGTGGACGTGCCCATCACCACCCCGGTGCTGGTGCTCATGCCGGTCTGGAGCCTCGACCGCGCCGACCCGCTCTACCGCCTCGCCGTCAGCGGCCGCCTCCACCTCACGCTTCACTCCCCCGCCCAGGCGACGGAACTGGCCGCGGTGGCCGCCCGCACCGGCGTCGACTTCCCCGTCCACGTGCAGGTGGACACCGGGCTTTCGCGCGGCGGCAGCCTGCCCGACGAAGCCACCAAGATGGTCGAGTTCGCGTCATCCGCCCAGCGCCTCCGCCTCGCCGGGCTCATGACCCACTTCTCGGCGCCCTCCACCGACGAACCCTTCACCAAGGAACAGGCCCGCCTCTTCCGTTCGTGGATCGAGCGGATCAAGCCCGTGCTCACCAACCTGGCTAGCAAGCCCGGGCAGGCACGCCCGCCGGTGTGGGTCCACGCGGCCAACACCGCCGCCACGCTGCGGTCCGCGTCGCTGCACGCCACAATGATCCGCGTGGGCCAGGGCGTGCTGGGCTACGGAGCCGAGACGCTGGAAGGCCAGACGCACGTGGAGTTCGCCGAGGCGGCTCTGCAGCTCGAGGCCTGCGCCCGCTGGACCTCGCGGATCGTGCATGTTCAGGACGTCCCCGCGGGCTGGCCCGTGGGCTACGACCGCACCTGGACCGCCCCGCGCCCCTCGCGCGTCGGGCTGGTGCCGGTGGGCTATGCCAACGGCTACCCCCGGGCGCTCTCCAACGCCGCGATGGTCCGTTTGACGGGCCAGCAGTATGACCAGGCCCGCACCAGCGCCCCCGGCGAGGCCGCCCCCGCGCCTGTGCGCCTGGGCGTGCAGGGCGTCTTTGCCCCGGTGGTGGGGCGCGTGTCCATGGACCAGATCACCCTCGACCTCACCGGCCTGCCCGAGGACCTCACCCGCCCCGGCTGCGAGGTCGAACTGGTCGGCGCCGACCCCGCCGCGCCCAACTACCTGCCCGCGCTGGCGCGGGCGGCGGGCACGATCACCCACGAGATGCTGTGCCGGGTGTCGGCCTCGGTTGAGCGGCACTACGTGACGACCCAGGCCCCGATCGAGCGCGCCCCGGGCGACCCGGAGCCGCCCCGGCCCATCCAGTTGCCCAAGCCCGAGACCACGCCCGCGGCGCGGCGCTCGGCGGCGGTGGGTTGATCACGGCCAACTCGGTGCCCCCCCCGCGTCAATCCCAGATGGCCTTGAAGTCCTCGCGCTTGGCGCCGGCCTTCACGAAGATGCTCAGGAAGTTGTTGACGCTCGTGGGGTCGTCGGGCTCGTCAAAGAACGCCATGTCGGGCTTCTTGACGCCCTCGGCCGTCGGATACGTCGCGGCGGTCTCGACCACTCGGCCCGGGGCGAGGTACTCCGGAATGAACTCCACGTGGGCGTCGGCAAAGCCCACGTTGCCCGACCACGAGCCGTGGGGCAGGAAGAACGAGAACGTGTTCGACTTGGCCTTGGCGTAGGTCGGCCAGGCCAGATCGCCCTCGGTGCGCACCGCGGTCATCTCCGGCCCGCGCGTGCTGTACACGGGCGTGGTGGAACTGAACGTGTTCATCCACGCGCCCTTGAGTCGTTCGCCGAAGAGCATCTGGTGCGCGTACGACACGTGGCCGGTCTTGCCCCCGGTGAAGTCGGCGCTGAATTTGGGGTCCCACAGGGCCTCGGCGGGCTTGACCGCGCCGGTCGGGTTCGTGAACTCATAGCTATTGGCAACCGCGATGTTCGGGTTGTTCTCCGCGGGGCTCACGCAGACTTCGGGCGAGATCATCCCGTTCCAGAGGTGCATGGAGAAGATGTTCGCGGTGGTGTTCTTCTCCGCCGCGGTGGCCTTGACGGTCGTGTCGTTGCGGTCAATCTCTCCCGGCATCGGGAATCGTTCGTTGTTCTGTTGGGCGAAGATCAGGTTGGCCTGGAGCAGCGCGCGAATCTGCGTGGAGTCCTTGATCTGCCGGGCCGAGTTGCGGGCGCGCTCCAGCGGCTGCGCCGAGAGGCCCATCGCGGCGCCCGCCGCGGTCAGAACGACCAGGGCACCGGCCTCGATAAGCGTGAAACCCCGACGATGAGCGGCTGGGCGAACACGGTTCATGGCGGCTCTCCGGATGTGGTTGGGGCGCCAGCATACCGCGCCCATCGGGCGCGCCAAGGGGTTTGTGGGCGCGACCCGGTCAAGAAAGCGATAATGCCACGGCCATGAATGAAGACACGCCCAGCCCGCCGCCCCCGCCCCCACCCCCCTCGCCGGGTGGCCCCGAGCCCTCGCTCGCCGACCGCGGGGCCCGGTTGTTCGCGGGCGCCTCGCACAAGTTTGACGCCCTCTTCGGCGAGCACCACGCGCCGCTGCCCACCTGGGGCAAGCAGTCGCGCAGCGGGCACGAGCAGGTCTTCCTGGCCGGCCCGCGATCACGCTGGCGCGAGTTGTTCTCCGCGATCCGCATCGCCAGCGAACTCATCAAGGGCTTCCGCGGGCTGCACTTCGTGGGCCCGTGCGTCACCGTCTTCGGGTCCGCCCGCTTTCCCGAGGAGCACCCGTACTACGCCCTCGCCCGCGAGATGGGCTCGCGCATCAGCGAACTGGGCTTCACCGTGCTCACCGGCGGGGGCCCGGGCATCATGGAGGCCGCCAACCGCGGAGCCCGCGACGCCGGCGGGCCCAGCATCGGGTGCAACATCACCCTGCCCATGGAGCAGAAGCCCAACCCCTACCTCGACAAGTGGCTGGAGTTCCGCTACTTCTTCGTCCGCAAGGTGATGCTGGTGAAGTACTCGTACGCCTTCG
Source organism: Phycisphaerales bacterium (assembly GCA_022843545.1). GTDB lineage: Bacteria > Planctomycetota > Phycisphaerae > Phycisphaerales > UBA1924 > JALHNL01. Next base: position 3,782 of record JALHNL010000030.1, on the reverse strand, counting down.
TGGTCATGCCCGGGGGCTTCGGCACCATGGACGAGCTCTTCGAGGCCGTCACGCTGCGCCAGACCGGCAAGATCAGGGGCTTCCCGATCATCCTGATGGGCAAGGCGTTCTACGAGCCCATGCTGGCGTTCGTGCGCGAGACCATGCTCCGCGCCGGCACCATCAGCCCAGATGACGTGGACCTGCTCCCCTGCACCGACTCGCCCGACGAGGCCATCGCGATCATCGAACGCGAGGCGGAGCAACTGGGACTGAAGCGAGCCCGGCGGCCGCGGCGGCGGTGGTGGCTGGGGGAGGTGTGAGGGCGATCACTTCTGAGCCGAGCGGCGCAAGCCGCCGGCAAGCCCAAGCGTCAGCGCGGAATGGGTGGCTGTGTGAGATCGGCCGGCGGCTAGCGCCGCTCGGCTCCGATGGGCTTCAGTTCACCCCTAGCCCCACCGGCTGCGGCCGCGGCGTGTAGTTCGGCGCCACCGCCAGGCCCAGGCCCACGCGCTTGCCGCCCTGGATGCGCGGCGGGATGCCCTCGTTGTCGATGTGGCGCTGGATCGCCATGATGCCCTCGAGAAGCTGCTCGGGGCGGGGCGGGCAGCCCGGGACGTAGACGTCGACCGGGATGTACTGGTCGCAGCCCTGCACCACGGCGTAGGTGTCGAAGACGCCGCCGGTGCTGGCGCACGCGCCCATGCTGATGACCCACTTGGGCTCGCACATCTGGAGGTAGATGCGCTGCAGGACGGGCATGGTCTTCACGGGGATGCGCCCCGCGACGATCATGAGGTCGGCCTGGCGCGGGCTGAAGCGCACGGCCTCGCATCCGAAGCGGGCCATGTCGTAGCGCGAGCAGGCCGTCGCCATCAGTTCGATCCCGCAGCACGCGGTGGCGAAGGGCATGGGCCACAGGCTCGACCGGCGGGCCCAGTTGATCACGCGGCGGAGCTGCGTGGTGATGAACGTGTCATTCGGAAGGGCGGCTTCGATACCCATGGTGACCTTTGCTCTGGCGGGGGGCGCGGGTGGGGGGGACGGAGAGGGGCGGTAGGCGGTGAAGGAGGGCGAGGCTGATCCGATCTATCGGAGGCCCCGGCTTCAGTCGGGGGCTCATCCTCTATCTTCGGACGACGGGCTACTCGGGATTGTCGCGGGTGATCAGGCTGTTGCGCCGGCTTTCGCGGGGCGGATCGCCGAACATCCAGCGCTCCCAGCCCGGCGGGTCGTACAGCGGTTCCTCCACCCTGTACTGGTCGGAGCCCAGCCCGCGGGCCGAGACCACCCGCTCCTGGCACCCGGCGGTCAGGGCCAGCGCGGCGGCGCCGATGCCCAGGCCCGACAAGACCAAGACCCGGCGGAACCACAGACCATGGAAAGGGCGCGGCTTCATAAGCGAGATGGTAGGGGCTCGGCGGGGCGGGGGTAAGGCACGGGTGGGGCGGGGGCTGGCCGCCAAAAGAGAAAGGGAGGCCCCGAGAGGCCTCCCTTGTTCGAATACGGATGCGGAAGCTGGATCAACGCTTGGAGAACTGGAAGCGACGGCGGGCACCGGCCTGGCCGTACTTCTTGCGCTCGACGTCGCGGGCGTCGCGGGTGAGCATGCCGTTGTCGCGGAGGAGCGGCTCGGTGGTGGGGTCAAAGTCCTTGAGGGCGCGGGCGATGCCGAGCTTGACGGCGCCGGCCTGGCCCATGAACCCGCCGCCCGAGACGCGGACGAACACTTCGAGCTTGCCGAAGGTGTTGGTGATCTTGAGCGGGGCGACGGCGTCGTTCTGGTCGCGCTGCTCGTGGAAGTACTCGGCGATGGTCTTGTTCTTGTTGGTCCCGGTCTGAACGGTGACCTTGCCCTCGCCGGTGGCGGGCTTGATGCGGACGCGGGCCACGGCGTGCTTGCGGCGGCCAGTGCCCCACCACCAGCCGGCCTTGTCGGCCTTCTTGGGGGCCCGGATCGGACGCTCAGCGGGAGCGGCGGGGGCCGCGTCGACCGCCGGGGCGGTGTCGATCATGGGCTTGGGCTCGGACTTGCGGGAGGGCTTGGATTCGGCCATGGGTGGTATCTCGGTTGAGATCAATCTCGGGAGTTCGGACGGACGAGGCGGGAGAACAGGGGTTCAGGGCCGGCGCGGGGCCGGCCCGCGGGCGATCAGACCTTGAGCTCGGTGGGCTTGTGCCCGCCGTACGGATGCTCGGCGCCGGGGAAGACGCGCATGTTGCTGAGCATCACGCGGCCCAGGCGGTTCTTGGGGAGCATGCGCCGAACGGCCAGCTCGATCACGCGCTCGGGCTTGCGATCAAGCAACTGCCCGTACGTCTGGCTCTTGAGGCCGCTGGGGTAGCCGGTGTAGTGGCGGGCCGTCTTGTGCTCGGCCTTGCTGCCGGTCATCACCACGTCCTTGGCGTTGAGCACAATGACGTAGTCGCCGCAGTCCACGTGCGGGGTGTATTCCGGGCGGTGCTTGCCCATGAGAACGATGGCGATGTCGGCCGCCAGACGGCCCAGGGACTGGCCCTTGGCATCGACGGTCCGCCACTTCTTGCTGACGGTGTTGGGCTTGGCGATTGTCGTTTGGCGACGCATGGCGTCAGGCTCCTCCTGGGCCGGCGGGCAAAGTCACCCACGGGCACAGGCCTGTGCAAGGTTCGCCGCCTACCGGGCGGGGCGGGCCGAGAAAGACCTCGGCAAGATTTCCGACAACATCCCTGGCGAACAGCCGCCGGGAAGGGAGAGAACAATATCCGGGGCCCGGGCCGGGTCAAGCCCGCACCGCCCCTCCGCCCCCGGGCATCATCATCCCACCCCCGCGGATCGCCCGATACAACCTCCCTGACTCATGGCGAGCCAGTCTTCCATCCCGCCCCGCGCCCCATCCGGCTCCGGACTGCCCACCCGGCTCATGCTGCCCCCCGCAGATCGGGGTGGCTGGGGCTGGGCGCTGGGGGCGTGGATGGTCGTCCTGGTTGTCGCCGGAATGATCATCATCGGGCATTCTACGGATAGGCCGGCCCCGCCCGGATCGGCGGCGGTCGTCGCGGAGTCGGAGCGGATCAGCCCGCCGGGGATGATCTCGGCTCTGGCGCGGGCGGCGGTGGCCGCGACCAAGCCCTCGGAGCGGACGGACGCGCTGGCGCTGGCGTCGGCGATGGCCGGCACGCCCATGGACGAGGCCCGCGTGGCGGTGGCGCGGGCGGAGATCGAGGGGCGCGACAAAGGCCTGGCGGCGCTGGACCGGATGCTGGAGAAAGTGCCCAGCGGCTCGGCGGTTCACGCTGACATCCTGCTCCTGCGCCGGCTGGTGGACGGGCAGCAGCCCGCGAGCCTGGACATCCCGGAGGAATTTGAGCGCGTTCGCGCCCGGCAGGGGTTCTTTCTGGACCTGGCCACCGTCGTGGCCCGCCCGGACACGGACCCCAAACGCCGGGCGGTGCTGAACGAGGCCCGGCGGACGCTGAGCCGGCTGGAGATCGGCACGCTGGCGATCATCGGGCTGGTGATCGCCTCGGGCGTGATGTTCGTGCTCGCTTGCGTGAAGCTCGCGCGCGGGCCCATGTATCGCGCGTTCATGCCCGCCGGCCCGGGCGGGAGTGTGTATCTCGAGACCTTCGCGGTGTTCCTGGTGGGGTTTGTGGCGTACGCCGCGCTCCTAGGCCGCTTCGGCGAGCACCTTCCCGCGCCGGTGCCCACGATTCTGCAATGGCTGCTGTTGGGCTGCGTGCTGTGGCCGCTGGTTCGCGGCGTGCGCACGGCCGAGGCCCGGGTGGCGCTGGGCCTGCACACGGGCCGGGGCGTGCTGCGC
>JALHNL010000029.1 GCA_022843545.1 Phycisphaerales bacterium | reverse complement strand
GCCAAGGAGATGATCGCCGCGATGGAGGCCAAGGGGCTGTGGCGCTCCCCCGGCGGAAAGACGCCCGAGGCCACGCTGTACGCCGCCATCATCCGCGAGATCGCCGCCAAGGGCACCGCTGCACGGTTCAAGAAGCACGAGCGCGGCGTCTTCGTCGCCGGGAAGGGAGCCTGAACCATGACCGCGACGCCCGCCCCCAACCGCGAAGCGCAACTCGAAGCCGTGCTTCAGGCCGTACTCTACCTGCTCGGCGCTCGCCAAGACCAGATGCTCACCATCGAGGAATGGACGGACCTCGCGCGAGCGGTCGCCGCCTGCCAGGAGCGGAAAACCGCCGACTACCTGACCGAGCATGACCTCGAGGACATCGCCGAGCGCTACGCCCTCGAATGGGACGAAGCGACCGACGGCCAGCTCCCAACTGTTCAGGATCCCTGAGCGAGGTCCACACGACATACACCTGTTACGCCCCAGCCGATGGCCGGGGCGTTTCTGCGGTGCACCTGAGTTCGCCGCGATACCCTCAGACCAATGTCCGCAGAGATTCGCCTTCACGGCAAGTGCATCCACAGCGTCTTCGAGTTGCTCGGAGACCGCGAGAATGACATCACCTTCAGCTTGGGCTGGGCGTTGGCACAGTGTTCCCACTTTTGCTCGCGGGTCATTGCGGCCGTGGTGCCGAATGCTGTTGATGCCGTCACCGACTCCGTGCTCCTGCAAGAGCATGGAGAAGATGGCATCACAGATGTAGAACTCAAGGGGCCGAGAACGCACGTGATCATCGAGGCAAAGCGCGGCCTCGAGCTTCCAGGACTCGAGCAACTCTCTCGCTATGCGAGTCGCCTCACCCGGTCTCCCGTCGCCCTTAAGGCCATTGTCACCGTCTCTGCAGCCAGTGGCAGCTTTGCGAAGTCGAGGTTGCCCCGCACTGTCTCGGGCATTCCTTGCGTGCATTTGTCGCTTACTGATCTTCACAGGCTTGCGAGGACTCGAACTGGCAGTCACGCAGAGAAGCGACTCCTCCACGAGTTGAGTGTCTATCTGAACAGGATTGCTCGCATGCAGGATTTGACCTCGAACATGGTCTATGTCGTCGCGCTCAGCCACGAGCGGCCGAGCAACTCCGAGATCACTTGGCGCGAGATCGTCGAACTGCACGAGAGGTACTTTCACCCGGTTGGTGGGGCGTACCCTCGCGAACCAGTCAATTACATCGGGTTCCGCTACGACGGTCAGCTGCAGTCGATTCGTCACGCCCAGCACTGCGAGGTTGTATCCGACCTCGCTGATCGGATACCGGGCTGTCGGTTGCGCCTGGAGGGACCGCACTATCTCTACACGTTGGGGCCGCCAGTGATCCCGGTCAAGCGGGTGCGGAACGGGAAGCTGGTCATGGCCAACCGTGTGTACGCTGCCATCGATCTCCTGCTGACGTGCGACACGATCAGCGAAGCTGGTGAACTCACACGCAAACGGCTGGGCCGGGAATAGACAGTTCATTTCGACGTCTCCAGAGCACTCGCCCGCTCCGCACTGCGGCCCGTGAACTTCTCCCATCGCTGCACGATGACGTCGCAGTAGAGCGGGTCGAGTTCCATCAGGTACGCGCGCCGCCCCGTCATCTCCGCGCCGATGAGCGTGCTGCCGCTGCCGCCGAACAGGTCGAGCACGTTCTCGCCCGGCCGCGACGAGTACTCGATGGCGCGTCGGGCCAGTTCCACCGGCTTCTCCGTCAGGTGGACCATGCTCTGCGGGTTCACCTTCTTGATCGACCACGTGTCCGGCACGTTGTTGGGGCCGAAGAAGCGGTGCGCCGCGCCCTCCTTCCAGCCGTAGAAGCACCACTCGTGGTTGCCCATGAAGTCCTTGCGGGTCAGGACCGGGTGCTCCTTGATCCAGATCACCGCCTGGCTGAAGTACAGCTCCATCGCCTTGAGCACCGGCGGGTAGTTGGCGCAGTTGGCGTAGCCGCCCCAGATGTAGAAACCGCCGCCGGGGATGAGCACGCGGGCGATGTTCCCGAACCACGCCGCGAGCAAGCGGTCGAATTCCTGGTCCGACACGAAGTCGTTGGCCAGCGGCCGGTCCTTGGCCCGGAGCTTCTTGTGCGTCGGCTTGGACTTCTCCGGGTAGCGGTGCAGGTCCGCTGACTGCTGGTCGCCGGCGCTCGCGTCCTTGCGCTGCGTCGCCGTGAACGACGACAGCCCGGCCGCGATCGCGTTGTTGCTCCGCGGCTCGACCTTGACGTTGTACGGCGGATCGGTGTTGACCAGATGGATCGGCTGGCCGTCGAGCAGTCGGTCCAGGTCCTCGGGCTTGGATGAGTCGCCGCACATCAAGCGGTGGTTGCCCAGCACCCAGATGTCGCCAGGGACGGTGGTCGCGGCGTCGGGCGGCGCGGGCACATCGTCGGGGTCGACGAGCCCCTCGTTGCCCGCGGGAGCCATGATCGCCGCGAGGTCCTCGGCGCTGAAGCCGATTAGCGACAGGTCGAAGTCCGCACTCTTGAGGTCCGCCAGCTCGAGTGGCAGCAGGTCCATGTCCCACGACGAGAGCTCGTGAACCTTGTTGTCGGCGATGCGCAGGGCCCGAACCTGATCGGCACTAAGCTCGCGGGCGATGTGCACGGGCACCTTCTCGAGGCCAATCTTCTCGGCCGCCTTGAGGCGCGTGTGCCCGGCGATCACGACGCCGACGGCGTCGACGACGATCGGCACCCGGAAGCCGAACTCCCGGATGCTCTTGGCGACCGCGTCGATCGCGCCCTCGTTCTTGCGTGGGTTCTTCTCGTACGGCTTCACGTCGGCCAGAGGCCACATCTCGATTTTCATGCCTCGCTCCTTGCGGCAACATCGAATCCGTCCATGCCCGGCGCACGCGCGACCGGGCCCGTCCGTCGGCTGTTAGACCTTGCGCGGGGTGGCCGTCGACCTACCCGACTCTGGCTGGGCCCGTTGGCCACGGTTCCCGCCCGCGTTGGCCCACGTCGCGTTCCCGGCCGCGAGCGGCCCAGGACGCCCAAACGGGCCTCGGGAGGCGCCCGTCTACCACCACGGCGAGCGCTCGGACAAAGGGAAGTAAGTCTGTCTCTGGTCGCGGCTGTTCCCGCGGGGGGTAAGCCACGCGATCTGGCCCGGGAAGTACCTAACGCCATCCGCCTTCCCTCCCGTAGGGCTCCCGCTCGACGTGGCCGCGCACGCCACCTGCTTCGCGAGGTCGAGAGGGCTTCTTTCCCTTCTTTCACCTTTCACCCCCCGGGGTCGCGCAGACCCACACATACGCGCACGCGGGGGTGGGGGCAAGAAGGTGAAAGAGAGAAAGAAGTGTGTGTATGTGTCTACAACCCGCATTTTGACCCCTCTTCTTTCACCCTTCCTTCACCTTCCTTCTCGGCCAGTCGGTAGATCAGCGCCGACCTGCCGGCCGTCGCCGCCGATTCCGCTAGCACGTCGCCGCGCTGCACGAGCGTGTCGATGAGATCGTGGAACGACCGCGAGTCCATCTTCATCCGCTTGAGCAGCACGCTGTGCGAGAGCGATCGATCCGGGGCCTCGCGGAGCTTCCGCATCGCGCGCAGCGCGAGCTGGTCGAAGGGCGTCTCGGCCGCGTGGTTGGCGGCCATGAAGAGCATCCGCCGTGTCTGGTGCATGACCAACCGCGACGCCCACCGGACCGCCTCGACGCCGATGGCGGGCTCGGTGTGGTTCTCGCTGATGGCGTAGATCAACGCCAGCTTGCGGGTCTGCTCACTGGCCCGCCCCCACACCGTCGTCGCCACCGCGTCGCGCCGTCCTTCGGCCTCGCCGTACGCCTGCTCGGCGGCCCGGCGGAGCTCGACGAGCAGCGCCCGGGCCTCGTCGGTCTGCGGCACGACGCGCGGCGTTGGGTGGGTGTTGGCGACGTTGCCCGGGCCGGGGCGCAGGTCGGACCACCACTTCGCCGCCGCGAGCACGCGCTCGGGCAGCTCGCTGACGGTCGGCTCCTGGCCCTCCCCCCGCGGGCCGGACTCCAGGATCAGCATGCGGGCGAAGAGCCCGTTGGTGAGCATGCGTTCGGAGAGCGCGGCGTAGTAGTGGTTCGGGATCGCCGTCCCGAAGAGCACCAGGCACGGCTGATCGATGACGGCGGGCTCGTTCTGCCCGGCCTTGCGGCGCATCGGGAAGATCGAGTTGGACGCCGAGTACATGGTCAGCAGCGTTCCCATGATCGACTCGAACCGCGCGTCGCGGGCTCGGTTGATCGACTGCAGCAGTCCGTCGATCTCGTCGGTCTGGAAGAGCATCGATGGCGTGCCGTGGAGCGCGTCCTGCACGCCCTCGCCCGAGGCGAGGCGGTCGCCCAGCCCGGTGCCGAGGCCTATAGCCTGGAGCACGCGGGCGTTGATCTTGCGGGGCCAGTCCTTGCCGGAGGAGGAGTGCGCCAGGCCCAGGAGGTACATGTTCGTGCGGTTGTCCCCAGGGTCACGGACCTTGCGGCCCGCGAGGAACGCCTGCAGCGCCAGCGCCCCGCAGAAGGACAGTGTCTGGCTGGGGTACGGCGCGGTGGCGAGGCAGTAGTCCATCACCTCGCCGACGAAGCCCGGGACACGGAGGGCCTCGGGCGGGATCAGCCCGGGATCGTCGGGAGCGGGCGGCGGGGTCGCTTCCGCCACCAGCGCACGACCTCGCACGACGAGGCCCGAGAGGTCCGCGTCGGTCGCCTCGGCAGGGCTTGCGTCCCTGAGCCATCCATGCGGGCGATCGTGCGGCTTGCTCGCTGCGTCCGTCACCTTGTGCCTCAACTCCTTCTCGCTCCACGGCGGATCGCATCGCGGGTTGTACCGATCCCACAGCAGCGAGAACGCGGCCTCGGGGTCGAGCCCGAAGCCGTGCACCGTCGCGGTTGCGGCCGCGTAGGCCTGGCTGTGCCCGCCCGAGCCGGAGATCGCCGGCGGGATGCGGTTGAGGTACGCCGCGGCGCGGCGGAGAAGGGCGTCGCCCGCTAGGAACGCCGGCGTTCCTAGCGCCTCGGGCTGTGAACGTGGAAGTTCTTTGCGCCCGTGCCTGGCCTCGGTCACGGCCTCGGCCAGCGCCGCGACAGCGGCGGCGAGCTCCCCGGCGTCGACCACGGCAGGCTCTCCATCCAGCGGGTCGTACGGCTCTCCGCTGGGGTGGATGCTCGGGCCGACGACGGTCTGGGCCCCGGTGCTCCGCAGCTCGACGATCATCTTCTTGGACACCGGATCCTGGTGCTTGCGGGTCTTGATCCCCTCGCAGATGTACCACCAGTGCGACGCGGGCTTGCCTGGCCGCCCGGACATCGCGCCCGTCGGCGGTAGGAACTTGGGCGCGAGCGCCACCGCCTCGTCACAGTCGAGGTCGACATCCACCAGCCACCCGCTCGGTTCGCCCAGCAGCACGCCGATGTTGCCGGTGCCGTTGAAGTGCGCCGGCAGGTCGCTCTCGGAAAGGCGCAGGTCCGTCCACCCCTTGAGCACGGGGATCTTCTTCCGCGCCGGCACAGGGATGACCGCGTACCCGCGGGCGAGGTACGTGCGAGCCGACTCGAGCAGTATGGAAGAGCCATCGCTCATCGGTTAGTGGTCATCCCTGAATCCACGCAGTGTGGTGCCGAGGGCGACGAGCGGCCGCGGCGTGCTCTTGAAGCCGCGATTGCCGGCCTAGCTTGCTTTCTTGACGAGTAGGCATCATCGATCAACACCTCTTTGACCGCGCCCGAAGCCCGAACGCTGGCCTGCACGAGGCGTAGTGCACCTCGCCGGCCTGATGACTTCGGCGAACGCTGATCGCGTCCGCCCCGAACTCGCTGGTGGCGAGCGTCAGGGCTACCCGCGCGACTGCTCTACCGATCTCGGTTGCCGTGTCGACAACGATCATGCGGTTCGCCTGGTCGATCCGGTATCCGGTGTCCAGACGCAGCGCGGCCTCGCCGTGAAGTCCGCTTACGGCCAAGATCGCCAAGAGAACAAGGTCTTCAGCGACCTTCATGTCCGCGCTCGCACTAAGCGTGAGCTGGACGGCACAGCGAACTGCATCATCATTCGTTTCCATGATCCTCCCCCACTTCTCTACGCAACCCGGCCGTTTGATGGCGGATTCCCTGCGTACCTGTCCAACCCCGCTTCGCAGAAGAGCTTCTTGAGCTCCGCCAGACGATCTCGTAGAGATGATCGGGGCATGCCAAGTGCTCGAGCCGCCGCGGCCACCGACTCGCTCCGGCTCAGGATCCGCACGATGTGAAAGCTCGCCGGATCCAGCTCTTCGCACACTCGATCGAGCTCGACGGCCATCTTGTCTTTGAGGTCCACACCCGGCAGTGGGTCGTCGCTGACGGACGGGATGTCCTGAAGCGGAAGCTCCAGCGGGATTACTGGTCTGCGTGCGATACGGGCACGCTTGCGAAGCAGCGATATGGCCCGGGTCTTCAGCACCTGCGTGATGAACGCGCCGGCACTCCCCCGTCGACTGTCGAAGCCGGGCCAGGCTCTCAGAAGCTCGTACATCAGGTCGGCGCCAAAGTCTTCTTCCTCCGACTCTGCGAGGCTGCCGGCCCTGGAGAGCCTTGCGATGATGATCGCGATGGTCTTCTCGGCTTCGTTGAGTTCGGCGGAACCGAACACAACCCGTGGCTTCGCACTCGGAGCCCGCGCGATCCACCAGCCCCGCTCATCCCCCGATTCAAGAGGAGAACGCCGCTCGCGATCCTCGTTGCTGAGACGTCCGAATTCCGCCTTCCGTGACAGACTTCCGGTAGACATGACTTGCTCCCTGCGCTCGAAGCGCCAGGGGCAAGCGTTACCGCGGACCCCAGTTTGTAAAGCCGGTCAAGTCGCGGGACCCGAATATTCGTACACCGGTGTAAAAATCTGCATTCCAGCGCGCTTTTTTTCTTCTCTAGAGAAGGTGCGAAATCGGAAACGCTGTACCACTCACACTGAAGGACCCGACCGCAAATCCCCCTCCACCCCCGCTCGCCCTCTCTGGTAGCCACTCAACGATCAACCCCATGTCCGGCATGCAGGCTTTGAGCCTCGTGCGGCAGACGCCTCACTGGACGGGCTGTCGCATCCGACCATGACAGTCGCTGCTTGGCCCAGTCCGGTTCGGCCGCGATAGACCGCACCCGGCGCTCCGGTAGCGCTTCCGATTCACCTGACACCGGAGCGAGGAACAGCACCGCCTCCTGAATGTCCGGCGCCAGGTTCAGCAGATTGATGATCTGGCTCAACCGGGCACGCGTTACATGCCCGAGCTCCGCGATCTCCGCGAAGTCGCGCATCTCGCCTCTCCGCACCAGGTCGTCGAATCGGATCGCCAGCGCCATCAGACGGGAGATCCGCGGCACGCGGCCCTGAGGCACCGGTCGCTGCACCGACCGCTCGCCCACATGCATGACCCTGGAGCCGCAGGGACCAGCCGTGAAGTGAACCTTGAAGTCCAGTGTGATGCCGTCGCTCATGCCGCCTCCTCGTGTTTGCCACTCTGGCCGATCGACCGCAGGCCGAGCGGGTGGAAGGTGATCGCTACCGACCCCTTGGTGGCGTCGTAGTCGACTCTCTGGACGAGCATCCGCATCAGCCGCGCCTGTTCCTTGGGCGTGAGACTGGACCAGACACCATTGAACTCCCCAAGCGCGGCGTCCACCTCGGCCTTGGTGATCTCCCCCTCCCTCGCCGCGGCGATTCTCTGGTCCAACACCTCGGCCCGCTCCTCGCTCGCCCGCACCTTCTCGTGCAGGTCCGCCAGCCGTGCCGCCGCGTGGGGGTCCGAAGCCGCGTCGCGGACGGCGAGGGCCAGGTCTGCCTGGAGCCGGGCCATCTCGCGCTCGACCCCGTTCAGTTCGCCCTCCGCTGCCGCGCGCTGTTCGGTCATCTGGTCGCGGCACTTCGCCAGCGTCAGGGAGAGGAGCGCCGGGTCCCTCCCGATGCTCCGGATCTGCTCGACCACGAACTTCTCGATCTGCTCGGCGGGCAGCGACCGGCACGGACACGAGTCCCACCCCTGCTTCTGCGCCTTGTAGCAGACGTAGTAGCGGTACGTCCGCGATCCGGCCTTGGTGGTCATCGTGTGGCCCATCGTGAGCCCGCACGGGCCGCAGTGAATCAATCCCTTGAGCAGCGCGCCGAACTTGTTCCGTGCCATCATCCCGCCGTCGCGGCCGTTGTGCCGGAGCATCTCATTGACCTTGGCCCACAAGGCGTCATCCACGATCGCTTCGTGCTCGCCCGCGAACGTCTCGGCCTTGTACCGCACCCGCCCCCGGTACAGGATGTTGGTCAGGACCTTCAGCACGGCGGGCTTGTCCCACTCACGACCGCCGTACGCCGCACCCTTGGACGTGCGGACGGCCTTGGTCCGCAGGCCGCGCCCGTTCAGTTCGCGCGCGATGTCGAGGAGCGACCGCTTCGCGCGGTACAGGCCGAAGATCTCGCGTACGAGTTCCGCTTCTTCCCGATTGACCACCAGCTTCTTCGTCACCGGATCCACGTCGTACCCGATCACCGAGCGGCCGCCCGACCACTTGCCCTTGCGCCGAGCCGCCGCGATCTTGTCCCGCGTCCGCTCGGAAATGATCTCCCGCTCGAACTGCGCGAACGAGAGCAGGATGTTCAGCGTGAGCCGCCCCATCGACTGCGTGGTGTTGAACTGCTGGGTGACCGAGACGAACGAGATCTTCTTTCTCTCGAAGATCTCCATCATCCGGGCGAAGTCGATGAGCGACCGGCTCAGCCGGTCCACCTTGTAGACGACGATGCAGTCGACCTTCCCGGCCTCGATGTCGGCCATGAGCCGCTTGAGCGCCGGCCGGTCCATGTTCCCGCCGGTGAACCCGCCGTCGTCGTACCGATCCGGCACGCACACCCATCCCTCGTTCTTCTGGCTGGCGATGTACGCCTCGCCGCTCTCCCGCTGGGCGTCGAGCGAGTTGAACTCCTGCTCCAACCCCTCCTCGGTGCTCTTGCGGGTGTAGATCGCGCAGCGGATCTGGGCCGGCGACTTGGACTCGGACCGTTTCTTCATGCGCCGGCCTCCGCCTTCTTCGTTCCGCGTGCCGACGGCAGCCTGAAGAAGCTCACCCCGTTCCAGTGCGCCCCGGTAATCTTCTGCGCGATCGCAGTGAGCGACCGGTAGACCTCGCCCTCGTACTCAAAGCCCCGAGGCAGGACCCGTACCAAGATCGCCCGTCCCTTGTACTCGCGGCGGATCACGGCCCCCGGTTTCGGGAATGAGTCAGGACGTCCAGCATCGAACGCCGCCGCGACCGTTCGCCCCGGGCCGTTCGCCGCGCCGGGGGTGCGCGGGGCGCTCAGGCGGATCTCCGCGTCGTCGGCCAGTTCGATCGCTCGCCGCCGCGCCCGCTCCGACAATCCGCCCTCGCGGAGCGCCTGCATTCGCCAGACGATCCGCTTCACGAGATACTGCTTGTGGTTGGTCCGCGTGGGTTCGCCGAAGACCTCGGCGTAGCGCTGCTTCAGCTCGGGGACGGTGAGTCGGCCCAGGGCCTTCACCGTCGCGGGAATGTCATCGGGCGTGTGGTTCATCGGGACTCTCCGGTTCGCAAGGCGTCAACCAAGCGGACGATCAAGGCGGACCGGTCCCAAGGGTTCAAGTCGATCTTCCTCTCTTTCTGACGGGGCCGAGATGTTGCCCGACTCGCCCATGCGGCGGGCATCCTCGCGCTGGCGGCGGATGCCGCTCGCCAGGATCTCCGCGATGGTGTGCAGTCGCCTGGTCGGGGTGAGCAGGTGGGCGTGCGCGAGGTCATCGCGCTCGGCCCCCTCGTCGAGGTCGATGGTCATGCGTGCGTCCGTGCGCGAGCCCGGTGGGGCCAGCGATGGTCAGTTGAACGAGCCAGCCACGCGGCAGGCCGTTAACCATCATCTACGCGAACGGCGCGAAATGTGGCGAAACCGGAGCACTCGACGATGGTCGCTCCAACTCCCAAGACGCCCGCGACTTGTGGCGCGTTGCTGCCGCCATCGAGCCACCTGGAACCTGATACGATGGCCGGTCAGGAGGCTTCATCGTGAGGAAGGCACTCGTTGTCGGCATCAACCACTATGCTCACGGCTCAGCACTTTATGGATGTGTGGATGATGCACACGCCATGAAGGCCGTTCTGGAGCGGCACAGCGATGGCTCGGTGAACTTCGACGTAAAGCTGCTCACGGGAACCGGGCCGGCGGACGTAGTGACGCGGACGATGTTGAAAGACTCGATCCAAGCCCTATTCGCTGACGACAGCGAGATCGCTCTGTTCTACTTCGCGGGGCATGGACACATCGAGACGACGGGCGGCTACCTCCTGACGTGCGAGTGCAAGTCCGGGGATGATGGCATGCCGCTGGCGGACATTTTGACCTATGCCAACGAGTCGAAGGCATGGAACAAGGTGATCGTTCTCGACAGTTGCCATTCCGGCATTGCCGGAGCAAAGCCCACGGCCAAGCAGACCGCCGAGTTGACCGAAGGTCTCACCATTTTGACCGCGTCCACGGCTGACCAATACGCGACCGAGGAAAACGATGGAGGAGTCTTTACCAGACTCTTCGTGGACGCCATGAACGGTCCGGCGGCGGACTTGATTGGCAACGTGACTCCCGGCGGTGTCTACGCCCACATCGATCAATCACTCGGCATGTGGGAGCAACGGCCCGTGTTCAAGACGAACGTGAAGCGCTTTGTCTCGTTGCGCAAGGTTCAGCCAGCGGTGTCCCTCGCGGACCTCCAGCGAATCACCGAGTTCTTTCCATCGGCGGGGTTTCAGTATCCTCTCGACCCGTCTTTCGAGCCGCGCGACGAGGGCCGCACCCCGGACATGCCAAGAGCCAACCCGGAGAACAACCACAAGTTTGCCGTCCTTCAGAAATTCAGAGCGGTGAACCTGGTCGTCCCGGTTGATACGCCCCACATGTGGAACGCGGCGATGGAGAGCAAGGGGTGCCGTCTGACGGTGCTGGGCGAGCACTACCGGCGACTTCGCGCCAAGGGCCGCTTCTGAGTCCGGGCCGGCTTGTCCGGTCAGCCTTACCGTGCGCCGCCGATCAGGTTCTTGAGTTCGTCCCACGTCCATTGGTAGATCTTGTCGGACGACGACGCCGAAGTCGGCTTCGTGCACGTCTTCCCATTGCGGCCCCAGAGCAGAAAGTAGGGCTTCCCCAACTCTTTGGCGATGGTCAACTCGGCGGCCACGCCCGCAGCGGTATGCGTGGACTCTCCACAAATGACGATCACCAGGTCCGCGTTCTGGATTCGCCGACGCACCTTCTCTTTCCAATCGCCTGTGAGATGGTCCTGGACGGAGGCGTCCGTGAAGTCGAACGGCGTATCCGAGTGCAGGGCCTGCCCCGCGAGGAGGTTGCGCAGGTCCAAATCGTGGTCGTAGTCAAAACTGATGAACGCGCGTTTCCTAGCCATGCGATCCTCCGAAGTGTGTACGAAGATTCTATCGCTGATCGCGTGCAAGCTGTCGGATCGCGCCAACGACAGAGTCACGCCGCCACCTGACGATCGGACAATCGGCATCCAGCACGACCTTGGGCACTCGCTCTGCTCCGTTCGGCATGACGCCCAGGATCGGAATGCTCCGGATGCGAGCCCACTTGATCTCCCACGCCATCCAGTGACGATGAGCGATCTCCATGCCGACGATCACCACCATGATGTCGGCCGCGCCGAGGCGCTTTCGGAGCCGCCGTTCGAAGTTCTTATCCTCTCGCATCGGGGCTTCGTCCGACACGCTGAGATTTCTCCAATCGAAGCGAGGTTCACCGTCGAACCAGTCGACGAGTGTGTGGTAGTTCGCGTTGTATTCCCAGCAGTGGGAGATGAAGACGTGGTAAGTGCGTAGCGTCGGCATCGCGTCCTCGCAGAGCAACGAGCAATCTCCAGAACCGGCGACGTCACCTTCGCACTACCATATCCGGCAGATAACCGTCCAAGGAGCACCGCATGGCCAAAAAGAAGGTGTACGTCGCGTTCGACTACGACGACCTCGGCGTCAAGCAGAACCTGATCGCCGAATCGCAGCGCCCCAACTGTCCTTGGGAGTTCATCGACAACTCAATCCCGCGGGCGATTCCCGACAAGTGGGCGCTCGAAGCCGAACGACTGATTCGTGAGTCCGACTTCGTCATCGTCCTTTGCGGTGAGCAGACCCACCAGGCCACAGGTGTTGCGACCGAGGTTCAACTGGCGCAGAAACTGGGTCGGCGGTACTTCCTTCTCTCAGGCACTCGGACTGGAACGCCGACTCGCCCGAAGCACTCCCGCACGGACGACAAGGTCTGGACCTATCGGTGGCCGACGCTCCAGACATTGCTGTCGGGTGGAACTCCGCCGCCAGATGCAGCTGTGCGATGAGCGGCGATCGCGCCCGCACTCTCCGTTTCGTGACCGTTTTGATCCCCGCCCACCCCCGATCAGAACCCCGCGTCAAATCGGCGGGTGCGCTAACCGAGAGGGCCAGAGAGTTTTAGAGTTTGGACCGAGAGGGCGACGCGAACGCCCGGGGTTCTCGTAGCAGCCCGATCGGGCCGACGCAAACGGAGAGCGCGGCGGGCAACCCCGACCCGCGTTTGACCCCCGAATCTCCGATGTTTCCGCCGCCCCGCCCGGACGCTGAAAACCGGCCGGGCCGTAAAGCAAAACCGGCCCGCTTTCGCGGGCCGGTCTAGAACTCCGTATCCACAACTACCGCGAACCGTTTCTCTCTGATGAATTCAGCCAGTCGGCTGGAAAAGCTTGGTTTACGCGCGACGACGGGGTGTTTGGGCCCAATCCGTAGGCGACGGTCGGGCGGAGGCAGGGCGGGGCGGAACCCCATTTCTGAGCCGCCAGCGGGGTACAAATACTCCAGACCGGCTCAAAGTCATGACCCAGTAGCGCCGTCGCCGTTCGCCACCCGACTATATGAGCAATCCGGGAGCGCAAAGGCCCGGTGGATGCCTGACAGGCCCCGATCCTGCCTTCCATGATCGTGGCTTCCGCGTCTCAGGTGCTCGACCACTTGAGACTGAACCCGGGTCTGTTGAGCCGCGGGTTTTGGCACAAGTCTCAAAATCTCAAGTCTTGGCGTTCTGCGTCCCGGCGGGGTGGACCGCCAGATCCAGTACCTGAAAGCCGAGAACGAGATCCTCCGTTCAAAGGTCGAAGGCACACCAGCCCCGCCGCTGCTGAAGATCGACAACGGGCGGGTGGTGTGCCGTTACCGCCTTAGCGGAGTCCTCGAGCGCTATCACCGGCCGGCGGCGTGAGTGATCGCGCGCTCATAGCCGAGGGGTATGCCTGAGCACCCGCAGTCCATTGCCCACGACCATCAAGCTCGCCCCGACATCCGCGATGACCGCCATCCACATTGTCCCCAGTCCGCCCAAGGTCAGCGCAAAGAAGACAACCTTGATGCCGATGGCCAGCGCGATGTTCTGGGTCAGGATCGCCCCGGTGCGGCGCGAAAGTAGCACGAACTCCGGCAGACCGCGCAGGTCGTCCTGCATCAGGGCAACGTCGGCGGTTTCGAGGGCGGTGTCGGTGCCCGCCGCGCCCATCGCAAATCCAATGGTGGATCTGGCGAGGGCCGGGGCGTCATTGACGCCGTCGCCGACCATGCCAACGGCGTCCCCGTACCCCTTGAGCAGGCGTTCGATCTCGGCGAGTTTGTCCTCGGGGAGCATCCCGCCGCGGGCTTCGTCGATGCCGACCGCCTTGGCGATGGCTGCGGCGGTGGTCTGGTTGTCGCCGGAGAGCATGAGCGTCTTGATGCCCAGATCATGCAGTGACTTGATCGCGGTAACGCTGCTCTGGCGGGGCGTGTCGGCCACGGCGATGACGCCCAGCACGGCGCTCTCCGACGCCACCACCACCGTTGTCTTGCCCTGCACCTCGAACTGCCCCAGCACGGCCTCGACCTCCAGCGAGCAGACCTTGCGATCCTCCGCGAGGCGATGGTTGCCGACGAAGTACGCCGCGCCGCCGATGCGTCCTTCGACGCCCCGGCCCGTGAGCGACTTGAAGTTCTCGACGCTCGCCCGCTCGCCCTTCAACGCTGCCACCACCGCGAGCGCCACCGGATGCTGCGAGAGCGCATCGAGGCTTGCCGCGATACGCAGCACCTCGTCTTTGCTCGCATTGCCGATGGGCTGTACGTCCGTCACGCGCGGCTTGCCCTCGGTAATCGTCCCGGTCTTGTCAATCGCAACAACCTTCATTTTGCTGCCGTTCTCTAGGTGAACGCCGCCCTTGATGAGGATGCCACGGCGCGCCGCCGCCGTCAGGCCACTGACGACCGTCACTGGCGTTGAGATCACCAAGGCACACGGGCACGCGATCACCAGCAGCACCAGCGCTTTGTAGAGCCACGGGTAGAACGGCTGCCCGAACGCGAGCCACGGCACCACGGCGACCAGCACCGCCGCGACGCACACCACCGGCGTGTAGACCCGGGCGAAGTTGTCCACGAATCGCTGCGTCGGCGCTCGGCTCCCTTGCGCCTCCTGCACCGTCCGGATGATCTTGGCGAGCGTCGTCTGGTCCTTGCCGCCGGTGGTTCGGAACTCGAGCACGCCCGACTCGTTGATGGTCCCGGCGAAGACCTTGTCGCCCGCCTTCTTGTCTACTGGCACGGACTCGCCCGTCACCGGGGCCTGGTTGACGCTCGACTCTCCGGCGGTTACGACACCATCGAGCGCGAGCCGCTCACCGGGTTTCGCTTGCACGATCGCGCCCACGGCGACCTCGCCCGCCCGCGTCAATCTCCACGAACCGTCGGGCTGCTTGACGCTCGCCCCGTCCGGGGCCATCGCCATCAGCCCCTTGACGGCGTTGCGGGCGCGGTCTAGGGCCTTGGCCTCGATCAACTCGGCCAGGCCGAAGAGGAACGTCACCAGTGCAATCTCCGGCCACGCGCCGATCACCGCCCCGCCGATGATCGCAACGGTCATCAGAAAGTTGATGTTGAGCGTGAAGGTCCGCAGCGCAACCCAGCCCTTCTTCAGCGTCGGCAGGCCGCCGAGCAGGATCGAGACGACCGACACCGCGATCACCGGGGCCGAGGTCTCCTTGACGCCCGCGAAGTACATCGCCTCCGCACATGCCGCGAGCACGCCCGACAGAGCGAAGAGCCCGTACTGCCTCCACCAAGGACGAACAGCATTCTCGATCTCAGCCGGATGGGGACCGCATGTTCCATCCGCGCATGACGCTCCGGTCACTGCACCTGCCGACGGGAGAGGCATGGATGCGGGTGTCATCCCAATGTCGCTCAGCGCGGCGACGACGGCGGCGTCATCGGTGCCGTCGTGAACGACTATCAATCGTCGACCCATGAGGTCGAACTGGAGGTCTGAAACGCCCTCGAGCTTCCCGAGCCTGCGGCGGATCAACGCCTCTTCGGCAGGACAGTCCATCGACGGTATGATGAACACGCTTGTTGGCACGGATTACTTCGATCCTTCCGGTTGGTGAGGCTGAGGATCGAACTTGACCCGAACGACCGATCCCGCAGGAGGCAGCCCGGGGAACCGCACCGAGTATGTGGCGTGGCTATCTGCACGAGACCGAGGTCCTGAATAGGAGCCCCTCGGACCGGTTGGCGTCATCGCTGCTGGTTTGCTGTAGTTGACCGACGCGTCGTACACGACAGTTCCGTCTGGTCCGACGACCTGCACGTCAACGTGGCCGCCCCTGGAAGTCTCAGAGGAGTCAAGCTGTCCCTCGACGACCAACGCGCCGTCGCGTTCGTAAACCTCGGGAGCGTGTGCCAACGACGCCGTGAGCGTCGGCTGAAGTGAGAGGTAGCCAGACTTGACGAGGTCGGTGCGGTTGGAGGCGCACCCGCCAAGGCACACGAGGCTTGCGACGGTGAGAAAGATTCGATGCATAGTGGTCTCCAAAAGAGGTGAAGACTCCGGTCGCGCGGGAGCACGAGCGGAGCGATGGGCTTATTTGCCGGTGGCGGGCTTCTTGTGGTCGTGCCCGTCGCCTTCCTTGTGGTCGTGGTCGTCATGCCCCCCCGCACCCTTGGCCTTGCACTCTTTGCACTCGCCGTGGGCGACCACGCGGAGGGTGGTGCCCTCACGCACCCACAGGTGGGCGGTATCGCCACCGTCGGCGGTGACGAAGTACTGCGGCTCGGACTTCACCGGCTGGCTGGCTCCCTGGCCCATGAGCACGCCCGCAAGGGCGGTCAGGCCAACGCCGGCGGCGAGGCCGACGAGCAGGGACTTGGAACGCGGATTGGACTGGTTCATCGAAAGGCTCCATTCTGAAAAGAGAACACGGGTGAGACTGCCGGACGCTCGCGGGGCACACGCCCGCGAGGGCGGCGATCAGGACTTGGGTTCGGGCTTTGGGTCCGCCGACGGCGGGGTGACAGACGGCGGCGTTGGCGGTGAGGGTGACGCGGGCGGCGGTGTGGATGGGGGGCTCCCGGTCGCCGCGTGTTGGTCCGCGCGGACATTGCCCTCTCTCGCGTGTGCCGTGGAGACGGCTTCGCCGCCCGCGAGCGCGGGAGTCGGTTCATCCTTCTCCCACACCTCGGGCCTGGGGCCGGGTTTGCCGTCCTTGCTCGTGCCGGTGAAGATGCGGTAGAGGGCCGGGAGGACGATGAGCGTGAGCAGCGTGCTGGAGATCAGGCCGCCGATGACGACGGTGGCGAGCGGGCGTTGCACCTCCGCACCGGTGCCGGTGGCCAGGGCCATCGGCACAAAGCCGAGTGAAGCGACCAGCGCGGTCATCAGGACGGGGCGGAGGCGGGTGATCGACCCGTGGATGATCGCGTCCTCCAAGCGTTCGCCCTTCTCCCGCAACTGGTTGATAAAGATGATCATCACCAAGCCGTTCAGGACCGCGACGCCCGAGAGGGCGATGAAGCCCACCGCCGCCGAGATCGAGAAGGGCATGCCTCGGACCCAGAGCGCGATGACGCCGCCGGTCAGCCCCAGCGGCACCGCCGCGAAGACCAGCAGCGAGTACTTGAAGCTCTTAAACGTGGCGAAGAGCAGCAGCAGGATCAGGATGAAGCAGATCGGCACGACGATCGTGAGCCGCTGCTTGGCCGCGACGAGATTCTCGTACTGCCCGCCCCAGACGAGCCACTGCCCGGCGGGGAGGCTCACCTGCGCCATCTTGGTCTGGGCTTCGTTCACGAACGACCCCAGGTCTCGCCCGCGCACGTTGCACTGCACGACGATGCGCCGCTTGCCGTTCTCGCGGCTGATCTGGTTGATGCCCTCGGCGATCTCGACCCGCGCCACCGCGCCCAGCGGGACAAAGCCCATCTCCTCCTGCCCTTGCAAGAGGCCCGTCCCGCCGTCGATGCTGGCGGTTTGGATGACCTGCTTTGCTTCACCATCGCCGCTTGGGAGCGGGATCGGGAGGCGTTCGAGCATGTCGATCTTGCCGCGCAGGTCGTCGGGCAGGCGCACCACCAGGTCGAAGCGGCGGTCGCCCTCAAAGACGAGCCCGGCCTCGCGGCCTCCCATCGCCACGGCGACGACTTCCTGCACGTCCGAGACGTTGAGGCCGTAGCGAGCCAGGGCCGCGCGGTCGGGCTCCACGGTCATCACGGGCAGCCCCTCGGTCTGCTCGACCTTGGCGTCTGCCGCGCCTGGAACCGATTGCAGCGTGGCCAGCACACTCGCCGCGGTCTTCTGCATCGACGCGAAGTCGTCGCCGTAGACCTTGACCGCCACGTCGCCGCGCACGCCCGAGATCAGCTCGTTGAAGCGCATCTGGATCGGCTGCGTGAACTCGTAGTTGTTGCCCGGGACGGTCTGCACCGTAAGTTCGATGAGTTTGATGAGTTTGCCCTTATGGCCCTCAACCTGTACCTCCCCGTGTTCATGCCCGCCCTCCTCACCGTGCCCGTGCCCGTCCTCGCCGCCGCCGTGCGAGCCCATCTTCTCCATCTCTTCGGTCTTCTCGGCGATGAGCTTGTCGAGTTCGGCCTCGCTCCGCCACTGGCTCTTGTCCTTGAGGATGATGAACGTGTCGGAGACGTTGGGCGGCATGGGGTCGGAGGCCAGTTCCGCCGTGCCGGTCTTGGAGTAGACGAACGCGACCTCGGGGAACGCCGACACGGCCTTCTCCACGTCGTACTGCATCTTTTGCGACTGCGTGATGCCGGTGGAGGCGATGCGCATCGCGTGCATCGCGATGTCCTTCTCGTCGAGCGTGGGGACGAACTCCTGCCCGAGCCGCGTGAAGAGGGCCAGCGAACCCAGGAACGCGACCACCGCGCCGATCACTACCGCGTAGCGGAGCTTGACGGCCCAGCGGACCACCGGCTCGTAGACCTTCTTTGCCCAACGGATCAGGAACATGTCCTTTTCGGTAACCTTGCCGGTGATGCACAGGGCGACCATCGCGGGGATAAAGGTCAGCGAGAGGATGAACGCCGCGATGAGGGCGAGGATCACGGTCAGGGCCATCGGGTGGAACATCTTGCCCTCGACGCCCGAGAGGGCGAGGATGGGGAAGTAGACCGTGATGATGATCGCCTCGCCGAAGGCGGTGGCCTTGCGGACCTCTTTGCTCGCGTCGAAGACGATGTGCAAGCGCTCTTGCAGCGTGAGCAATCTGCCCTTATGGTGCTGCTCCTCGGCCAGTCGCCGCAGGCAGTTCTCCACGATGATGACCGCACCGTCCACGATCAGGCCGAAGTCGATCGCGCCCAGCGACATCAGGTTGCCGCTGACCTTGCTCTGCACCATGCCCGTGGCGGTCATGAGCATCGAGAGCGGGATCGCCAGCGAGCAGATGAGCGCGGCCCGCCAGTTGCCCAGCAGCAGCAAGAGCACCACGATCACCAGGATCGCGCCCTCGATGAGGTTCTTCTGCACCGTGGCGATGGTCGCGTCCACGAGCTTGGTGCGGTTCAGGACCGTCTTGGCCTTGATCCCCGCGGGGAGCGAGCGCTGGATCTCGGCCATCTTGGCATCGACCGCCGCCGCCACCGTGCGGCTGTTAGCCCCGATGAGCATGATGGCCGTGCCCACCACCACGTCCTCGCCGTTTTCGCTGGCCGAGCCGGTGCGGAGTTCGCGGCCCAGCCCTACGCCGTTGACACCCACCACGTCGCGCACGTACACGGGCACGCCGTTGCGCGTGCCGACAACGATGCTCTCGATTTCCTCGATGGTTTGGATGCGGCCCGTCGCGCGGACGAGGTAACTCTCCCCCTTGTGCTCGACGTACCCCGCGCCGGTGGAGACGTTGTTCCGCTCCATCGCCTCGATCACGTTGTGGAAGGTCAGCCCATAAGAGACCAGCTTCATCGGGTCGGGCTGGACGTGGTACTGCTTGACAAACCCGCCGATGGCGTCCACGCCCGCCACGTCCTTCACGCCCTTGAGCTGCGGGCGGATGATCCAGTCCTGCACTTCACGCAGATACGAGGCCAGCTCGACCTCGGTGGTGAGCCGCCGCCCCTCGGGCGAGAGGTACGAGCCATCAGACTGCCAGCCGACCTTGCCGTCCTCGATCGTCGCGCCCTTGCCGTGCGGGTGCTCGTACTCGACGGTGTACATGTACACCTCGCCGAGTCCCGTGGCGATGGGGCCCATGACCGTCTCGACGCCCGGCGGCAGCGCACCCGCCGCCTCGCGCAGGCGCTCGCCGACTTGCTGACGCGCGAAGTAGATGTCCACGCCGTCGTCAAAGACCGCCGTCACCTGCGAGAACCCGTTGCGCGAGAGCGAGCGGGTGTATTGCAAGCCCGGGATACCCGCGAGGGCATTCTCCATCGGGAACGTCACCTGCTGCTCAACCTCAAAGGGTGACAGACTTGCCGCGACGGCGTTGATCTGCACCTGGTTGTTGGTGATGTCCGGGACGGCGTCGATGGGAAGCTTCTTGAGCTGGAAGAAGCCGACGGCCGCGACCACCGCTGTGAGAATCACGACGAGCCAGCGGTTCTTGATGGAGAAATGAAGCAGAGATTCAAGCATTGGGAACTCCTTGAGCGGCGTGGTTTAGTGCTCATGCGCCGCGGAGCCCTTGCCGAGCTCTGCCTTGAGGATGAACGTGCCGGCGATCACGAACCGCTCACCCTCGACCAGGCCGGAATAGATGGGGACGAGGCCGCCGATGGGCTTGCCGATGGTGACCGCCCGCTTGGCGAAGGTGTTGGGCTCATTGGCGACGGGGACGAAGACGGCGGGACCGCCCTCGACGGTCTGGATCGCCTCGTCGGGCACGGCGACGACGGGCGCGGGGTCCGCGCCGCCGGGCACCGAGGCAACGATTTCGGCCTGGGCGAACATGCCGGGTTTGAGCGTCAGGCCATTCTCAAGTGCTGCGGGGACGTCGATCCGCACCTGGGCGGTGCGGGTCGTCGGGTCCACGAGCGGGGCGATGAACGAGACGGTGCCCTCGAA
The DNA here is from genome assembly GCA_022843545.1 of Phycisphaerales bacterium. GTDB lineage: Bacteria > Planctomycetota > Phycisphaerae > Phycisphaerales > UBA1924 > JALHNL01. The sequence continues at coordinate 12,109 of JALHNL010000029.1, read as the reverse complement.
CTTCGGCGCGGCGGCACTATCGCCACGACCCGTTGTCGATCCGATCGTGATCCACGCCTTCGCGCCCATGGCGATGCCCGCGAGCTTGGCCTCGGGCACATCGGCGAGCACCCAGAGCAGGCTCGTATCCGCCAGGACCATCAGGGCTTCACGGTCGGGTCCGACAAGTTCGCCGAGCGTGACTTCGCGCTGCACGACCTGCCCATCGATCGCGGCCTTGATCGCGTGACGCGGCGCGATTTCACTGGTTGCGGCGAGCGCGGCGACTTCGTCCTGCTTCATGCCGAGCAAGTGCAAGCGGTTCTCGGAGGCCATCGCAGCGGCCTCGGCCGCCTTGACGCTGGCGATCGCGGCCTTGTGCTCAGCCTCGCGGCGCTGCACCTCGGTGAGCGAGATGCCCTGCGACTGCTCGTACAGCCCCTTGGCTCGCTCCCAGGCGACCTTGCTGAGTTCGACCGCTGGGCTAGCCGTGAGCACGGCGGTCTTCTTCTGGAGGTAGTCCGCCTGGGCTTCGCCGAGTTCCGGGCTCTCGATGATGACGAGTTCCTGTCCGCCCTTGACCGTGTCACCGAGGCGGACTTTTACCTCGACCGCTCGCCCCCGCAGCGGCGACCCCACATGGGCCATCGCCTCGGTGTTGAAGGCGACGCGAGCGGGCGTGAGCACGGTGGGCTTGAGAATCCAGAGCTGCGCGGCCTCGTCCTTGACGCCATAGCGAGCGATCGCGTCCGCCGTGAGCTTGACCTCATCGGCGTGCGCACCCTCGCCCTCGCTGTGACCGCCGCTGCCGTGGTCGTGCCCCGAGTGGTCATCTGCTTTCGCCGCCGCGCCGGACTTCGGCGCATGGTCATGGCCGTCGTCCTCTTGATGCTTCTTGCATCCGGGCATCATCGTGAACACAAGCAGGGCCGAGCTGGCGAAGAACAGAGAGGCAGTGCGATTCAGAAGCATGAATGTCCTTTGGCTTGCGTGGTGTTCTGGAGGACTGATCGTGCGAGAAGTGGTCGTTGGACTACTGGTCATGGCTTCGCTCCTGATGCGGACGCTGCCGTGGCTGGAGAAGAACCTGCGCCAACCGCCGCCGCCGATGTTCGTGCCAGCACTCCCGGTCCGCCCACGGCGCGTTCAAGCCGGACCAGAGCGGTCGCGGCCTGTCGCTCGACTTCGATCGCCTTCAGACGCGCCAGCCGAAGGTCCTGCTCGGCGAGGAACAGCCCGGTTGCGTCCGTCTGCCCCGCGCGGAATGCATCCTCCGCAAGCGAACGCCGCTGCTCCTGGATCGGGATGAGCTCGCTGCGAATTCGGGACAGGTTGGCCACGCTGGCGTTGAGCGTTGCGTACGCGACGCGGACTTCCTCCACGATCTTCCGCTTGGCGAGCGTGAGTTCATGCCGTGCCTCGATCTGTTCGGCGGTTACGCGAGCACGCCTGGCCTGCCCCATGTCGAAGATGGGAATCGGCGTTGAGACAGAGGGACCGGCGAACCACTTGTCGTCGCGTTGCACGTCGAGCCCGGCGCTCGCACCTTCCCAGGGCAAGAGCCGGACCAATGCCTCGTCGTCGCCGAGAGCCTTGAGCTTCCATGCGATGGCTTGCACCTCAGGTCGCTGCATCAGCGCGGCGTCGATCCAGCGGGTCTCGGACTGGAGATCGATCGCAGGAGCAGTCCAGGGGTCGAGTGTCCAGGTCGCTGCCGACGAAGGGGTGCCTACGAGTCGCGCCAGCCGCAGTCGTTCTTCGCGCTCGGTCAGCGTTGCTTGGTCGATCTCGACGCTGAGTTCCACACGCTGCGCTTGGAGTACCGTGAGATCGCTCCGGGTGCCTTCACCAGCATTCAGCCGTGACTTGGCGATGTTCGTGAGTTTGTCGAGCAGTCCAAGACGCTCTTGAAGGATTGGGATCTGCGATGCGGAGGCCTGCGCTGCGGCATATCGCTCCTGCGTCTCGCTCGCGAGATCAATCGCGACGACCACCGCCTCCGCCGCAGTCTGGCGGAGCCGATTGTCCGCCGCACTGGATCTGCGTGGAATCTGGAGGGCCTGCACGAAGTCCTGGGCGAGCGAAGCCTCAATCTGCGGCTTGCCCGGACCCCACCGGAGCACGACGTTGAGCACTGGATTCGGCAGCAGCCGCGACTGATCCGCGTCGGCCATCGCCATCCGCACGCGTGCAAGCGCGGCCTGCAACCCGGGGTCGGTTGTGATCGCACGCCGGACAGCATCGCTCAGCGTGAGTCGTGAGCCTGATTCAGAACTGTCGGATGGTTCGTCGATCGGGCCGCCTTCAGGACCCACGACCTTGAACTCGATGGGAACGGCCAGCCCAACGGCGGTGCTGATCGACTGGGCCGCTTCGCTGTCGACCTTTGGCGTCGAGTGACAGCCCTGGAGCGTCAGGGCAGTGGTGGCGACGAGCACGGCCACGCTTGCCCCGCGAGAACAGGGTCGAGAGAGGCCTTGCAGTTGCTTGGAGGTTTGGCTCTTCATGAGGTGTCGGCCTGGCAGAGGGATGATGCATGAACGGGTGCGTTCGCTCTGCGGCCGAGCCACTTCGGCGCGGACCACGCAGGCGAATCGACAAACTTGGGATGGCGGGAAAGGGTTGGGGAAAGAGCGATCACCGTCACGCAGTGCCGCGCAACGGCAAGTGACTGGACGCTCGCATCACCGTCCACTGCGCGATGTGCGAAACGCAGACTCCCGCCCGCGATGTACTGGGGCGGTTGGCGCTTGGCACACCGCGAGCGGGGTGACGGGTTCGATCAGTTCCTAGACGATCAGGATGACGGTGCGCAGGCGCGCGATCTCGTCTGGTGGCCTGTCCCGGTCGGTTGCTCTGGCCAGCGATTGCACGGGCTCGCCAGCGTCCCAGTCCATGACGAAAGTGAGGACTGCAACGAGAAATGCATCCGTGAAGACGACACTCGAGACTGTGCTCGTCGACTTCAGGACCGGGAGTGACTGCGTGAGCGGTTCGTCCTGGCACGGTGCGGTCGGTGCCGCCGGCTCATGATCGCCAACGGGGGGCGCGCTGGAAACAGCGTTGTCCAATGCCGACCCGTCGCAGGACGAGACGCAGGCACCCGAGACGGTTTTCGCGCAGCCCAGCTCGATGCGGGTCTGGCCGGAAGCGTCTCGACACCGAACCGCCATCGACGCAAACACCGTCTGCCCGAGGCCAAAGGCCACGAGGCAGACGAGCGCGATCAGGCGTTGGGGTAGAGTTCGGGTCATGGTGTCAATGTCATTGTACCGCTCGCGAAGCGATAGTGTTCGAGACTATCCAGCCTATCGGTCGTTCGGCCGGAATCGTCCAGTGAATTTGCCGATGACGTTGAACCGATCATCCGCCGTCGCGGTAGTACAATCGGGCCCGTTTGTTCCGACAGGGTATCCTTTTCCTCCTCAAATGCGACACCCGCTGCTCCGCATCTTGGTTGCCCTGCTCATCGGCCTTTGGTCGCCGCTGTGCTGCTGCCAAGCGATGACGCTCGCTGGCTCGACCTGCGGCGATGCCGTGCCGGAAGTGGCATCCTCCGATTCGTGCTGCCAAGATCTCGCAAGCTCGTCGTCCGATGCTGGAGATTGCGAGTCTGGCCAGTGGGACGTCCCCGCTCCCTCGGATTGTTCCTCCTGCCCATCGTGCCAAGGCACCTCGGGTGGTGCCGGCCTGAAGGTCGATTCACGGCTCCCGTCGGTGTCACACGAGTTCAACCTCGTGGCAACGCTGGCGAACACCTACGTGTTGAGCCTGCCGAAGCCTGATGAGGCGGTCAAGCCTAGTGCTCGCTCGTGGTGGCGAACGCCGCTGCATCTGAGAGCCAACCGCGTTTCGCAGCGCTGGCATTGCGCGCTCATTGTCTAGCTCAACCCTGAAAACGGACGCTCCTCCCCGAGGCAGGACGCGTCCGTGAAGTCCGTGCTCATGCGGCCGCTGGCCGCGTGAGTTGGCTGTCGGCCAACAGTCTCGCGCTGTGGTCGTCACCAGATCGGTGCCTTTCAGGGATCCCAAAATGAACTCGACGCAGACTGATCTGCGGGCACTCCGAAGAGCCCCGCAAGCGACACAATCGAATAACTTTGCAACGCACGATGCGTCGAGCGGATCGGCAGTCGTTCCTCGGCCGCGAGCGCGGTGGGCCACACGTCTTCTCGTGCCCTCGGCGGTACTGCTGGCCACGGCGGGCATCCTCGCTTTCGCCGCCCGTGACACCTTCCGGCCGCGTCTGACGGTGCATGTGGCGGCTGCGATTCCCAAGGGCAACACAAGCGCCGCGCCGACAAGCGCCGCGACGACGGAATCACCAGCGGACGGTCGAGTCACCGAAAGCGCCCCGCTCGGTCCCGTCGTGGTTCAGGCCCCAGGCTGGATCGAACCCTCTCCGTTCGCGGTGAGCGTGCCAGCGCTCGCGGAGGGAGTCGTCAGGGAAGTGCTCGTGCTCGAAGGTGCGCCGGTCGAGACTGGGCAGGTCGTCGTGAAGTTGATCGACGACGATGCGAAGCTGCAATTGCGCTCCGCTGAAGCGGTCATCGCTCAACGCACCTCGGATGTGGAACGAGCCCGGGCGGCGCTCGCGACGGCTGAATCGCAGGTCGCGGTCGAACGGATCGCGGCGGAGGAGCTTCGGGATCAGGTGACCCGAAAGCGTGACCTCGTCGACGCCGGCGGTGTGAGCGCCGGCGACTACCGACGCATGGAAATACGCCTCGATGGGCTCGAAGCCAAGGTTACAACTGCGGAGAAGATGATCAATGAGGCGAGAGCAGCCTTGGCCCAGGCCGAAGCGGCCCGCGGTGCCGCATTGATCACAAAGGACGAGTCGCTCCTCAAGCTCTCTCGGATGGAAATTCGTTCGCCGGTGACGGGCATCGTGCTCGCCCGCCTCGTCGAGCCCGGCTCGCGGATCAGCATGGGCAGCAAGGGCGGAGAAGGTTCATCGGGCGGCGGCATGGCGGGCACCGTGCTCCGCGTGTATGACCCGAGCAAGCTGCAAGTCCGCGTCGACGTGCCGCTCGCCGATGCAGCCAAGGTCGGCGTCGGCACGAGAGCGGTTGTGAGCACGGAGGCCATCGCCGACCAGACCTTCACCGGCGTTGTCTCTCGCGTCGTTCACGAGGCGAACATCCAGCGGAACACGGTCCAGTTCAAGGTGTCGCTCGACGCGCCTTCGCCCGTGCTCAAGCCCGAGATGCTCACCCGCGTCAAGCTCCACGGGCCGTCCTCGACGAGCCAGAGCCGTCGAAGCGGCGTGAGTAGCGGCGGCTCTTCTGACGCCTCGGGAGGCTCCGGTATGGTCCTCCTGGTCCCGGCTCCATCTGTGACTTCGACGGGTGAGGGCAAGGGGCAAGTGTGGATTGTCGATACCGGCGGCGGCAGCCCTGTCGCCCGTCTCCGTGACATTACCACGACGCCGTCGTCTGACGAGGGATTCATCGCGGTAACGAGCGGGCTCCGTCTCACCGACCGCGTCATTCTCGATCCGCCCGCCTCGCCCGCGATTCGAGACGGCACACCACTCAGACTCCTGGGCGAGCGAACGACCGCCGCGTCCGAGACAAGCCGTCCAACCCCGTAACCCCGCAAACCTGAAGCACTCCTCGGCAAACTCGCCGCTCAATCGAGAGCCACCATGACCACGAACGACACTCACCAACGTCTTTCATCCGGTGCCCCCGCACTGATCCAGTGTCGGCGGCTGACGAAGACGTACAAGAAGGGCGACAACACCATCACCCCGCTCCAGGAGCTCGACCTCGACGTGCCGTCGGGCGACTTCCTCGCGCTCATGGGTCCCTCGGGCAGCGGCAAGACCACGCTGCTCAACCTCATCGCCGGCATCGACCGCCCGAGCGGCGGGCAACTGATCATCGGCGGCACCGATATCGCCACGCTTTCGCGGTCCAAGCTCGCCGACTGGCGGAGCACGCACGTTGGCTACGTCTTCCAGCTCTACAACCTCGTACCGGTGCTCACGGCCTACGAGAACGTCGAGCTGCCGCTGCTGCTCCACCGCATGTCCGCCCGCGATCGCCACGAGAAAGTGCAGACCGCCCTGCAGCTCGTCGGCATCGCCGACCGCCACGACCACTACCCGCGTCAACTCTCCGGTGGTCAAGAGCAGCGCGTCGCCATCGCCCGCGCGATCGTCACTGACCCCACGATCATCGTCGGCGACGAACCTACCGGCGACCTCGATCAGGAGTCTGCTCAGGCCATCATGGACCTGATGACGCGGCTCTGCGAGGACCTGGGCAAGACCCTCATCATCGTCACCCACGACGCCAAGAGCGCGGCGTACGCCAAGCGGACGCTGCATCTGGAGAAGGGGCGGCTGGTCGAAGCCGACCAGCTCGCCGCCCGACGTTCACCCCTTGTAGCGCAGGAGGCCTGAGCCATGATCGCTCCCAAGTTCATGCCCGTGGTCTTCAAGCAACTCTGGCGGCACCGCGTCCGCAGCATCCTCACGCTCGCCGGTGTCAGCATCGCGATGTTCCTGTTCATCGCGGTGCAGACGCTCCAGGAAGGCGTGCGGCAGACCACGCAGGCCGCCGCGGACGACACGACGCTGGTTGTCTATCGCGAGAACCGCTTCTGCCCAGCGACCAGCCGCCTGCCGCAGTTCTACGTCGATCGCATCGAGAAGATTCCCGGCGTGGCTAGTGCGGTGCCAGTCAAGATCGTCGTCAACAACTGCCGGGCTTCTCTGGATGTCATCACCTTCCGGGGCGTGCCCCGAGAGGACCTTGTTGGGCCCAAGGGCTGGGCGAACAAGTGGCAAGTCATCGCGGGGTCGGTTGACGACTGGCAGAAGCGTTCAGACGCGGCCTTGGTTGGCGAGACGCTCGCCGCCCGGCGCGGCTTCAAGGTCGGTCAGTCCTTTGACTCTTCCGGTGTGACGGTCACCGTAGCGGGCATCATCCGCTCCCCCGAGCCGCAGGATCAGAACGTTGCCTATGTCCACCTCGACTTCCTCCAGCAGTCGGCCAGCAAGGGCGGCGGGCTGGGCAGCGTGACGCAGTTCACCGTCCGCGTCGACGATCCCGCCAAGATGGAGACCGTCGCCGCCGCCATCGACGAGCAGTTCCGCATCGAGGCCGACCCAACAACCACGCGTCCCGAAAAGGCCTTCGTCGCTCAAGCCGGAGCCGACATAGTGGAGATCGTGAAGTTCACCCAGTGGCTGGGCTGGGGCTGCCTCGCGGCGGTGCTCGCGCTGGTCGCCAACGCCATCGTGCTCAGCGTGCAAGACCGCATCAAAGAGCACGCCGTGCTGCAGACCCTCGGCTTTCGCTCCGGACTCATCGCCCGTCTGATCGTCAGCGAAGGCATGCTCATCGGCCTGCTCGGGGGCGCGCTGGGCACGGGCATTGCCCTGGCCATCGTCCACTTCGGCAACTTCAGCCTCTCGCAGGAAGGTCTGTCCGTCAGCGTGAGCGCCTCGTGGAGCGTGCTGGGCTGGGGCCTCATCATCTCGGCGGGCGTGGGCATCGTCGCTGGGCTTGTCCCCGCGTGGCGGGCGGGAAGGCGTGAGATTGCGTCGTGCTTCAGGGCTGTTTGAGTGAGAACTTCATGAGACTCCTTCCTTTCGAGTATGCCGTCCGCAACCTGGGTCGTTCACCCTCGCGGCTGCTTCTTTCTGTCGCCGGGGCGGCGATGGTGGTGCTGCTCATCTTGGTCGCGGGCGGGTTTGTACGCGGCATGAGCCAGGCGCTCCGCGCCACTGGCGGAGAGCACAACATCATCCTCCTGGGCGCGGGGAGCGAGGAGAGCGTCGAGCGATCCGAGATCCCGCTGGCGACGCCGGGGGTGATCGCGGCCAGCGTCGCGGGCGTGCGCACCCGCGCGGGCGTGGCGTATGTGTCGGCGGAGGTCCACGTCATGCTCCCCATCGGCGTCGGCGCGGACGCGGCCACGAAGGACCACGCGACCGCCGCCGACGCCGCACGCGCGGCCCACGCGGCGATGGGGATGGACATGCCCGGCGCGGCGCCCGCGAGCAAGGCGAATCACCGCCAGGTCATGCTGCGCGGCGTCACGCCCGCCGCGGCCCTCGTCCATGAGTCCGTGTCGCTCACGCAGGGCCGCTGGCCCGTGAACGGGGCCGATGAGATGATGGTCGGCCGCATGGCCGCGACGGTGCTGGACGTGAGCGAGAGCGAGGTCGCCGTCGGCAAGTCGCTCACGCTCGACGGCCGCCCGTGGACCATCGTCGGGCGCTTCAGCGCCCCCGGCACCGTCGTCGAGGCCGAGGTGTGGCTGCCGCTGGCGGACCTGATGACGGCGACCAAGCGCGACACGATCTCGTGCGTGGTCCTCACGCTCGACCCGTACAACGAGGCGACAGGCGAGGGAGCCGAGTTCGAGGATGTCGCGGCCTTCGCCAAGACGCGGCCTGACCTGGAACTCGTGCCCATGACCGAGCGCGAGTACTACGGCAAACTCGCCAACTTCTTCGGGCCCATCAAGATCGTCGCGTGGGTGACGGCGGGGCTGATCGCCGTGGGCGGGCTGTTCGGCGGGCTGAACACGATGTACGCCGCGTTCGCCTCGCGCATCCGCGAACTTGGGACGCTGCAATCCATCGGCTATCGGCGGCTGGTCATCGTGTGGTCGATGATCCAGGAATCGACGCTGGCAACGGCGGCGGGCGGTCTGATCGCGTGCGCGATCGGGGTGTTCCTGCTCGACGGGCTCGCTGTGCGGTTCTCGATGGGGGCGTTTGGGTTGATGATCGACGAGACGGTGATCGGGTTAGGTTTGCTCACGGGCCTCGCCCTGGGCGTCGTAGGCGCGTTGCCCCCGGCGATTCGGTGCCTGAAGCCGACGATCCCCGTCGCGCTCAAGGCGGTGTGATGAAGTACATCAGCGATGGAACGGTTTGCGTCGCTGAGCGTCTAAGTTCTAAAGTTTCATGCAAGGAGTTTCGAGATGCAGAAGTCAATGAAGCGGATGACGGGTTCGATCAAGGCAATGACGCTGGCCGCGATGCTGATCGCCGGCGCGACGGGGCTGGGCATGCTGACGCCCACGGCGGCGATGGCGCAAGTCAAGAACGTGGCAGACGTGAAGACGCTCATCAAGCCCGAACTCCCCGCTGGTGCGTTGGAGATCACCGCCGCGATGAAGGCCGCGAAGGTCGGCGAGACGATCACCGTGCGCGGCAACGTGGCGATGTCGAAGGACGCATTCGTCGAGAACCGCTCGATGTTCACGCTGGTGGACGAGTCCACGCGCAAGGGCTGCTGCCCGCCCTCGGACAAGTTGCCCGAGACCGCCTGCGACATTCCGGCGGAAGGGCGAGCGACGGTGCAGATCGTCGGCGCAAACGGCAAGCCGCTGCGGGCGGGGCTCAACGGCGAGCACGGGCTCAAGCCGGGTGCGGAAGTTTTTGTGACTGGCAAGGTCGAGACCGCCAACGGCACCGATGCGCTGGTGCTGACCGTGGTGTCGATGCACGTTCCCAAGGCCCCGCTGCCGAATGGCTTCTTCGTTGACAAGCAGCCGGAGAACGCCAAGGACGTGTCGGAGGCCCGCAAGGCTGAGACGCTCAAGGCGGGAGACGAGGTTGTGCTGCGCGGGCGCATCGGCGGCAGCAAGGAACCGTTCGTCGCGGGCCGCGCGGTCTTCACGCTCATGGGCCGCGGCCTCAAGGCCTGCAACGAGAATCCCGACGACAAGTGCTCCAAGCCTTGGGACTACTGCTGCGAGACCAAGGAGGACATCCTTGCCAACTCCGTCACGGTGCAGGTCGTGGACGCGAAGGGGCAGATCCTCCGCACAGACATGAAGGGCCGCCGCGGACTGAAGGAACTTTCCGAGATGGTCGTGGTCGGCAAAGTCGTGTCGGCGGATGGCAAGGCGGTGGTAATCAACGCGACGGCGGTCCATCCTGCTCAGTGACCGGCGTTCGCAAGCCACAGCCGATTGTGTCGGGGACGGTTTTCCTCAACCCAGGTGCCGGCGAACAGGTGCGCGCCCAAAAGGAACCCTTTCGCGTCCGGATTAGACTTCGACTCCCCGACTGTCGGGTGGAAGTACGCGGGCGGGTAGAAAGCCACGTCGTCGTACTGGGTGATCACCCGAGCAATCAACCCCGGCCCGGCCTGATCGCCGACGTACCGCCGCTCGAAGAACGACTCTTCGATCATCGCCACCGCGTGCCACATGGCCGGGTGATTGGGCGGAAATCCCATCGCCGCGTTGGAGACGATGTCGAGTTGCTCGCATGCGGCCCACGCCCGGATCTCGGGCGGGCACATCTCATCGAGCGGACGGATGGGCTTCACGTCGGTGTCGAGGTAGACGCCGCCGAAGCGGGCCAGGAGTTCCAGGCGCAGGATGTCCGAGCGCATCACGCAACCGGGCGTGCCTCCGACGTTGCCGCACGCCGCCCAGGCGTTGCGGTTGAGGATCGGCGGCAGGTTGTCATCGGTCCACAGCCGCATCTCCCAGTGCGGGTTCATCTCGGCGAAGCGGCGACGCCAGCGCCGCTGGTGCAGGGGCATCTCACCCTTGCCCAGCCAGATCTGGTGCAGGACCCGCGGGATCGGGGTTGCGGTAGTGCTCAAGCCGCGACCTCCGCCGTCTTGCCGGTCACGAACCCGAACGCGCCACCGTGGGCCTTGGCGGGTTCTTCGCCCTGCTCGAACATAACCCAGTGGAACGGCACCACGTCACGGAAGTGCCCGTGGTCGCGGACCACACGGGTGAGGAACCCCGGGCCGCTCTGGTCCCACACGCCGCGATAGACCAGCACGGAGTGCGGCAGGTCGCGGATCGCATGCCAGAGCATCGGATGGTTCCGCGTCGCGCCTAGCACCGACGGCGAGAGCATGTGCGGGCGGCTCGCGCCATGGCTGGCGATCGTGGAACAGAACGCGCCGACCCCAGCGACGAGTTCATCGAGCGGGCGCAGCGGCAGGCGATCGGGATCGACGAACACGCCGCCTTCGCGGGCCAGCACTTCGTAGCGCAGAAGGTTCAGCCGCGCCGCCGACGCCGCGGGCTCGCTGAGGTCCAGCGTCTGCTGCCACTGATCGTGGTTCAGGATCGGCGGCCTGGTCTCCGGCGTGAACGTGACGACGTCCCACTCGGGGTGCAGCGTCTGCCACGCGTGCTTCCACGCAGCAAGCCGCTGACGATCAGGGGAATCGGACAAGTCGGCCGTGTAGATGACCTTCGGGATCATGCCTTCACCTCTTCTTCGCTGCTCAAACCGCTCTGCTGCCACTTCGCGGGAGGCACGCCCTCCATGCCGCTCCGTATCCAAAACCCTCTCGAACCGGTTCTCGATCACGGACGGCAGCAATTTGAAGAGAAGTTAGGTTGACTTGCGACCATGGTTGTTCCGGTCCATCGACCCCTATCTCGGAGCCACACACAAGGAGCGGACGAGGCGCTCTGGCAGAAACGCGTCTTCTGCTTGTGGCCTTTGAAGCCCGGAAGGCCGAATCGGCCAAGACCATCCGCGTTCGAATCGACTCCACGTTATCGGACAGCAGACCGGAGTCGGCATCGGCAGTGCATTTGACAAGCACATGGGCGATGGGTATACTCCCCCCGAGTATGATCCTCCGCAGTGCCCAGTTCCGGAGTTTCATCGCCGTCCTTCTGACGGTGGCGATCCCGTTCTGCTGCTGCAACTTCCGCTCGCTGCTCGCCGGGAACCTGGCGTGCGAATCAGCGCCCTTCGCGGAAGATGGTGTCGCGCGAGCTTCTCCAAACCCGACAAAGGCCCACGGGCCCTCGCCCCACGGGTGCTGCCACGGCAAGCCAGTGAGCAATGGCGGGAGCTTCGACTCCGAGCCAACGAGCGACACGTCAGACCAGCCCCGTGACTGCTCATGCGACAAGAGCGGCGGGAAGGTGCTTTCGGTCGAGAAGCCCGGCCTGGAACTCCCTGCGCAGGTCTTGGTGGCGGTTCTTGAGTGGGCCCATAGGCCCGAGCTCCGACTTGTCGACCCGGTCACCAAGCGAGGACAGCCTCCTCACGCGGTTCACCGACCACTGACGTCGCTGGTGCGGATGCACTGCGCGCTCATCGTGTAGCGGGCCAATGTCCGGCCGTTGCCCCGGAGCGTCCTCCGACGCTTCTCGAGGGCACGCTTGC